>NZ_JABBGL010000031.1:0-31966 GCF_012927365.1 Sphingobium sp. TB-6 | reverse complement strand
GTCAGTGCCGGCAAGCAGCTGATCGAGAATGTCGTTCGGTATCGAGGGTTCTTTGCGTCGTGACATACCGGGTCTCCTTGTTCCCCATTATGCCTCGTCGCACACGAAATTCCTGACAGTCCCGCGAAAGTGGCCCTTAACCGCGACCCCGCCGCACTGTTCTATTTAATCGAATAATAGGGCATGTTTTATCAGACTGCGCAGCAGTAAGAGACCCCGCTAGACCTCCAATCACACCGGAACGAACCGAGTGAACGAATTTCGATTGGAGACCCGAAATGACCGTCAAAGCGACCCCCACCCCCGGCAAATCCCTGATCTCGCCGACCGACCACACTCTCATCATGATCGACTTCCAGTCGCAGATGGCCTTCGCCACCAAGTCGATCTCGACCGAGCTTCTGCGCAACAACGCCGCGCTGGTCGCCAACGCCGCCGCCGGCTTCAACGTCTCCACCATCCTGACCACGGTCGCCGTCGACAGCTTCTCCGGCCCGATGTTCAGCGAGATCACCGACGCCTTCCCGAACCAACGGCTGCTTGACCGCACGTCGATGAATACCTGGGAAGACTCAGCGGTCATCGACGAAGTGAACCGCATCGGCAAGGAACGCATCATTTTCGCAGGGCTCTGGACCTCGGTCTGCATCGTCGGTCCCGTCGCCTCGGCGATCGACCAGGGCTTCGACGTTTACTTCATCTCTGACGCCTGCGGCGACATCTCCCAAGAAGCCCATGAGCGTGCCGTCGAGCGCATGATCCAACTGGGTGCGAAGCCGATGACCTCGCTCCAGTATCTCCTCGAGTTGCAGCGAGACTGGGCGCGCACGGAGACCTACGACATGACGACCGGTTTCGCGAAGAAGTGGGGCGGCGCCTATGGCCTGGGCATCACCTACGCCAAGACCATGTTCAACGCTTCCGAGGGCGCCCACTAAGCTCTCAACCCTTCGGCGTCCGGGTGCTTCCCTTTCCGCGCCCGGACGCCGTTCCTTCCCAAAATCCCGCATCCAGGATCCCGCCATGACCCGCTTCGTCACCACCGCCGATGGCACGCAAATCTTCTACAAGGACTGGGGCAGCAAGGACGCCCAGCCGATCATGTTCCACCATGGGTGGCCGCTCTCGTCAGACGACTGGGACGCACAGATGCTGTTCTTCCTCTCGAAGGGATATCGCGTGGTCGCCCATGACCGCCGTGGCCACGGCCGCTCGGCTCAGGTCGACGCCGGTCACGACATGGATCATTATGCCGCTGACGCCGCCGCGGTCGCAGAGCATCTCGACCTGCGGGGCGCCATTCATATCGGCCATTCAACCGGCGGCGGCGAAGTCGCAGCCTATGTCGCCCGTTTCGGTATCCCGCAGGGCCGCGTCGCCAAGGCTGTGCTAGTCAGCGCCGTGCCGCCGATCATGCTCAAGACCGAGCGCTATCCGGGTGGCCTGCCCATGGACGTGTTCGACGGTCTGCGCGCCGGCCTCGCCGCTAACCGCGCGCAGTTCTTCCGCGACGTCGCAGCAGGGCCGTTCTACGGCTTCAACCGCGAGGGCGCGAACGTGAAGCCGGCAGTCATCGACAACTGGTGGCGTCAAGGGATGATGGGCTCCGCGCTCGCCCATTATGAAGGCATCAAGGCCTTCTCTGAAACCGACCAAACCGACGATCTGAAGGCAATCATGGTGCCGACGCTGGTCCTGCACGGCGATGACGACCAGGTGGTTCCATACCAGAACGCCGGTGTCCTTCAGGCCGAGATCCTGCCGAACGCCACGCTCAAAATCTATGAAGGCTATTCGCACGGCATGCTGACAGTGAACGCCGACGTGCTGAATGCCGACATTCTCGCCTTCATCCAGGGCTGACCCGGACAACGCTGGAGAACGGACATGAAAGCCTATATCCTCTCCCTCGGCGCCGGCCTGATCGTCGGTATCGTCTACAGTCTGATGGGCGTCCGTTCTCCCGCACCGCCGGTTATAGCGCTCGTCGGGCTGGCGGGCATCTTGCTCGGAGAACAGCTGATCCCGGTCGCCAAGCGCGTCGCCAGCCTTCCTGAACTGACCCGCTTCGTGCGCCAGGACTGCGTAAATCATGTACTGGGCAAACTGCCCTCTCACGGAGAACGCGACGCATGATGACCCGTCGCCAGCTGCTTGCCAGCGCCGCCGCCACAACCGCCCTGACTGCCACCACGGAAAGTTTCGCCATGACCCAGACCGATCTCATCCTCACCAACGCCAAGGTCACGACGCTGGACCGCGAGAATCCGCAGGCGCAGGCGGTAGCAATCCGCGACGGCAGGTTCCTCGCCGTTGGTACCGAGCAGGAAGTGCGGGCCGCCGCCGCGCCCAATGCCCGCCTCGTCGACGCCGGCGGCCGTCGCCTGATCCCCGGTCTCATCGACAGCCACATCCACGTCATCCGCGGCGGTCTGAACTATAATATGGAGCTGCGCTGGGAGGGCGTTCCGACGCTCGCCGAGGCCATGGCCATGCTGAAACGCCAAGCCGAAAATACCCCGCCGCCGCAATGGGTGCGCGTGGTCGGCGGCTTCACTGAGCATCAGTTCGCCGAGAAGCGCCTGCCGACGATCGCGGAGATCAACGCCGCAGCGCCCGATACGCCGGTCTTCATCCTGCACCTCTATGATCGCGCGCTGCTGAACGCCGCCGCGCTGCGGGCGGTGGGCTATATCAAGGATACGCCCAACCCGCCGGGCGGCGAGATCGTCCGCGATGCGCAGGGCAATCCCACGGGTCTGCTGCTGGCCCAACCCAATGCGACGATCCTCTATTCGACGCTGGCGAAGGAGCCCAAGCTACCGCAGGACTATCAGCTCAACAGCACGAAGCATTTCATGCGCGAGCTGAACAGCTTGGGCGTCACCAGCGTCATCGACGCGGGCGGCGGATCGCAGAACTATCCCGACGATTATGAAGTGATCGACAAGCTGCACAAAGATGGCGAACTGACGCTGCGCATCGCCTATAACCTCTTCACGCAGAAGCCGAAGGAAGAGCTGAAGGACTTCGCCAGCTGGTCGATCCAGATCAAACCGGGCGATGGCGACGACAGCTATCGCCACAATGGTGCGGGCGAGATGCTGGTCTATTCGGCCGCCGATTTCGAGGATTTTCGCGTCGCCCGTCCCGACATGCCGCCGGAGATGGAAGGCGACCTGGAGCCGGTGATCCGCCTGCTGGCCGAGCGCCGCTGGCCCTGGCGGCTGCATGCCACCTATGACCAGACAATCGGCCGCGCGCTCGACGTGTTCGAGAAGGTGAACCGGGACATTCCGCTACAAGGTCTGAACTGGTTCTTCGACCATGCCGAGACGATCAGCGAGCGCAATATCGACCGGATCGCCGAGCTGGGCGGCGGTATCGCAGTCCAGCACCGTATGGCCTTCCAGGGCGAATATTTCGTCGAACGCTATGGCGCGAAGGCCGCCGAGGCGACCCCGCCGATCAAGCGCATGATGGATGCGGGCGTGCCTGTGGGCGCCGGAACCGACGCCACCCGCGTCGCCAGCTACAATCCCTGGGTCTCGCTGAGCTGGCTGGTGACGTCCAAGACGGTGGGCGGTCTGACGCTTTATCCGACCCGCAACCGGCTCGATCGCGAAACCGCGCTGCGCCTGTGGACCGAGAAGAACACTTGGTTCTCGAACGAGGTTGGGAAAAAAGGGCAGATCAAGGCTGGCCAGCTGGCCGACCTGGCGCTGCTGTCCGATGATTATTTCAGCGTGGCCGAGAGCGAGATCGCGCATCTGCGCTCGGTGTTGACCGTGCTGGGCGGCAAGATCGTCTATGGCGAGGGCAGCTTCGGCCCGCTCGCGCCCGAAGCGCCCAAGGCAATGCCCGACTGGTCGCCGGTCGCGACTTTCGGCGGACATTGGCGCCGCGATGATACGGCCAAGAAGATGGCGTCGGCATGCGGCTGCGCCTCGTCGTGCAACGTCCACGGCCATGATCATGCGGCGGCGCTTGGCGCCGACGTGCCCGCCGCCGACGTTCAGAGCTTCTGGGGTGTCATGGGCTGCGGCTGCTGGGCCGTTTGAGAGGAGGAGCGCCCCCCGATCGGAGGGCGCTCCGTCTTTGTTCGATAATCTGGAACGCTGCCTCTGATTTTATTCGGATCGTTGGAGCGGTTCTGGCCGCGTAGAACATACTCGCGACCTCATCGGACGGCCGACTTACCCAAACGGAGATACTAAGATGAACCGCATCGTCCTCATGATGGCGACCGCCCTGGTCGCCTGCAGCCCTGTCGCCGCGCTTGCGCAAACCACGGCACCCGCGCAGAACGCGGTGACTGATTTCTCCGTCGGTCCGCAATATGACACTACCCATGTCTATGTCGCGCCGGAGGATTTCGACCGCTTCGTCACCAGCTTCACCGCCACCTTCGGCGGCACCGCGAGCAAGCAGGGCGTCTTCCAGGTAACGCCAACAGACAGCAAAACGAAATCACAGCTTGCGCTGACCCCCTCCGGCACCGTTTCCGTCTTCGGTTTCGTCACCCCGATCCCGGTCCCGTTCGGTGCCGAACGCACTGGCTATCTCGTGACCGACTTCGATGCCGCCGTCGCTTCCGCCATGCGGCATGGCGCGGCGCGTCTTATCACCAGCTTTCCCGATCCCATCGGCCGCGATGTCGTGGTGCAATGGGCGGGCGGCGTGAACATGCAGTTCTACTGGCACACCGCGAAGCCCAACTATCCTGCCCTCGGGACCGTGCCGGAGAACCGCATCTACCTGACCGCTGATGCTGCAGACCAGTTCGTGAAGCAGTGGCGCGGCTTCGCCCATGCGACGGTCACTTCCGACGACAGGGCCGCACCGGGCGCGGAGATCGGCCAGCCAAGCAAGAGCTATCGCCGTATCCGGATGACGTCGGGCTATGGCAAGATGGCCGTGATCGTTTCCGACGGCCAGCTTCCCTGGCCCTATGGCCGCGACATGACGGAATATGAGGTTAGCGATCTGCCGGCGACGCTCGCCAAGGCGACAACAGCAGGCGTCGAGACGCTCGTGCCCGCGCATGCAGAAAGTGATCGCCAGTCTGCGATCGTCCGCTTCCCCGGCGGCTACATCGCCGAGATCCATGCGCTGGTGAAGCCGTGACCGGCGCGGATGAACCCCGCTTCGTCGACGCGATCCTCGACTGGCGCCCCACCTGGTTCCTCGCGCGGCTCGCGCTGGTCGGCGCCTATCTGCTGGGCGGCGTCGTCAAGGCGACCGATTGGCCAGCAGCCGTCGCCGAACAGGCCCATTTCGGCATGAGCCCGCCTGCCTTCTGGGCGGCGCTGACCATCGGCATAGAGATTGTCGGGCCGATCCTGATCTTGACCGGTCGCTTTGTCTGGCTGGGTGCTGGCATGCTGGGCGTCTTCACGCTGCTCGCCGCCTTCACCGCCAATGCCTTCTGGGCGATGCCGGCGGGGCAGGAGCGCTTCATGGCGACCAATGCCTTCTTCGAGCATGTCGGGCTGGTCGGCGGCTTCGTGCTGGTGGCACTCGTTGCCGAACGGGAGCGGCGACGTGCTTAGGAGTCTCATCGCTGCCGGGCTGCTGGCAGGCGCCTTGGCGGCGCCGGCCAGCGCCCAGCAGCGCGAGGCATGGCAGGCCCCCACGCTCAGCATCACACGCTATGACGAGGACTGGTCCGATCTCGCCGATGCGCAGAAACGCGCGCATCACTGGACCGGTCCGCTCAAATATATCCCGCTCGGCGACGACAGTTGGTTGAGCACCGGCATCGAACTGCGCGCCCGCACCGAGAATTATCAGAATAATCTCTGGGGCGGTGCGGGCGTGCCGGATGACAGCTATCTTTGGTTGCGCGCGCTGCCCTATGCCGATCTGCATGTGGGCAAGGTGCGAGCTTTCGTGCAGCCGATCCTGGCCTACGCGCTCGGCGTCTCCCCATCGGCCAGCCCGATAGATCAGACGCGGGTCGATCTGCTCCAGGGGTTCGGCGAGGTCGACCTCGGCCCGGTCACAGTGCGTGCCGGCCGCCAGATGCTGTCGCTCGGCACCGAACGGTTAGTCGGGACGCGCTACGGCCCCAATGTCCCGCTCGCCTTCGATGGCGTGCGGGCAGACGGCACGGTCGGGCGTGCCAGGATCAGCCTGCTGAACATGCGGCCCGTCCAGCCCGGTCCCGGCAGCTTCGACGACGCAACCTCTCAAGACAAGGCGTTATGGGGCGCCTATGTCACGCTCCCGGAGCTGGACCTTTACTACCTCGGCTACCGTAACCGGCTTGCGCGCTTTGGTGGACTGACAGGGCGCGAAATTCGACATAGCATCGGCCTGCGATCAAACGGCGTGCGTGGCAACTGGCATTGGAATGTCGAGGGGGTGGCGCAGTTCGGCCATTTCGAAGGGCAGCGGATCTCGGCATGGACGCTGGGCACGGAGGTCGGCCACAGGTTTGCCGCGCTCACCTTCGCTCCGGACGCGACATTGCGGGTCAATGTCGTCAGCGGCGATGGCAAGGCGGGCGATGGCAAGATCGGCACGTTCAACGCGCTCTTCCCCAAGGGGAAGTATTTCGGCGAGCTTTCGCCGGTCGGTCCGACCAATATCATCAGCGTCAATCCGCGCATCAACGGTACGTTGGGTGGTGGTGTGTCAGTCAGCCTCGCCGGCATGGCGTACTGGCGGTACAGCATTGCGGACGGCGTGTACGACATACCCGGCAATCTGATCCGCGATGCAGGCGGCAGCAAGGCACGCTTCATCGGCAAGGAGGCCGAAGCGACGATCGCCTGGCAGGCGATGCCCGAGTGGGAATTGTCGGCATCCTTGTCCGCCTTCGCACCGGGCGCCTTCATCCGTGAGACCGGTCCTGCCAAGACGATCGCCATGCTGGGCATGGAAAGCAACTTTCGCTTTTGACTTTGCTATTCGATTTTATCGAAAGACAGGATCGATCTTATTCCACTGCATCGATGTGGTGACAGCGGTTAGACGGAGGTCATAGACATTCACGGAGACCGTCATGACCCTCGAAAAGCCCGCCGCATCGCCGCTTCCCTGGCTGTTACTGCTCCTCTCGGTGACGACGGGCCTTGTCGATGCCATATCGGTGCTGGGCCTGGGCAAGGTCTTCACGGCGAACATGACTGGCAACGTCGTCTTCCTCGGTTTCGCTGCCAGCGGCGCGCCGGGATTCAAGATCGCGCCTTATGTCTTTGCCATCGCGTCGTTCATGGTCGGCGCGCTGATTGCCGGCCGCGTCGGCAAGCGCCATGCCCGCTCACCCCTTCGCCGTTGGTTGCTCGTCGCCGCCTCCGCCGAAGCCGTCCTCCTCTGGATCGCTGCGGGCGTCGCAGTCGGGTTCGACATCGCCACGCAAACCCCAGGGTCGAGCGTGTATGTCATCATCGCGCTGACCGGGCTCGCCATGGGCTTCCGCAATGCGACCATCCGCCAGTTGAAGGTTCCCGACCTCACCACGACCGTCCTCACGCTCACCATCACCGGTCTTGCTGCCGATTCCAGCGTCGCTGGCGGTGCCAACCCCAACTGGGCACGCCGCATCGCTAGTGTGGCCGCCATCTTCCTCGGTGCGGCGATCGGCGCCTATCTCGTCACCCATGGCGGGCTGGTTGCCCCGCTCATCCTCGCCGGCGGGCTGATCTTCGCGGGCACGATCGCCTGCATGCTTCACCCGGCCGCCGCCAAGCCCCTCTAATCCTCCAGTGCGCGCTCGATCCTGCGGTCGGGCGCGAGCCAGAACAGCAGCACTGCGACATAGAGAATGATCGCCACCGGCCGAGCGAAGAATGCCGCGGGCACAGCGACGGCGTAGAGGGCAAGGCTGATCTTGCCCTTCCAATCGCGCCCGATGGCCTTCGCCACAGCCGACTGATGGCCATTGCAGGCGATGATCGACCACTCGGTGAGTTCATAGCCAATCGCTGCCATTCCCAGCACGACGCCATAGGACGCCGTCGCCATCGCCGAGAAGCTGCTGGCATCGAACCACCGGATGACGAAAGGCACAAGCGACAGCCAGAACAGCAGGAAGAGGTTCGCCCACAGGACGCGACCGTCAATTCGCTGGGTCGCCTGCATCAGGTGGTGATGGTTATTCCAATACAGGCCGACATTGATGAAGGACAGGACGTAGGCGAGCAGGATCGGCATGCTGTCCGACAGCGCCGCGAGCGTGCCTTCCTGCGGCACCTTCAACTCGAGCACCATGATCGTGATGATGATCGCGACCACGCCATCGGTGAAGGCCTCGAGTCGGCCCGACCGCATGCCGCGCTTCGGCCTGCCTTCGGGATGATCAGACATCACCCATACCCTCCAGTTCCTTGTCGTTCGCACCCAGCGCGACGAACTGATCGAGCAGCCAGGAGGCGGCAGGTCCCGGTGGCGCATCTCTGCGCCACACACCCGCGAAGCGATAGGTTCCCCCAATGTGATCCGGCATCACGAGGCGGACCAAGGTGCCATCGACAAGGTCGGGTTCGATCATCGGCAGCGGCATGTTGCCCCACCCAATTCCCTCGCGCAGCAGCGCATGCTTGGCGCCCAAATCGGCCAGGCGCCAGGTCTTGGGACTCATCACCGAATAATCCTGCCCCTCGGTGAAGCGGGAGCGATCCGTCAGCACTAACTGGGTATGCTCGCGCCCGGCGCCGGGAGGGATGCGTTCCATCCGACCAAGCGGATGATCGGGCGCTGCGACCGGGACCATCGGGACCGAACCGGCGGCAATGCACTCGACGCCCTCGACGCCGGCCGCCAATGGCCCGGAAATCCCGATCGCCGCGCCACGATCCAGTACCATGGCGGTGATTGCGCCCAATGCCTCGACATGCAGGCGAAGCTGAACCGTCGGAAACTCCGTCGCAAAATTGCGCAGGACCTTTCCCAGCCGCTCGGACGGCACCATGACGTCGACCGCCAGGTCGACCTCCGCCTCCAGCCCGTCGAGCAAGCCCTTCACCTTTGCCCGCAGTCCATCAAAGCCATGCGATATGCTGCGCGCCTCGGCGAGCAAGGCGCGGCCCTCCACGGTCAACTGGGGCTTGCGGGTACCCTCCCGATCGAACAGCGTCAGCCCGAGCTGCGTCTCCAGGTTGGCGATGCCATAGCTGATCACCGACACCGCGCGATTGAGTTTGCGCGCGGCAGCAGCGAAGCTGCCAAGATCGACGATGGTGAGAAAAATCCGGATCTGGTCGAATGTCGGTGTGCCGGGTGAGTTCATTGTTCTACTTTCTCGAACGAATGCGCCGACTTTATCTATCTGCATCGAAGTTCTCGCAAGGCCTAAAACAGCTCCAACGACAGCCTGACGCTGTTCGAAAGGAGACATCACATGATCGAAGTTCGCCCCTTCGCAGACCTCGGCGGCGCCAACCACGGCTGGCTCGATGCCAAGCATCACTTCTCTTTCGGCGGGTATCACGATCCCGCGCGCATGAACTGGGGCAACCTGCGTGTCTGGAACGACGACACGATCGCGCCCAAGACCGGCTTTCCGCCGCATCCACACCGCGACATGGAGATCATCACCTATGTTCGCGAAGGCGCCATCACGCATGAGGACAGTCTGGGCAACAAGGGTCGGACCGAAGCTGGCGACGTTCAGGTTATGAGCGCCGGATCCGGCGTGCGCCACTCCGAATATAATCTCGAGGATGTCACCACGAAAATCTTCCAGATCTGGATTGTGCCGACCAGGAACGGCGATGCGCCAAGCTGGGGCGCCCGTCCGTTCCCGAAGGGCGATCGCGCCGGCCATTTCATCACGCTGGCGTCCGGCTACGAGAACGACAATGAGGCCCTGCCGATTCGTACGGACGCTCGCATCGTTGCCGCTTCCCTGAAGGCTGGAGAGAGTGCCGAATATCCGATCGGCAAGGACCGCAAGGCCTATTTGGTTCCCGCTACCGGGGTGATCAAGATCGACGAGGTACAGGTTAACGCCCGTGACGGTGCCGCGATCAAGGATGTCGATGTGATTCGTGTCACTGCGGTGGAGGATAGCGAGATCGTCATGGTCGACGCTGCCTGAGGAAATAAGGGGAGGGCTTACCGGGCCGATTGTGAGCGCTTCGGCTGGGATGCGGCCTGTGATGAAAGCGAACGCCTATGAATATCCTGTGCGCGCTGGAAAGCACCTTGATCCTGATGTCGGCGCCAGACCAGACCGCGTTGATGTGGAAGCTGGCCGGCGTCGAAGCGATCGTCACGGATGCGGAGCGGGAAAGGGCGGCGAGCGACGAGCAACTGCTGATCGAAGTCGCCAAGGTTCTCGCGAACGACAATCAGGATGCCGAGCGACTGCGCGCTTTGCTGAAGCTGTTCGCCGCCTGATAGTGGCCGTCCTCGTTGGGACGGCGTCGAGCTGTCGAGCCCCCACGTGTAAACTCCTGTATTTATCTCACAAGAATTTTATTAAAGTTATGGCTTTATCAAATAGCTTATAATATCAAGTCTCAGCTTGATGGATTGACAAGGATTATAAAGGCAGGACCTTATGAAACCTGCAATTCGAAACCGAGCCCGAGAGCGGCTCGACAGTAAACTGGCCTCGATCAAGCCGATCGAGCGCTTTGCCATGCCCCCCAAAGGATGGGTACGCGCGATCCGCGATGCGATCGGCATGACCGGGGCGCAGCTGGCTCGAAGGCTCGGCATGACGGCGCAAGGCATCGTCAGCCTCGAGCGCTCGGAAGCAAGTGGCAAGATCCAGCTCAACACGCTGCGCCGGGCGGCCGAAGCGATGGACTGTATCCTGGTCTATGCCCTGGTGCCCAAAACGAGCCTTACAGAGATGGTGGACCACCGGGCGCGTGACATTGCCCTGCGGGCGCTGCGGCGCGTCTCTCACTCGATGGCGCTCGAGGATCAGCAGGTCGACCGCGATCTGGAGAAGCGAGTCCAGACCTATATCGACACGGCCCTGCGCGATCGTGACCTTTGGGAGTCGCTGTGACCGATCTGTTCGCGCAGCCCGATGACGCGACACCTCTCGACGCCGAAGAGCGCGAGGGACTGCTGCAGACCTGGATCACGACCCGCGCGGATCTGAACGAAGCCGAACAGGCCAATATTGATGGCGCGGTTGCCTGGACCGAACGACGCCGCGACGCTGACATCCTGACCGAAGGGTTTGTATTCGAGCTGCACAAGCGGATGTTCGGTGACGTCTGGTCGTGGGCGGGTTCGACCCGGAAAACGGGTAAGAATATCGGCATCGATCCTGTGCAGATCCACATTCAGCTTGGGGGTTTGCTGCGAGACGCGCGTTACTGGGTGGACAATGGGTCCTTCCCGCCGGACGAAATCGCGGTCCGGCTGCACCACGGGCTGGTCGCGATCCACCCCTTCCCTAACGGCAACGGCCGACACGCTCGGCTGGTGGCGGATTCGCTCATCGTCCAGCTCGGCGGCGCGCCCTTCAGCTGGGGCGGCGGGACGCTGCGCGACATCGGCACTTTGCAGGCCGAATATATCGCTGCGCTCCGCGCGGCCGACCAGCACGACTTCGCGCCGCTGCTGGCATTTGCGAGAAGCTGATGGCGAGCGTTTCACTCCCGGCCGGCGACGCCAGCTTCCGGCCGCTGCATAGCCATGACATTATAAAATGTCAGATATGACAAACTGAGGTGTAGTGTTTACCAAATATGGAAATTAAAGACAAAGCGCTATGCCTGCTTCGTCGTGAACGAAGGCTGGTTCGTAATGCTTGGCGAGCGCGCCGGTGATGCCTGTCGCGCGGAGTGCGTCGCGCCACGTGGCGGCTATCCGCTGCGCCATGTCGCGGATGAGTGCGCGCGCGTCCGCGTCGGCGATCTCGAAGAATTCCGCAGCTTCGAGCGCTCGCAGGATGGACCGTTCGTGACCGCCGCCTTCGAAGATTGCTGTTTCGAGGTGCGGGTTGCGATCGGGCGCGGGATTGACGTCGAACATGGGGGAGAGGCGCCATTTGTCCGCGCCAACGTAGAGGAAACCGTGGTTCTTGAGATGGTCGTCCTTGTTGGAGACCAGGATGGTGAAGATGAGGCGCCGATAGATTTCGAGGAAGTCTTCGACCGGATTGGGTCCGGCTTGCCGGATGAAGTCGGCGATTTCGGTATAGGAGCCAAGCTCGACTCCGGTTTTGCCAAGGGCCGTGCGCGCGGAGATATAGGGGATGCGGCCCGCACCCTGCCGGTCGAACCGCTTGATGAGAGCGACTGGGAAGGGCGTATCGACGAGTTCGAGGCGGACGTCGGGCACGCGGATGCCGCAGGAAGCGGCGAGGCGGAGCGTTGTGACCTCGACCCGCTCGACGGGCTGCTGGTCGTGGACCGAGGTAAACTTGGCGAGCCAAAGCGTGCCATCGTCGATAACATTGGCTTTCGGGCGGGCACCGCCCGAGCCGCCGGCGCCCGCGAGGGCCTGCATATCGGCCGCGGAGACCTCCTTGCCCTGCTCATAAGCGCGGGCGATGCCTGTAATCGCTTCGAGATCGACAAGGCGCGGGACCGCTTCGGGCGCGCCGCCCTGAATGACCGTGCCCTGATCGTCGACGAAGCGCAGCGCGCCCTGCCGGCAACTGTCGTCGGAAAGAGTGAGATATTCGAATTCCGAAAGGCCCGCGCCATAGGTCCGCTCGAGCAGCGTTCGCCCCCATGTGTCGGGCGCGGCGTCAGCGATGCCGCCGGCAAGCGCGTCGCGGACATTGCCGGACTGGCTCGAGGCATGGAAAGGGCCGCCTTCGAGCGGGAGGTCGGGCTGCAGCGCGAAGGCCGCCGCGCTCGCCGCCCAGGCCGGATCATAGGAAAAGACCGAGAACTGGCGCGGACCCGTGCGGGTGTAGCGCAGCTCTCCGACCTGGATCAGCTTCTCGCCGAGCGCGACCTTCGCGAACCAGTCGGCCATCAGAAGGCGACGCCGTCAGGATTAACCTCGGCCCCGCCGGACGCGGACTTCGTCTCGCCCTTCTTCTTTTGGCGGCGAAGGGTCGAGGCAAAGGTGCGGCCGCGCTGCGGCAGCTTCTCGGCGGCCAGCGCGAGGCCAAGCTCGTCGTGACGGACATCGACAAGATCGGCGAGACGATCGATCAGGCCCAGCGCGACGAGGACATCGGCAAGCGTGCCGATGCCTACGCCCGGATCGCCGCTTTCCAGCCTCACGATCGTGCTCGCCGAGGTGCCCGCGCGCACCGCAAGGTCCGCGCGCGCGATATTGCGGCGCAGGCGCGCTGCGCGCATATCCCGGCCGAGCCTTGCGAGCGCGGATTTCGACTTGGGCGAGCTCATCTCAATTATCCATATATGACCGCTGACACCGCTTAGTGCGTCATATATGATAAATTAAGGTCAATTTCAATCCGAACCCGATGTAACACGTCCAGCATGTGGATCGGCGCCGATGCGTAACCCTGCCTGTGGATCGGCGCCGATGCGTAACCCTGCCCTTGCGCAGCACAACTATCTGAAATAACGTGCGAAATTGAGATAGTGCTGGGGTTCGAACCGGCGCCGATCGGGACCCCGGCGCCGTAGCATTTTTAGTTCACTTTCAGCGGCTTGGCCGAAATCTAAGCGGGTTCCGTCTCCAGGCCGATCCACACATTGGGCATCCCTACGGTCGATGATCGCATTGTTCAGGAAGCGGCTCGGATCGTCCTCGCGCAAATCTATGATCCTGTGTTCTCAAAACATAGCCATGGGTTCCGCACGGGGCGCTCCTGCCATACGGCGCTCGAAGAGAGCCGTAATACCTGGACAGGTATGAAATGGCTGATTGAGGTGGATGTTCGCGGGTTCTTCGACAACATCGACCATGACATCCTGCTCAGGCTTCTCTCGAAACGCATCGATGATCCTCGGTTCATCGGTCTGATCGAAAGGATGCTGAAGGCGGGCGTCATGGACGACTGGACGTTCGAGCGGACCTATAGCGGCACCCCGCAGGGCGGCGTAATCTCGCCCTTGCTGGCCAACATATATCTCCATGAGCTTGATGAGTTCATGGAGGAAATGCGGGTCGGCTTCGATCAGGGAAAAACGCGCAGGGCAAATCCTGCCTATACGCGTCTATCTCGCCAGATCGCCGATTATCGTGCCGAGATCGATGCGCTCCGCGCCGGTGGCGCGGACGATGCCGAGGTCCGTAACCTGTTGAAACGGATCAAGGCAGTCACGAAGGAAAGGCAGGCATGTTCGTCTGTCGATCCGATGGACCCGGACTTCCGGCGCCTGCGCTATTGTCGCTACGCCGACGACTTCCTCGTCGGTGTAATCGGCAGCAAGGCTGATGCAAAAAGGATCAGGGCTGAAATCGAAGCGTTCCTTCATGATCGGCTCAACCTTGAGGTGTCACCGGAAAAGACGCGGGTCAGTGATGCATCGAAGGGATCGCCGTTCCTTGGCTTCCACGTTTGCGCCTTCACGTTGCGGTCTGCCGGATCAATGGCAGGGCGGTCGAAGGTCGGTGGCGGATCACGTCGTGTCCGTCGCCGGCCAACGCGGGGCAATATCAAGCTGTGGGTGCCGAGGTCGCGGGTCTATGGGTTTTGCAGGCGCAAGAAACTCGGCAACCTCGACCTGAGGAATGGCCGGGTACGTCCGCAGTTCCTCGACTCCAGTGTCGCGGAAATGGTCATTGCCTACAACTCGGAGCTACGTGGCCTCGCCAATTATTATGCGATCGCCGATGGCGTGAAAAGCTCGCTCGACGGCCTTGAACTCGTCATGTTCAGGAGCCTGCTGGCGACCATCGCGGCGCGGCAGCGCATAACGCGGGCGCGGGCCATGGCAAATCTGAAATTGGGGACGGACTATGGCGTGAAAACCATGGTTCGGGGTGAACTGAGGGTCCAGATGCTCTGGCGGTTGAAGCACCTGAACGTTCGGCCTTGGCAACAGTCGGTCGTGGATAACACCACGGTCGGCTCACGCCTTGCGCTGAGCACGAACGATATCATCACGCGCCTCAGCGCTCGCGAATGCGAGAGCTGCGGCGATGTCGATGGTCCGTTTGAAGCGCATCATCCCAACAGACTGAAGGACAAGCGGCGCGGCCCGATGACGGCGTGGAAACAATCGGCTCGGCGGCGCGGGACTATCGTCCTGTGTCGCTCATGCCATGTCCACCTCCACGGCGGCCGGTTGACTAGCGGAATGGAGAGCCGTGTGCATTGAAAGGTGCAAGCACGGTTCGGGGGGAGGCGCTGGAACGTCCTCGAAAGAGGCGTTCCGCGCCGACCCTACCGAGACAAGCGAAGTGAAGGCTCGGTGGAGCGAAGCGGAATAGAGCGCGGCCCAGCACGGGGGACGCCCTCGGCACGGCAATTTCCCGAACGGGAATATTCCGTTACCCGCCCCCGGATAGGGCAACATATGCAGTTACAGATATTTCATTTAATGCACTTATTGCGTTTACGGCGGCAAATCACTATGTAGCTATCATCCACCCCGAGCCCAAATGGAGACTGACATGAGCGAGCAAGCGCTTTCCGAGCGGCCGCCTACGGACGATGAGGTCCGCGCGGCCTCCGAAGCCGCACGTCTTCTGGCCAAGGCTCTGACCCCCGACGGCCTCCCTTTCAGCGTGCAGAAGAATGGCGACCAGGTCCAGGTCGAGCTGCCCGCGCCACTGGGACAGCTCATGCTCGACGTGCTGACCCATGTCGGTCGCGGCGAGATGATCACGCTCGTCCCCTATGGGGCGGAACTCACCACGAAGGAGGCCGCCGATCTGCTGAACGTGTCTCGCCCCTTCCTAGTGAAGCTGCTCGACGAAGGGGTGATCGGCCATCACAAGGTCGGCTCCCACCGCAGGATAAGGGCGAGCGAACTGCTGGCCTACAAGGCCAGAAGGGACGAAGAGCGACGCAGCGCGCTGAGCGAGCTGCAGCGTCTCGGCCAGGAGTTTGACGCCGATTGAGCGACATAGCCGACAGATTTGTCGTCGTTCTCGACGCCAACGTCCTTTACCCCTTCCGGGTCAGGGATGCCCTGCTTCGCTTCGCCGAAGCAGGGCTGTTCCGCGCGCGCTGGTCCCCGACCATCATGGACGAGTGGACGCGCAATCTGCTCGACAGGCGGCCGGACATGGAGCCCAGCATTCAATCCCAGGTCGCTGCGATGGAACGCGCCTTTCCTGAAAGCTGCGTCAGCGGCGCGGAAGGGCTCATCCCGGCGCTCAGCTTGCCCGACCCCGATGATCGCCATGTGCTGGCCACGGCCATCCGGACGGACGCCGAGCATATCGTCACTGAAAATCTGAAGGATTTCCCGGACGAAGCACTCGCCCCGTTCGGCATCACCGCCGTGACGCCCGACGATTTCCTGAGCAGCACGTTCGAGCTTTATCCGGGGGACGCGCTGTCCACCCTGCGAACCATGCGGCAAGACTATAGAAACCCACCATTTTCTCCCGGCGAGTTCATCTTCGAACTCCAGCGCAAAGGCCTGCCCAAATTGGCCTCCATGCTGAAGGAGCATATCGATCTCCTGTGATGCCAGGCATTGCGGGTTCAAATGGTACGGCTGAACAAGCCAAGCGAGAGGACGACCTTCCGGTCTAGAAATTCGCCCGATAGGCCGTCGGCTGCAGCCCGACATGGTCGGTCAACGGCGGCTCCAGCTCGAAAGCCTTGGCCGACCCCGCAAAATCATAGATGCGCAGCAGCCTGAAGGCCTCGGGACGCTCCTGCGAGAATGAGAGCTCATTGCTCGACAGATAGAAGGGCGTCCGGGCATGCCCAAGCGTGGTCTTGACCTCCAGCAGCCGTTCGCTGCCATCGAACCCATAGGAACGGATATTCACGACATTCCGAACCCTGCCAGAGGCAACTGGTCCTGTTTGCCGAGAGCGAGCAGTCGCCACTGGCCGCCATCGGCCAAGCGGCGCTATCATGCCGCGCTGATAGTGGCGCAGGAGGAGGGGAGCGTCGATCCCTTGCCCTGCGCGATCATGGAGGCAGGCGACGATGCGGCGGCGCTGGAGGCTTCGCTGATCGAGAATATCGCCCGGCTCGATCCTGACGAGGTGACGCGCTGGGAGACCTTTACCCGGCTGGTGAAGGAAGGCCGGTCACCCGAGAATATTTCGCTGACTTTCGGACTCACTGAGTTGCAGGTGAAGCGGACGCTGGTCCTCTTCAGACCGGGAAACATGCTGTTTGCCAACGCCTCGCCAGGGCGCTCTTTTTGCGCATCACCATGGGGCAAAATCTACCACGCCCGTCTACCACCCGTCTACCACGGAGGCTGAATCCACCCATATCCATTGCTGTTTGAAACTTATCTTGCTGATAGCAATTTCAGTGTCTTATAGATCATTCTTGACATCAGTAGACAAGAATGGACGCTAACTGAAGGCCTTGATCAGGTTGTTCAAGATGGCTTCCGCCGTTGCAGGGCTGGTCGGTTGCACGCGGTCGATTACGTGATTGGAGAGTAGGAAGTCGTTCAGCAGGGGCATTGACAATTTGTCCAAAGAGCCCGCGCCAATGCAATGGCACTTCTTGCTCATCATCATCCCGTTGCAGCATTAGTGTCGCTCTGCTCAATCGATCTTTTGACCATTTGAAGCAAAATCATGAGGGCCAGCAAGGCATTGGTCCAGTGGAGATACGGGATAGGCGTTGACGCTGAGCAAGAGGGTTGATTCAAGGCTGTCTTTTGGAGGCAGATTTGAGCCGGGGCGATCTCACCGAAGCGGGATGGCGCATTCTCAAAGGACTGCTGCCGATGGAGCCTGAGAACCGTGGCCGAGGAAGGCCGCCCGAGCAGAACCGCTCAATCATCAACGGCGTACTCTAGCGGCTCCGGTGCGGTGCTCCGTGGCGCGATGTGCCGCCCAAATACGGCAGTTGGAACACCATCTATCGGCGGTTCCGGCGATGGAGCGAAGCGAGGGTCTGGGAGACAGTGGCGGTGACGCTCGCCGAGATCATGGCGGACAGCGGCCACTACAGCATCGACAGCACCACCGTTCGCGCCCACGTTTCGGCAGCGGGCGGGAAAGGGGGACTCATCGACGCGCTCTTGGCCGCTCGCGGGGCGGGTTTACCAGTAAGCTTCACTGCCTGGCTGATGCCCTCGGAGGGCCGCTCCTCAAAGTTATATCCCGACGCGATGATATAGCGGGTTAGAACAAGGGGATGGGATCGGCCGTAAGATCGACCAAACCTACCTCGCGGCGATGGTAAGGCGCGATATTCTCCCGTATTTTCTCGCTGCCATATCGGCCACCCCCGGAGCTACGCGGGCCACGAAACCGCTAGCACCAAATGACAGCCCCGAAACCTCACCACTATGTTCCGCAGTTCCATCTGGAGACGGTTCGTGGACGAGAAGGATCGTCTCTGGGTGTGGAATAAGCGGGCCGACCGCGTGTTCGCGAAAGCGCCAAGGCGCATTGCAGTTTCTGCGCACGCGTGACACGCGCGAAATCCCTTCAGCCTTGCTCCAGCTGGATCAATATAATGATGCCTGTTTCAGTTTCTTGGTGACCAGATTAAAAACCTATATTGCCGTTTCCGCAGTAAAACCGATCGCCGCCGCCGATTCCTCCCAGCCGTTCATGTCACCGAGAAGTTCGTTGATTCTGCTCCGCGCCATGGAATAGGCATCGCTTCCCAGCAACAGATTGAGTGGCAGTTTCTCGGCATCCAGCGCCGCCAGAACAATCGTCGCGGCGAGATGGGGATTGCCGGGCTGCTTGCCATGCGCATTGGCCAGAGCCCGTCGCGCGATATGGGCGGTCTGGTCGTAATCCTCGATCATCACCTGCGATGCACCCAGCGACGCGCCATTGAAATTGGTCCGCAATCCGCCGGGCTGGACGTTCATCACCCGGATGCCCATGCTGGCCACTTCCTGCGCCAGCGTCTGGCCCAGCCCCTCCATCGCGAATTTGCTGGCGCAATATATGCCCGTGCCTGACCAGGGCTTGAACCCCGAAATGGATGTGACATTGACGAGTGTGCCGCTGCGCCGCTGCCGCATCTGGGGCAGGACGGACTGGATCATGGCGATCTGAGCGAAGAAGTTCAGTTCGAAGACCGACCGTATCTCGGCATCGCTGGCCTCCTCCACCGCGGCGGTGAAACCCCGGCCGGCATTATTGACCAGAATGTCAATATCGCCCAGCCGGTCCATCGCCTGCCGCACCAGCGCCTGGGGCGTGCCGGGAACCGTCAGGTCTCCGATCACGGCGACGATGCCCGGAATGTCCCGTTCCAGCGCTGCGGCCTGCTGCGCGCTGCGCACCGTGCCGACGACGCCGTCGCCCCGCGCGGCGGCCAGCCGCGCGATTTCCTGCCCCAGCCCGCTGCTGGCACCTGTGACGATCCAGTTCTTCTTCATGTCATACTCCAGCAAACGGTCAGGGGGAAGGGAAGGACGGCGGCCGTCAGGGTACCAGCACGAGCGACCCGGTGGTCTTGCGGGTTTCCAGATCGATATGCGCCTGGACCACATCCTCCAGACTGTAGGTCAGGTGATTGCCCAGCTTGAACACGCCGGCACGGATCGCGGCGACGACGTCGGCGGCGCGTGCCTGATATTCGTCCACATCGTCATTATAGGTGCCGCCGCTGAACTTGGTCAGGTATAGCCCTTCATGCTGCAATTCGATGGGGTCGATGGGATCGACCAGCCCGGATGCCTGGCCGAAGGACACCATGGTGCCATAGCGGCGGATGGCGCGCAGCGAATCCACGAACACGGCAATACCGACCCCGTCGAAGCAAACGTCCACGCCCTTGCCGTTAGTGATTTCCAGCGTGCGGGCGACAAAATCCTCCTGCGTGTGGACGATGGCATGGGCGCAACCATTGGACAGCGCCAGTTCCGCCTTTTCCGGCGCGCTGACCGTGCCGATCACCGACGCGCCCAGATGGCTGGCCCATTGCGACAGGATCGTGCCGATCCCACCCGCCGCCGCGTGGAGCAATATCCAGTCGCCGGCCTTGACGGGATAGCATTGGCGGATGATCCCTTGCACGGTGATTGCGCGATATAACAGGGCGGCCGCATCGATGTCGCGAATGTCGTCGGGCAGGATGAAGCAGCGTTCAGCCGGAAACAGGCGTACCTCGGCATAGGCGCCGATGGTCAGGGAGGCGGAGGCATAGGCTATGCGGTCACCGACCTTGAACTGGTCCACGCCTTCCCCCACCGCCTCGACAAAGCCCACCCCTTCCAGTCCCGGCGTGAAGGGGATGGGCAGCTTTGCCATCGAATGCTTGGGCGCGGTGCCGCGGCGATAATGTACGTCCGCAAAATTGACGCCGATGGCGGTCTGGCGGATGCGGACTTCGCCCGGCCCCGGCATGCCAGGGTCGAGGTCCACGATCTTCATGGCGTCGGCGGCACCGAGTTCTTCGACGATGACGGTTCTGGGCATGCTGTGTTCTCCGATCAGATTGGGTTGGAAATGACGGGCAGCGGCATGCTGTCCGGGAGGATGGCGCGAAAGCCGACGGTCACGGCCGCGCCGACGCAGGGCGCACCGGCATCGTCGGGATTTTCCACATGGACCATCAGTCGCAGCCCGGCATCCAGCGCGACCAGTGCAATGCCGTAGGGGATGAGGTGTGCGAAGGATTGCTGGAAGGCACGACGATAGACGATCAGGCTTTCCACCCGACCCGCTGGATCGCATTGGCGCCAATCCACCGCGCCACCAGTAAAGGGGCTGATCGGGCTGGGCGGCCAGAAGGCCCGGCCGCTGTCATGGCAATGCGGCAGGACCAGTTGTCCCCTCTCCGCCCCTTCCCAGAAAGCTTCGTTCAGCCGGTTGCGAACGGGCGTGACCGTTTCCGTCATCCTCAGACCCTTTCGAACGCGATGGCATCACCGCCTATGCTGCACCACAGACCCCGGCGCGCGCCATCGACCTGCCGGCCATGCGCCTCGCCGCGCAACTGCCGTACTATCTCTGCCACCTGACCCCAGCCGTTGAGCTGTGCATGGCTGAGTTGGCCGCCCGCCGTATTGACCGGCCGTTCTCCGCCCAGTTCGATCCGGCCGCCCTGTATCCAGTCCAGCCCTTCGCCCGGCCCGCAAAAGCCGAACTCCTCCAGGGCGTAGAGCGCCAGCGGCGCGAAGCTGTCATAGACCCCGACCAGATCGAAGCCTTCCGGCCCGCTGCCCGCCATGGCGTGCACAGGCTGGCTGCGCGTCTCCGTGAGAGGGCGGCGGCGGTGCGATTGCTGCGCCATGCCAAGGCCTTCGGGCGCGAAGACGAAGCTTTCCCGACTGGCCCGCACGCCCTGCATCCCGGTCAGCAGCACTGGTCGCGCGAGGCTGCTTGCCAGCCGCGCCGCGCTCAGCACCACGCAGACTGCCCCATCCCCCACCAGCGAGCAGTCAAGCAGGCGCAACGGATCGATGATGGGCCGGCTGGCCAGATAATCGTCCAGCGTCATGGGCGCACGCATCACCGCGTCGGGCGTCAGCGCTGCATGGCGGCGAAAAGCCATGGGAATGGCGGCCAGCAGTTCGCGATCCTTGCCATAGCGGCGGCAATAGAGGTCGAACGCCATCGCCGCGCCCGCCACGGGGGACGCCATGCCGATATGGCCTTCCTCGCCATGGGGGCCGCCATTTTCCCGGAACTGTTCGTAGAAGAAGGGATTGCCTGCTTCCCCGATGCGGCCGATATCGCTGTTCTTCATCGCCAATATGCAGGCGACCCGCGTAGCCAGTCCCGATTCTATCGCCATGGCGGCATGGGTCAGCACCGTCGCGGTGAAGCGGCCATGCGGCCAGGTCTGGCTGGCATAGCGCAGGTCAAGGCCGAATGTCTGGGCCAGCGTGTCGTAATCCGCGCCGCGCGGACTGCCGATCTGCACGCACAGGCCATCGATGGCGCTCTTTTCCAGGCCCGCATCGACCAAAGCCTGCTCCAGCGCGGCACCGGCCATCTGCAACACCGATCGGTCCGGATCGCGCTCCAGGCTGGACGTGCCGACACCGATCACCGCCGTCTTGCCCGCCAGGGTCATGACGCCAGCATCTCCGCCGCTTCCTGCTTCAGCCGCGCCTTGGCGATCTTGCCGGTGGCAAGGCGCGGCAATTGCGCCTCGCTACGCAGGAAGACATGATGCGGCACCTTGAACGCAGCGGCTCGTTCCTTGACGAAGGCCTTCAACGCCGCCTCGTCAACGGGGCGCAAGGGATCGACGAAGGCGACGATCAGCTGGCCGCGCACCGGATCGTCCAGACCGACCACATGGGCATCGCGCACATCGGGATGGGTGGTCAGCAACTGCTCCACCTCCACCGGCGACACGTTGATGCCGCCCGACTTGATGACTTCCTTGAGCCGCGAGTGGAAACGCAGCCGTCCCTCCCCGTCCAGTGTCCCCAAATCGCCCGTGTCGAAGAAGCCGTCCGGGCGCAGCGCCTTGCCCGTCTCCTCCGGATTGTCGAGATAGCCGGACGTCACATTGCCGCGCACCAGAATGAGGCCCAGCTCACCCGCCGCCAGCGGCGCGCCGCTTTCGGGGTCCACGATCCGGATCTCCTGCCCCGGCAAGGCGGCGCCGTCGGTCGCCATCTTGACCTCCAGCGGATCGTCGAAGCGGCCGACCGCCGCATTGCCGTAGGTTTCGGTCAGGCCATAAGCGGGCACCGCCTGCTCTATGCCCATTTCCACCAGCGTCAGCCGCTTATATTCCGCGCCCAGCCCGGCATTGCCCTTTTTCAGCGTCGCGATGCGCGCGCGGGTGAAGGCGGGATGGTCGATGATCGCGCGGCTCATATTGCCGGTGCCGTAATAGACGGTCGCGCCCGTCCGCTCGATGATGTCGATGGCGGCCCCCGCCTCGAAAGCACCCTGAAGGACCAGCGTGGCCCCGGCGGTGAAGGTCGCGGGCAGCGCGTTGGTCGCCCCCAGCGCGTAGAAGAGCGGCGTACCCAGCCATGTGCGGTCCTGCGGCCCGATCGCCCGGCGCTGGCCGAGTTCGAACCCGTTTTCCACCACGCCGCGATGGTTGAGCAGGACGCCCTTCGGCTCGGCCGTGCTGCCGGAGGTGTAGAGCACATAGGCCGGGCTGTCCGGATCGACGGCCTCCGGGTCCAGCATCACGCCCGCCGCCTTCGCGGCCCTGCCCCGGTCGACGAAGGCGTCATGACGCTCGTACCCCGGCACGGCATCGCCCAGAAAGACCAGCTTGCGTAGGGAAGGCGCCGATCCCTCCCGGTCGATCTCTGTCAGCATCGCCGCGAAATCGGCGTTGAGGAAGCGGCTGGCGGCGACCACCAGGCTGAGGCCGCAATGGCGGATGGTCCAGGCCAGTTCGCCCGCCTTGTACCATGTGTTGAGCGGCGCCAGCGTTGCTCCGACGGCTGCGGCAGCCAGCGCCATGGCGACCCATTCCGGCTCATTGCCGATCAGGATGCCGATGCGGTCGCCCGCCCGGATGCCCGACGCATCCAGCGCCAGCGCGCGCAGTTCGACCATATCCCGCAACGCGCCGTAGCCGATGACCTCTTCGCCATAAAGGATGGCGGGGTGCGCGGGATTTGCCGTCGCCTTTTCGGCAACGACGGTGGCCAGTGTCTTCCCCTTGGGAGGAGCGATCATTGTGTTTTCCTTGTCCCGCCGCGGCGGGGACGACCCGCCAGATCGTCGGCAATGTTCCAATAAGTTTCCATCCCGGCGATCTCCGCCAGTTCGCGGCGCATGCGCAGCAGCAGTTCGTCCTCCTGTGCGATCCGGCCATCGCTCGCCGCCCGCGACCAGAGGTCGCCCACCGCCTGCGCAATCGCGGCGATGCTGTTGAAGGGGTAGAGCGACAGCGCGAAACCCGCCTGCGCCAGATCATCGCGCGACGGGACGGGCGGCACGACGCCGCCGATCCAGACCTGCGGCACGTCCGGCATGGCCCGGCGAACCTCCGCCAGCCGGTCGGGCGTCAGGTCCAGGATCATCAGCGCGTCGGCACCCGCCTCCATATAAAGGCGCCCGCGTGCCATGGCTTCCTCCAGGCTCGCCCCTTCGCGCAACGTGTCGGTGCGCGCGATCAGCGTCAGCGCGGGGTCGCGCCGCGCCGACGCCGCCACGCGCAGCCGGTCGGCCATCAGCTCCGGCGCGACAATGCCGCCCTCTCCCCGGTGATAGCCAGGATTCTTGGGATAGGGCTGGTCATCAATATGGATGGCCGCGACGCCCGCCTGTTCCAGTTCGACGATGGTGCGATGGACATGCGGCACGTCGCCAAAGCCCGCCCCGGCATCGACGACCAGTGGCCGGCTCGAGGTCCGCCCGATGGCGGCCGCGTGCATCGCCGTTTCGGTCAGCGTGACCAGCGGCTGCCCCTTGGCAAGGCTCAGCCCCAGTGCATTGCCGCCCAGATAGAGCGCTTCGCCGAAACCGGACCGGTCGATCAGCCTGGCCGTGAACGCGTCGCAGGCGCCCGGCGCGAACACCGGCCCCTGCGCCATCAAGGTGCGCAATCGGGCGGGTGCGCTCATCATGCCACGACCGCCCCCGCCATGGCGAGCTGGACATCGAACCGGCCGACATAGCCGCCCGCGCCATCCTGCTCCAGGCCGACCGTCAGTTCCTCCGTCACGGCTCCCTCGACATAGTCGCTGTCCAGGAATCTACTGGTCGACATGAAGATCTGCGTGGTCAGCAGAACCTGCCCTTCGACCGACGCCTTCAAGTGGATATGCGCGGCCCGCGTATTGTGCCGGCCCATGGCGCGGAACAGTTCGCCAATGGGATCGTGGTCATGTTCGGAATAATCATTGGGCAGCACCGTGTGCAGCGCGTAACGGCCCTGCGCATCCGTGCGCAGCCGGCCACGCAGATGATCTCCCTTCCGGTCGTACAGGCCGTTGGAATCGGCCTGCCAGAAATCCAGTTCCGCGTTCGCCACCGGCTGCCCCGTGTCGTCGCAAGTGACGCGTCCGGTCAACAGCAGGGGCGGCATGCCTTCCGGCGAGGGGCCATCGAACAGCCTGCCCTCGGCGCGATCGGGATGGCGGGCATGATAGGGACCCTCCAGGCAGGGCCGCGTGCCGCGATCGGCCCCGCCCGTCGCCTCTACCGAGGTCATGCCCAGCGCGACGTCGAACAGGCTGCGGCACATACCGCTCTGACCCAGCCGATTGAAAAAATCGCCCGCGGCATGCAGTTCATCCTGGGTCACCTGCAATTCACGCACGACCTCCTTCATCTTCTCGACGCTCAGCGCCCAGATGGCTTCCAGCCTTTGCCGGCCCCTTGGCTGATCCATTGTCTCTCTCCTCTCAGAATGTGATGACGGCCCGTCCGGTCAATGCGCCGGACTCCGCCAGCCGATGCGCCCGCGCGATGTCCTCCAGCGGAAATGTACAGGCGACGGGCGGGGTCAGGTCGCCGCGCGCGACAAGGGCGGCGGCATCCTCCAGCTGCACGCGGCTAACGCTGCCCACGCCCAGCAATTGTGCGCGCTTGAAGAATATCCGGGCAGGATTGATGCTGATCTCCTCGCCGAAAAGCTGGCCGACAAAGGCATATCGGCCATGGACCGCGAGCGCCGCGAAGCCCGCCTCGAACACGCGACTGCCGACCGTGTCGATGACGACATCCACGGCCCGCTCCGCGGCATGAAGCGCCTTGCCGAAATTGTCGCTGCCGTCCCAGACGACCACTTCGTCCGCGCCGGCCTGTTCCAGCATCTCACGCGCCTCCGCCTTGCGCGTAACGGCAACGACAGTCGCGCCGGCAAGCGCGGCGATCCGCACCGCCGCCAGACCCACCCCACCGGTCGCGCCCGTCACCAGCACCCGTTCCCCGATGGCGACGCGGGCGACGTCGCGCACGGCATTGAGCGCCACGCCCACGGTCGGCCCCAGCATGCACGCCTGTTCGAATGACAGGCTGTCGGGAATGGGCACCAGCGCATCCTGGTCGATGGCCGCCAGTTCGGCATAGCCGCCCCGCACCGCCCTGCGCTCGCGGCAGCTGGTTTCCCGGCCGGTGCGGCACAGCCGACACCGGCCGCAGGATGCAAAGGCCTTGGTACAGACCCGGTCGCCGACCTTCAGGCCGGAGACATCGGCGCCGGCCTCGACCACCGTACCGGCGATTTCATAGCCCAATATGACGGGGAAGTGCATGTCGCGCCGATAGGTGCCGTTGCGCTCCACAATATCGTGGAAGGCGACGCCGCAGGCGCCGATTTTCACCAGCGCCTGCCCGGCCGCCGGGACGGGCGCCGGAACATCCTCGATGCGCAGAACATCGGGCGATCCTGTCATGTGAAGCACGGCTGCGCGCATGGTCTGACCTGTCAGGTACAAAGAGGGAGAGGTGGCGAGTCACCGCTTCCTAACCTGCGCGGCGGGGATGATAAGCCGCCTCGAGCGGGTCGACCGCCTCCGTCCATTTATTCAGGCACAAGGGTCCAAGAACCGATCCGTTAAGCCCTAAACAGGCGATGGGATATGCGTCTATTCAGATGGTCCGCGCAGCACAGCGTCATAGGAGACCCCATGTCCGTCCGTTCGTTACGCATCGATCCATTCCTGCTGGCCATGCTGGCGACCGTAAGCGCCGCCACGCTGTTGCCCGTGCGGGGCGAAGCGGCAGAATGGGCAGATATCGTCACTGACGCCGGGATCGCCCTGCTCTTCTTCCTCCATGGCGCGAAACTTTCCACCGCCGCGATCAAGAGCGGCATCGGCGCGATCCGCACCCATATGCTGGTATTCCTGTCGACCTTTGCCATCTTCCCGCTGCTGGGCGTGGCCATCGGCCATATGGGAACGGGCTGGTTCACGCCGCCGATCGTCGTCGGCTTCATCTTCCTGGCACTGGTGCCATCCACCGTACAATCGTCGGTGGCCTTCACCTCCATCGCGGGAGGGAACGTCCCGGCAGCGATATGCAGCGCGTCCATCTCCAACCTGGCAGGGATCGTGCTGACGCCGCTGCTGGCGGCTTGGCTGCTCTCGATGCCGGGGGCGGGGGCCGCCATCTCCGCCGACGCGGTGGGCAAGATCGCGCTCCAGCTTCTGCTGCCCTTTATCCTCGGCCATCTGGCCCGGCCGGTTCTGGGCGCGTTCGTCGACCGCCACCGCTCGCTTGTCGGCCGGACCGACCGCAGTACCATCCTGCTGGTCGTCTACACCGCCTTCAGCGCCGCCATTGTCGAGGGACTGTGGCAGAAGATCGGCCTGTCGGACCTGGTCGCCATATTGATCGTCGATGCCCTGTTGCTGGCCGTCATGCTGGGGGCGACACTGGCCATGGCGCGGCTGGCGGGGCTGCCGCGCGAGATGGAGATCGTGCTGCTGTTCGCGGGGTCGAAGAAAAGCCTGGCGTCGGGCGTGCCGATTGCGGGCGCGATCTTCCCCACCGCGCTGGTCGGCCCTGCCGTGCTGCCGCTGATGATCTTCCATCAGATACAATTGATGGTGTGTTCGACATTGGCGGCTCGCTATGCTGCCGGAATCGCCAATGCGCGCGCCGTAACGGCCGGGGTCTGATGACAGTCGGGGCCATGACCAGCGGAGCGGCGGAGAACATGAACGGGACGCTATGCAGCTCTGGAATTTTTCAACCGCAGCCTATCTGCAGCAGGACAAGCAAGACGGCTGGTGCCAGGCGCTGAACAGTATCGGGATCGACGATGTGTCGATCGTGCCGGGTCAGCAGTTTTTCGGCATCGCCGCCGCGATCACCAGTCCGGGCGATACGGATTATGCCTATCTCTCCTCGCGCGCTCAGGCTTTCACGATCCCGCGCATGGTCGCGTCCAAGGCGATGGTCCTGTTGTTGATCGAAGGCCGCGCGACATGCACGCTATCGGGTCATGAGCCCATAGCGATGCTGTCTGGCGATTTCCTGTTCGGCGCCCCGCGCAAACCCGTCCGCATGCATTTCGAGGACGATGTCCGCGCTCTTCTGCTACGCGTGCCGCGGAACCTGCTGACGCCGCAGATGCTGGCGCCAATACCCGAAGTGCCCCAGCTCATATCCGGCGAATCGGCGCTGGCCGAAGTGTTCAGCGACATGCTGGTCTCGCTGTCTTCGCGGCTGGGGGCGATCGAGGCAAGCCAGTTCCAGACGATAGAGACGGTGCTGGCCGAATTCGTGTCCGCCAATCTCCTGAACGAGGGCAATGTGACCATGCTGGGCGGCATCAGCGGCCGGCGCGCCGGATTGCTGCACCGCATTTCCCAGACCATCGAACGCCGTCTGATGGAACCGGAACTGGGCCTGTCCGACATCGCGCAGGAATATGGCATGTCCGTCCGCAACGTTCAGAAGCTGTTCGAGGCGTTCGACAAGACGTTCAGCACCTATGTCCGTTCGCGTCGGCTGGAACATTGCCGCGACGACCTGGCCTCGCCGCTCTGCGAACAACTTTCCATCTCGGAGATATGCTATCGCTGGGGCTTCACCGACCCGGCCTATTTCAGCCGCACCTTTCGCGACGAATTCGGCGTGTCGCCGCGCGACTATCGCAAGAGTCCGCATCTCTACACGCGCGAGGAACCGTCGGGACGCACCCGTCTGCGCGGCAAGCCCGCCAGCGTCGACGGCGACCGGCAGGAAGAGGCGCTGGGCCACAATATCGAGGATATAGAGAAGCAGTTCGCGCAGCTGGAAGGGCAGCCCCCCGCCGAACATCATCTCGCGATATCGTCGGAAACGGTCCATTGGGGTTATTTCAGCCGCTTCCTGAAGCCCGCGCTGTACATTCGTTCCGGTGACTATGTCACCATAGAGACGCTGACCCACCATGCCTATGATGATTATGACCGGATGATCGCTGGCGATCCGGGGGCGGAGGACGTGTTCCACTGGACGGCGGAACGCAAGGCGGTGGACCGGCGCGGCGCAGGCCCGATGGACGCGTCGGCCTGCGGCCGGGGCGCGGGAGAGGGCTTTGGCGTCCATATCTGCACCGGTCCCGTCGCGGTCGCGGGCGCCAGGCCCGGCGACATATTGGAAGTGCGCATCCTGTCGACCGAGCCGCGTCCTTGTCGCAATCCCGAATTTGACGGCAGCGCTTTCGGCAGCAACGCCGCCGCATTCTGGGGCTTCCATTACCAGCATATGCTGACCGAACCGCGCGAGCGCGAAGTCATCACCATCTATGAACTGGATCGCGACAGTGGCGGACGGCGCGCCCGTGCCGTCTATAATTATCGCTGGACACCGCAGACCGACCCCTTCGGCGTGGTTCATCCGCGGATCGACTATCCCGGCGTGCCCGTCGACCATTCAACGGTACTGAAGAATTTCGGCATATTGAAAGATATCGAAATTCCCGTGCGGCCGCATTTCGGCGTGATCGGCCTGGCGCCGAACCATGGCGGACTGGTCGATTCCGTACCCCCCTCCTCCTTTGGCGGCAATCTGGACAATTGGCGGTTGGGGGCGGGATCTGTCGTCTATCTGCCGGTCGCCGTACCGGGCGCCCTGCTGTCCGTGGGCGATCCCCACGCCTGCCAGGGCGATGGCGAGGCCTGCGGGACGGCCATCGAATGCTCGCTCACCGGCCGTTTCCAGATCATCCTGCACAAGCGCACGCAAATTCAGGGCAGGGCATTGGCCAACATCAATTATCCGCTGATCGAAACGGCGGAGGAATGGGTAATTTCCGGGTTCAGCCATCCCAATTATCTGGAAGAACTGGGCCGTAACGCACAGAGCGACATCTATCGAAAATCATCGATCGATCACGCCATGCGCGACGCCTTTCGCAAGGTGCGCCGTTTTCTGATGGGGACTTTCGGTCTTAGCGAGGATGAAGCGATTTCCCTGATTTCGGTGGGCGTGGACTTTGGCATAACCCAGGTGGCCGACGGCAATTGGGGTGTTCATGCCATCGTCCGCAAAGACATGTTCGCGCCCGACAAGCGCATATTGGCAGGATAAGGATCCAATAGTGACCGTAGCGATTTTGGGCGGGATCAATCTGGACATCGTGATGCAGGTGGCGGCGCTGCCGCTACCGGGCGAGACGATCACGGCGCGCAGAGTGGTCGAGGGGGCAGGCGGCAAGGGTCTGAACCAGGCGGTCGCGGCGGCGCGTTTCGGCGCATCCGTCCAAATGCTGGGCGCGGTCGGCGATGATGAAGCAGGCCGGTCGTTGCGCGCCTTGCTCCGCGAGGACGGCATTGATGAGAGCGGCGTGGCGACCTGCCTGGACAGCGCTACAGGCCGGGCCTTTATCGCTCTCAGCGAAGACGGGGAGAATAGCATCGTCGTCGATGCCGGGGCCAACATGACCTTCGGCGCCGAAGCCCTGCGCGCGGCTACCGCGCCGGTCCGGGTATCGCTGACCCAGTTCGAGGCGCGGCCGGACGCGATAGAGGCGATGTTCCTGTCCCCCGGCGCGGGCATCCGCATCCTGAACGCCGCCCCTGCACTGGTCGACCACCGCGCGCTGCTGGCGCTGGCCGACATCGCGATCCTGAACGAGACGGAATGCCAGGCCTTCGCCGGAGCCGCGACCATGCCCCACGATGCACAGGGCATTGCCGCCCTTGCACGACAGCTTCTGGGCGGGCAGCTCCGCCACATCATCGTGACGCTGGGCGGACAAGGCTGTCTGCTGGTCGATGCGGAAGGCCATGAAGCCTTCGCCGCGATCAAGGTGCCGGTAGTGAACACGGTAGGCGCGGGGGACTGTTTCTGCGGCGTGTTTGCCGCGGCGCTGGCGCAGGGACTGGACATGCGCGCCGCGATACGCTTCGCCGGGGCCGCCGCCGCCCTCGCCGTCGGCCGGGAAGGCGCGGCCGAAGCCTGCCCCTACCGGCATGAGGTGGACGACCTGCTGGCGGCGGCCTGACCCCGGTCAGATGTCCAGGATCAGCCGGGAAGTCAGCGACCCGGAGCAGCAGATCATCATCGTGCGACCCTCGGCACGTTCCGCCTGCGTCAAGATGGCGTCGCGATGGTCCGGCGTTCCTTCGATCACCGCCGTCTCGCACGATCCGCAGATCCCCTCCCGGCAGGAATAGCTCATCGCTATCCCTTCCCGCGCCAGCGCATCCAATATCGTCTCCCCGGCGGTGACTTCGATGCTGATGCCGGTTTTTGCCAGTTCCACCGTATAGCCGCCGTCCGTTGCTGCGGCCTGGGTCGCGGCGAACTGTTCCAGATGGACGCGTTCGGCAGGAAGCCGGGCGCAGGCTGCGCGATAGGCTTCGATCAACGGCATGGGACCGCAGCAATAGAAATGGCTGCCCTCCGGCGCGGCCGCGATAATCGCGGGCAGGTCCATCAGCGGGTCGCCCTCCAGATTGAAATAGGTATTGAGCGCGGTCGGCGCACCCGCCGCTATCCGGTCCAGCAGGGCGGCATGCCCCCTGGTCCGCGCGGCATAATGCAGCTGGAACGACCGGCCGCTCTCCATCAGTTGCTGCGCCATGCACCAGATCGGCGTGATGCCGATGCCGCCCGCGATCAATATGCTGTGGGATGAATCCCCGGCCAGCGGGAAATGGCAGCGCGGCAGGCCGATGGTCAGCCGGTCGCCATCGACCAGCGCATCATGCAGGAAGGCCGAACCGCCCCGGCTGTTGGCCTCCCGCGCGACGGCAATGACATAACGGTCCAGGCTGGACGGCGCATTCAACAGCGAATATTGCCGGATCAGCCCGCCGGGCAGATGCACATCGACATGCGCACCCGCCGCAAAGCCAGGAAAGGGCCCGCCGCCGATACGACCCAATTCGATCAATTTCACATCATGGGCAATGATCCGGGTGCTGAGCACTTCGGTTTCGATAACATCCTGCAAGGTACGACCTCTTTCGCTGCCCATCGACCTTTTGCAGCATGCGGCCACAGGTCAAGGGGCCGGCGGGCGGCATGCGCGACCGTTCAAGAATTGAGGCAGTTAGAGTCTGTTTGGAAATGCGCGGAAGAGCGCATTTCGGGCACCGCACCAGCCCTCTCCCCCACCCGGCCACCCAACGGCAGTATCATATGGGTGGCCAGGTGGGGGAGAGGGCTGGTGCGGCTATGC
>NZ_JABBGL010000030.1:0-32968 GCF_012927365.1 Sphingobium sp. TB-6 | reverse complement strand
TCGATCCGTCACCGGAACCGCTCGTCTCAGCGGCAAATCGGCCCTCGTAGCCATCCGCGAACTCGTCGACGGCAGATTCATGGTCGCCTGATCAGCCCACCAATTGCCGACCCCGTGAGCAATTACGGTTCTTGCAACTTCGAGTGCGTTCGGCGAAGTTGGCGCCATGTTTGATCTGGTCACATTGCGGCTATTCGCGCTGGCCGCCGAGCACCGGAGTCTGTCGAAGACCTCGGCCGCCGCCAACATCGCGATTGCCGCGGTTAGCCGGCGGATCAGCACTCTGGAAGCCGAACTGGGGGTAAGCCTGCTGCGGCGTTCGCGCCACGGTGTCGAACTGACCCCCGCGGGCGAGGCCTGCCTCAGGCGCACGCAAACCATCCTTGCCGAAATGAACGCCCTGCGTGGCGACATGGTCGATTTCAGCAAAGGCTTGAGGGGCCGAGTGTCGATCCGCGCGAGCACTTCGGCCATCGCACAGTTCCTCCCCGAGGATCTCGCCGCGTTCGGCAGGGCGCACCCCGCGATCGGCCTTGATCTCGAGGAGGCGTACAGTCCGAAGATCGTAAACGAGGTCCGGGGCGGGGCGAGCGAGATCGGCATAATCCTCGAGGGCGGAGAAACCTTCGGACTGACATTGTGGCCCTATCGCTGCGACCGGCTGGGCGTGGTCGCCCCGCAGTCGTTCCGCCCCGGAGTGAGCCGGGTCAAGTTTGTCGACCTACTCTGCGAGGATCTCGTGCAGATGGGATTCGACACGGCGATGACGCGGCTTCTTTCGGAGAAAGCTCAAGAAACGGGCCGGGCCCTGAGGTTGCGTGTCGCGGTGGACAGCTTCGATGCGGTCTGCCGCATGATTGCGGCCGGTTTCGGCGTGGGGATCCTGCCGGAAATGGCCGGGGCAGCCCATCTTGAGCATTCGCGGCTTCGCCTGATCGAACTGGACGAACCCTGGGCCGTCAGGCGAATGCTCATCTGCGCCAAGGCGAATGCGAAACCCTCCGGACCGCGCGAAATGCTGATCGATTTCTTGCGCCGATGCGGCGCGGGTTGACCGCGCGGCGAATACCGCGCGCGCGTTCAGGAAGATTTCCAGCGACCACCCAGTGCGACCTCAGGTTTGCCGAAACGCGAAATCTTGCTTTGCCAAACAGCTTCTTCCTAAGCCGGAACGCAAGCCGTACAAAGCGGGTCACGCAGGATTGGCGTCAGCACCTGACGCGCGTCGCAACAAGCCGGAGTTGATGTTGCCAAACCAAGATAAAATAGTTGGGAGAGGCATGAGACATACATCCACAGGAATGGCCGTCATGGTTCTTGCCGTCACGACGCCTGACTTTGCGCATGCCCAGGCCCGCGACGGCGAACCGGAACAGTCGGCGCAGGAATCCACGTTCGGCGACATCATCGTGACCGCGACCCGGCGCAAGGAAGGGGCGCAGGACGTTCCGCTTGCGGTGACCGCGGTTTCGCAGGAAGCGCTCGTCGCGGCGGGTGCTCCATCGGTCCGGGAACTGACCAGCATCGTTCCCGGGTTCAACGGCGGACGCAATTTCGGCGCGTTCCAGCCGTTCATCAGGGGCATCGGTTCGACCGGGGTCACGGTCAGCGACGAACCGAGCGTCGCGACCTACGTCGATGGCATCTATGTGCCCTTCGCGCAGGCCGCGAATGTCGACCTTGTCGAGGTGGAGCGTATCGAGGTCCTGCGCGGGCCGCAGGGCACGAGCTTCGGTCGCAACGCCACGGGCGGACTCGTCAGCGTGGTGACACCCGATCCCAGCTTCGAACTCGGCGGCCATGTGGATGCGCGCATGGGCGCGATCACGGGCTCGGCGCAGACGGCCCTCACCTACGACGCCCGCGCCTACGTCACCGGCGGCTTGTCCGACACCGTGGCCGCCGACATCAGCCTGCTCCGGCGGCATGAGGGCGGCTATGTGCGGAACCTTGTGGGGGCTGACGACTATGGCGACCTCACGATCACGGACGTTCGTTCGAAGCTGATGTTTCGGCCGTCGGACCGCGCCAAGATCACGCTGATCGGCGAGTATTTCCGCCTCAAGAGCCAGGTCAACGCGCCGCAACCGATCGACCGGAACACGCTGGGCCGCAGCTATGGCGCGGTTGTCCCGGTTCGACCCTGGGAGGTCGCGCTCGATACGGCCCCGCTTCTCAACGGCAAGAACTATAGTTTCGGCCTGCTGACCGAGTTCGACCTGGGCGGCGCGACGCTGGAAACGACCAGCGGATATCTCCACACCGACGTCCGCCAGGACGCGGATTCGGATGCGTCGAACGTGCGCATCGGCACCCTGCTGACTTCACCCTACGGCCGGATCGGCGAGGTGTTCAGCCAGGAGGTCCGCCTGCTGTCGAGCGGCAGTGGCCCGTTCACGTGGCTGATCGGCGGTTACGCCTTCATCCTGCGCAGCCACAACGGGACGAAAACCACCAACGCCACGTTCGGTCCGGCGCCCGCGCTCCCGATTACCGGCGAGGCCTTCACCATTTCGAAGTTCCGCAACACCACCGATTCCTACGCAGGGTTTGCCGAAGGGTCGCTGGAGGTCACGCCGGGCCTGTTCGTCACGGTCGGCGGACGCTACACTACCGAAAAACGCAGCCAAGAGGGTTTCCTGGACAACAACGGCGCGCAGCGCGACCTGCCCAAGGACAGCGCGCAGTTCAACAAGTTCACTTATCGCGGGTCGGTCCGCTACGAGCTTGCGCCCGCGACGAACATCTACGTGAGCTATGGCAACGGCTTCAAGAGCGGAGTCTACACCGGGACGATCACGCCCGTGCTGACGAGGCCGGAGGAAGTGAAGGCGCTTGAAGCTGGCATCAAGTCGGACCCGACGCGATGGCTGCGGGTCAACCTGGCATTGTTCCACTACGACTACAAGGACTTGCAGGTCACTGCCCGGGATCCGCTGACCACCAGCTACGTGGTCCAGAATGCGGCGCAGGCCAAGCTGTACGGTGGCGAACTTGAGCTTCAGGTCGCCCCGACCGAGTCGATGCAGGTGCGCGCCGCCGCCGCCTACAACCATGCGCGGTACAGGAATTTCCCGTTCGCCCAGACCTTCACGCCATCGCCGCGCGGCGGCAATGTTGTGGCCGCGCGCGACGTTTCCGGCAACGTGATGGTTCGTGCGCCGAAATGGACGTTCAACGTCGCCCCGACGTGGCGGCACGATCTGGGCAGGGGTCAGCTTTCGCTTACCGCGAACGTCTACCATTCAAGCCGGGTCTATTTCGACTTCCTGAACATCGTGTCCCAGAAGCCCTATACCCTCGTGGGAGGTGAGATCGCGTGGACCGACCCCGGGAAGGTGTGGCGCATTTCCGTGTTTGGCCAGAATATCTTCAACGAGGCCGTCCTGCAGCAGTCGCGCGTCGGGAACCTGAGCACCGATGGGATCTACGAACCGCCCAGCCGGTTTGGAATTGGGATTTCCCGAAACTTCTGATGTGAATTTGCAACCTTTGTCTGGAACAGTTCGGAAACATGCGATGACACAGAGTATAGACCACAGCACGATTACGGATCTCCGGGCGCAATTGGCCCGATGGGTGTCGAAATCGGACACCGGCAGGGTTCGACTGGACCAGGAAGTTTTCACCAATCAAGCCATCTTCGATCTGGAGATGGAGTACATTTTCGAAAGGAACTGGGTGTTCCTGGGCCACGAAAGCCAGGTTGTCCGACCGAACGACTTCATGGCCGCACATGTCGGACGCGAACCGGTTGTGCTCGTGCGGACCCGCGCCGGCGACCTGAAATGCTTCATCAATGCCTGCACCCATCGCGGTGCGCGGCTATGCCGCCAGAAGACCGGATCAGCGAAGTTCTTTCGCTGCTCGTTCCATGGCTGGACCTTCGCGAATTCCGGCGAGCTGCTGGACGTTACGGACGAGGGCGAAGGCGGCTATCCCGGCGACTTCGAAAAGGGCGGACTGGGCCTTCACGAGGTGAAAATCGCCAGCTATCGGGGTTTCGTCTTCGCAAGCCTGACCGACGACGTCCCGCCGCTGGATGAGTACCTGGGCGATACCCGAAAACTGATCGACCTCCTTGTCCAGCAATCTCCGGAAGGGGAACTGGAAGTCCTGCACGGCACTGTAAGATACATCTATCATGGCAACTGGAAGCTGCAGGCGGAAAATGGCGTGGACGGCTATCACGCCCCCGTGGTTCATGCCAACTACATCCAGACGACCGGGCGCCGGGTGACCGGAGATTCCAGCTACGGAGTGCGCGTCGGTATCGGAGACGGTGCGCGGCCGGTGCTGGGTTCGAACAAGCGTTCGACCGGAGGCGGTCCGGGCACCGGGGGCTTCTTTTCCTTCCCGCACGGACACCAGATCGTCTGGGGCATGGCCGGAGCGCCCGAGGCCCGAGCAAACAGTCATATCGTCCCGTGGCTGCAAGTGACCTACGGCGAAGAGGCTGCGTGGTGGACAAACAAGACGATCCGCAATCTGCTGCTGTTTCCCAACGTCTTCCTGATGGACCAGAACGGCATGCAGATCCGCATCATCAGGCCGCTGTCGGTCGATGAGACCGAAGTCATATCCTACGGCATCGCGCCGCGTGGCGAGGCGCCGGAAATCCGCAACCTGCGCATTCGCCAGTTCGAGGACTTCATGAACGCGACCGGGATGGCGACACCCGACGATCTCGCCGAGTTCAACAACTGCCAGATCGGCTTCGGCAAGGGCGGACGCCGCAGCGACATCGGCCGCGGCGCGACACGGTGGGTCACCGGAGGCGGCGAATTCGGAAAGAAGCTCGGGATCGAGGCGCTGATGAGCAGCGAGGCCGTCGCCGACGAGGGACTATTTGTCGAATTGCACGAGGAATGGCTGAGAAGGATGGAACACGCTCTCGACATTGAAGAAGGCAGGACCAACGCGCAATCAATCCCGGTTGGGGAGTTGATCGCTTGACCACTGCCGGAGAAACATGGCTGCGGGCGCAGGCCCTCATCGGTCGCGAGGCCTTCCTGCTGGATGCCCGGCGGTGGGACGAATGGCTGGACCTCTATTTGCCGGATTGCGAATTCTGGGTTCCGGCATGGGGTGACGACGGCGAGCTTACCAGCGACCCCCGCTCGCAGATCTCGATGATCTATTACGAGAATCGCGGCGGACTGGAGGACCGTGTGTTCCGCATCCGGACTGGAACCTCCTCAGCCTCGACCCCGGCGCTGCGGACGAACCACATATTCTCAGTGCTGCTGGTGGAACACGCGGAAACAGGCCTTCTCATCGAGACCAACTGGAAAACCGAATCTTTCCGGGAGGACCAGTTGATCAGCTATCGCGGCCACGCAAACTACAGGCTGGCGGACATTGACGGCGAATTGAAGATCGCGAGTAAGCGGACCGTGGTGCTGAACCCGCTGACCGACACAGTGCTTGATTTCTACACGATCTGATGGCGAAATGACCAGCCCAGTCGCGCGCAACAACATGACCGGCGTGGTCATCGGAGATCCGGCCGGCGTCGGACCCGAAGTCGTCGTTAAGGCCCTTTGCGCTGGAGGACTTGCGCCCGACACGCGTCACCTGCTGATCGGCAGCGCTTCAGTCATCTCCCGGGCGCTCGAAACCTGCGGTCTCGACGCCAGCATCAAGACTGTCGCCCATGCCGGGGAGGTCGAGGACACTGTCGGCGTGCTTCATGTCCTCGATCCCGAGGGCCTGCCTGCCGAGGCCTTTCCCCTGGGCGCGGACTCGGCAGCCGCCGGCGATGCGGTCGCCAATTGGATGGACATCGCCATCGGCTTGGCGCGCGAGGGAACAATCGACGCGCTTGTCATGGCGCCGATCAGTTCAGGTTCGTTCAAACTTGCCGGGCAGCGATCGAGAACGGTGAGCCCGGTGGTCGGAGAGAGCTATCTGCTGATATTTTCCGGCGCGCTGCGCGTCGCGCACCTGACCGATCACGTTCCGCTGGCCTCGGTCAGCGGCCTCATCACCGCAGATCAAGTCAAAAAGGCCCTGGTGCAGCTCGACGCCGCAATGCGCTCGTGGGGTATGGAACCGCGGCGCATCGGAGTATCGGGTTTCAACGCCCACGCGAACGGGCCGGAAGACAGGGAGCAGATCGCTCCGGGGGTCGAACGCGCGCGCGCCTTGGGAGTGGACGCCAGCCTTCCGCAAAGTCCGGACGCGGTTTTCCGGCACTGCATCGAGGGCCGCTACGACATGGTGCTCGCGATGTACCACGATCAGGGTCACATCGCGGTAAAGACATGGGGCTTTTCCGGGAATTGCGTTCTGGTTCTCGGCCCTCCCTATCTGTTTCTTTCGGTTGCGCACGGCACTGCCTACGACATTGTAGGCACGGGCAAATCCGACCCTGCGATGTTGCACTGCGCGCTGAAAACAGCCAGTCTTCTGGCCCGTGGCCAGGGCATCGGCGCGGAATGAGGGACGGTTTTCAGCAGGCCCGCGAAGGTGCCGTTCCGCCGGCGGAGGTGACGGGAGCCCCGCTCTGCCGCCTGCCCGCCGAAACCGCACGCGATTGGGGGGTGGTGCTTGTCTGCACGGTCGGGCTCACGGTAAGCATGATCTACCTTTATGCGCTGGGGCCGTTCGTTGTCCCGATTTCGCGCGAACAAGGGTGGAGCCGGGGCCAGACCAGCGCCGGGCTCACCCTCATAAGTCTGATTTCGGTGATCGCCGCACCCTTCGTCGGCTATTCGATCGATCGCCTGGGATCGCGGCGCATCGCGATTCTCGGTTGCATCGTCTTCTGCTCGGGCATCGCGCTGCTGTCGGCCACGGGCAGCCTGCAGTCCTGGTTCCTGATCTGGACCGTGGTGGCAGCCGGTTCGGTGATGATGAAGCCGACGGTGTGGATGTCGGCGGTCGCCCGCCGCATCCATCGCCGGCGCGGCCTTGCGATGGGAGTCGCGCTGACCGGGACCGGGTTCAGTTCGGCGATCTCCCCGGTCGTGGCCGGCGCACTCATCGAATCTTCGGGTTGGCGGGCGGCTTTTTTCGTGCTGGGAACAACTTCCGCGCTCGTTCTGCTGCCCCTGCTTGTACTCTTTTTCAGGGACGCGCCTGCCGCAGTCTCTGGGAATGCGGTCGGCGCTATCCCGGGTCGCCAGTCCGGGCTCACGATTTCGCAGGGTTTGCGCTCGGCCGTCTTTGTACGGCTCGTCCTGTCAGGTTTTCTCATCAATTTCTGTGTCATGGGTCTCGTCGTTCATTTCGTTCCCCTGCTGACGGGTCAGGGCATCGCGATGGACGAAGCCGTCAAGCTGGCCGGCCTCGTCGGCGTGGCCACGATCGTAGCTCGACTGGTTACCGGAAGCCTGATCGACAGATTTCATGGACCCATCGTCGCGGCGGTGGGCTTCTCCCTCCCGATCCTGGCCTCTCTCGTGCTGCTGTCCTTCGACGGATCAACGATGATGGCGGCTACCATCGCTATCCTGATCGGTGCAGGCGTGGGCGCCGAAGTCGATGCCCTCGCCTACCTCGCCTCCCGCTATTTCGGCATGCGCAGTTTCGGAACGCTGTTCGGAACGATTACCGGCGGGATAAGTCTGGGGATCGGCCTGGGGCCGACCGCTGCGGGAATGATCTACGATGCATTCGGCACGTATCGGCCGATGTTCCTGCTGATACTCCCGCTCGTGGCGCTCTCAGTCGCGCTGGTCGCCTCGCTTGGCCCCTATCCAGACCACAAGCCGGACCCGTGATCCGCCGTGTGCCGGCACATTCCATTTCAATACGAGCAAATGAAAAGGACTTTAGCGATGCATGAAAGTATATGGTCCGACCTCACCGGCGTCAGTTTCACACAGGGCTACATCGATGCAGGCGGAACGAAGACCCGCTACGTAAAATCTGGAGACTCGAGCAAGCCAGTGCTGATTCTCCTTCACGGAACGAGCGGACACGCCGAAGCCTATTCGCGCAACATGGCCGCCCATGGCGAGCATTTCGACACCTGGGCGATAGACATGATCGGCCACGGCTGGTCGGACTATCCCGAGACCACCTATGAAATTCCGACCTACGCCGAACACGTCCTGCGCACGATGGACGCCATCGGCAAGGAAAAGGCTCATATTTCCGGCGAATCTCTGGGAGGCTGGGTGGCGACCCACCTGGCGGTCCACCATCCCGACCGCGTCGACAAGGTGGTGCTTAACACCGCTGGCGGCTGGGTCGCGAACCCTGAAGTCATGGAGCGGATCAAGAAGGTGTCGAATGCCGCGGCCGACAATCCGACTTGGGAGACCGTGAAGGCTCGACTGGAATTCCTCATGTACGACAAGTCGATGGTCAACGATGATCTCATCGAATGCCGCCGGCGGATCTTCAACCGTCCCGGCTATTCAGATGTCACCCGGCGTATCCTGTGCCTACAGGAAATGGACGTTCGCAAGCGTAACCTGTTCACCAAGGAGCAATACGGTTCCATCCAGTCGCCCACGCTTGTCCTCTGGACGAGCCATGACCCGACGGCAACCGTCGAGCAAGGACGCGAGATCGCCAGCATGATCCCCGGCAGCGAGTTCGTCGTCATGGACAAGTGCGGCCACTGGCCGCAATTCGAGAATGCCGACGAGTTCAATCGCATCCATGTTGATTTCCTCACGGGCTGACGCAGGCCGCGGCGGGCATCGCCGGAGACGGCGATGCTTCTTTACGGCGATCATGCCGGGGCGGGTTGCGCCGGATGCGCAGCTCGCCCATCGCCCGTTTCGGGCGCGCGCAGGGCCGAAGACGGCGAAGGCTGGGCGCGGCAGCCATGCCTGCAATACTGGTGGGTTGGTAAGGTCGTCTGGGTAGGACGGTAGATCATGAATGAAGTGAACGACAGCGTCGTCATAATCGGGGGCGGCGTGGCCGGCGATTCCTGCGTGACGGAACTGCGCCGGCAGGGCTTCTCTGGACGAGTCACGATCATTGGCGAGGAGCCGTGGCGGCCGTATGAGCGACCGCCGCTATCGAAGCTTGCGCTTCGCGAGCCGGAACTCATCGCGCAATCATTTTTCCTGAAACCCGAGGACTGGTACCAGGAAAACGCCGTCGAACTGATACTGGGCCGCCGCGTCACTGGAATCGACCTTCACGGCAGGAAACTGACGACCGACACTGGAGAGGGTATGTCCTTCGGCCGCCTTCTGATTGCGACCGGAGGCGATGTCCGCAGGGTCCGTCCAGATCAGGGGGACGATGCCCTCAATGTCAATTATTTGCGCACGAAGGATGACGCACTCCGGCTGGCGCGCCAGCTTTCACCTGGTATCCGCCTAGCGGTGGTGGGCATGGGCGTCATCGGTTCTGAACTGGCAGCGACGGCCCGGCAGCTCGGCTGCGAGGTCCGTGCGATCGAGCCCGAGCCGGCTCCCATGGTTCGCGCCCTGGGGGCCGAGATGGGAGGATGGTTGGCCTCGGTTCACGAGGAGCATGGCGTTCGCGTCTCCTACGGCCGCTCGCTCCGCCGGTTTGTCAGGGATGGTGACCGGGTTTGCGCTCTCGAATGCGATGACGGGGCGATCCTCGAATGTGATGTGGTCGGCGTGGGCATCGGTATCATCCCGCGCTCGGAGCTCGCGGTTCGGGCGGAACTGGCGGTCGCCGACGGCATCGTCGTCGATTCCTCGAACCGGACGAGCTGCGATTTCGTCTTCGCCGCCGGGGATGTCGCCAGGGTGCCCGCGGCCGGCGGCCGCACCGTTCGATACGAGACGTACCAGAATGCCGCGGACCAGGGCGCTATCGCGGCGAGGGCGATGCTCGGCGATACCTCCCGGCCCCCCCTGCCCTGTTCATTCTGGACCGACCAGTATGATCTCAGCATCCAGATCGTGGGAACTGTGTCCGATGGGCTTGCCAGGGTAAGACGGTCCTTGCCCAATGGCGGTTTCGCGCAGTTATATCTTGCCGACGGGGTCGTCGCAGGATGCGTGGCGGTCAATGCCGGACGGGACCTGATACTGCTTCGCCGCATGGTCATCGCCGGGACCCCCGCCGATCCGGAGGCTCTCGCCAGTCCGGATATACCCTTGCGGCAAATACTAGGAAAAGTGGTTAGAAACCCTATCTAGCAAGGAATAGCCACCAGCCTGGGTCGGAATTGAGGAAAATGATGAGGGAATATGTTCGCGTTTGCTGTACGGATGAGATTTCGGAAGGAGAACCGCGCTGTTTTGAATTGCCTGATGGCAATAGAATCGCAGTTTTCAGGCTGGGTGACGATTTTTACGCCACTAGCGACAAGTGCACCCATGGAAATGCATCCTTGAGTGATGGCTGGCAGGAAAAGGATGTAATCGAATGTCCGTTTCATGGCGGTTCATTCAACATAAAAACCGGTAAAGCCGTAAACTTCCCCTGCATAGAGCCCGTTCGCACCTACGACGTGAAGCTGAAGGGTGATGCGCTGCTGATTGCGGTCTGATACCCGAACGGGATGATACCGACTCGTCCCGTCTCTCAGTCGAATACCCCGCTTCACCGCTGGCCATGAGGTTTTGACTGTGTTGAAGTCCTCCCCTGTTTGTTCCTCCGGTTTAAATGAGAGGTTTCCGGGTGCTGAAGGTAAGACCGTATGTCCGCTGAGCGACTGAGGGCGACCCTACGCTTACACTGTGGTGGCGAGGGCGGTGCGAGTGCCGAGCCTTCGCTATCGCGGAGGACATATCATGGCGGAGCATGGAGAAGCGTTTATCGGCATTGACGTGGCGAACATGAGAGTGGATTGATCGGAACGGAAGAGTCCGATCGGGGATTCCCGTCGGCGTAGCAGCGTGCGACAGTGCGGGATGCGTACTGGTATAAGCATTTCGGTCACCGCCACGGACAGGTCTCGACTTGAAGCGATCGTTGCGGCGCGCGGCTCGCCCCAGAAACATGTGTGGCGGGCGCGGATCATTCTCCTGAGCGATCAGGGCCTCGGTACCGGTGCGATCATGGCCGCCACCGCAAAGTCGAAGACCTGCGTGTGGCGCTGGCAGGAGCGCTTCATGGCCGAGGGCGTCGAAGGTTTGTTGCGCGACAAGACCCGGCCACCGGGCATCGCACCACTCGACGCCGAACTGGTCGACGAGGTCGTGGCACTGACGCTCGAAACCCCTGGTCACGAAGCGACCCACTGGACGGTTCGTGCGATGGCCAAAGCCGTTGGCATCGCTGCGTCCTCGGTCGTGAAGATCTGGCACGACCACGGTCTTGCTCCCCACCGCTGGCGCAGCTTCAAAGCTGTCCAATGACAAGGACTTTGCGGGACTGTCAGGATTTCCGTGTGCGGGCGGGCGGTTGAACATTAGGCCGCCATGGCCCTGACGAAGCGCTCGCCGAAGATGACGGCGAACTGGGCCTTGGCCATGGACCACTCACGTGGTGGCATTTTCCACTCTTTTTCCGACCGGTTCAAGATCAAATAGAGCAGCTTTGTGGCGGCATCGTCGCTGGGGAAGTGGCCCCTGGCCCGGACGGCGCGCCTGAGCTTCGAGTTCAAAGCTTCGATGGCGTTCGTCGTGTAGACGATCCGGCGGACCTCGTCGGGGAAGGCGAAGAACGGGATGACCTCGGCCCAGGCCCGCCGCCAGCTTTGACCAATGGCGGGATAGCGCTGGCCCCACGGGCCAGCCTCGAACGCCGTCAACGCCTTTTCGGCCGCGTCGGCGCTGGGCGCGCGGTAGATTTCCTTGAGCGCCGTCGCCAACCCCTTGCGATCCTTCCAGGAGACGAAGTCCATCGAGTTCCTGAGCAGATGAACGATGCACGTCTGGACGATGGCTTCCGGGAAAACAGCGGTAATCGCCTCCGGGAAGCCCTTGAGGCCATCGACGACGGCCAGCAGGATATCCTCCGTGCCGCGGTTCCGAAGCTCGTTCATCACCCTGAGCCAGAACTTGGCGCCTTCATTCTGCTCGAGCCACAGGCCGAGCACCTCCTTGGCGCCGTCGGCGCGCACCCCCAGCGCGATGTGGATCGCTTTGTTGCGGACCATGCCTTCATCGCGGATCTTCACCCGGATCGCGTCGAAGAAGACGAGAGGGTAAATCGGATCGAGCGGCCGCTGCTGCCAGGTCGCCACTTCATCGAGCACGGCGTCGGTCACCGTGCTGATCAGATCGGGCGATACGTCGATGCCGTACAGCTCATGCAAGTGCCCGGTGATCTCCCGGGCGCTCATGCCCCGAGCATACATGGACAGGGTCAATCCCGGCAAAGGTACGTAACGCGACATAGGATTTCAGTCGCCCCATCGAAGGCTCTCGGGTTGTAAATCCGTCAGTTTGTCGATCGCTTCCTGGATATTTTCGAGGGCCTCGCTGAGGTCGGAGAGTTGGTCCTCGATCTCGGTTGCCAGGTCAAACAGCGCAGGCGCACGGCCTTTCATGCCGTGGTTGACGACATCCATCGCCAGATCGTGCAGCTTGAGGATGTCATTGCGGATTTCCGGGGGATTGTGGTGCTCCCGATCGTTCAGATGGCCACGCATTTTATCGAGTTCGTCGACCGCGTGAATGAGCGACAGTGGACTTGTAACGGATTTGCGCCGGTCACCTGAGCGATTAGAGCTCGCAACAGGAGACCGACGAGATGATCAAGCATACAGAAGAGTTCAAGCAGGAGGCGGTGCGGATTGCGCTGACCAGCGGATTACCCCGCGACCGGGTTGCATCGGATTTGGGGATTGGGAAGTCGACGCTGGGCAAGTGGGTATCGCAGTATCGACCCAGCGATCTGGTTTCAGCGCCGCAGGCAGATCTGGCACGTGAGAATGAACGCCTTCGCCTTGAGAACCGTGTGCTGCGGGAGGAGAGGGAAGTACTAAAAAAGGCCACGCAGTTCTTCGCGAGCCAAAGGCCGAGAAGTTCGCTTTTGTGCATAGCTGGCGGCACCGGTGGCCTGTTGAACTGCTCTGCCGTGTCATGCTTGTCAGTGAGCGCGGCTATCGATCCTGGCGCTCGCGACCGATCAGTCGGCGGGAGCGGACGGATATGAAAGTGCTGGCCCATATCAGGGAGCAGTACAGCCTCAGCCTCGGCAGCTATGGTCGTCCGAGGATGACCATGGAACTCAAAGAGGTTGGGCTCGACGTTGGCGAGCGCCGGGTCGGGCGGCTGATGAAGATCAACGGGATCAAGCCAGTCCGCACGCGCAAGCACAAGGTCACAACCGACAGCCACCATCGCCTGGGGATCGCAGCGAACTGGCTGGACAGCGACTTCGCCGCCGATGCGCCCAACCGTAAATGGGCCGGCGACATCACATATATCTGGACATCCGAAGGCTGGCTCTACCTTGCCGTCATCCTGGACCTGCATAGCCGTCGCGTCGTTGGCTGGGCAGTCAGCGACAGGATGAAGAAGGACCTAGCGATCAGGGCGCTGGATATGGCAGTACGCCTGCGCCAGCCTCCAGAGGGCTGCCTTTTCCACTCGGATCGCGGTAGCCAATATTGCTCCTATGATTATCAGAAGAAACTGCAGGCCTATGGCCTGCGTCCTTCGATGAGCGGCAAGGGAAATTGTTACGACAACGCCTCCGTCGAGACATTCTTCAAATCCCTGAAGGCCGAACTCATCTGGCGGCAGAGCTGGCCAACCCGGCGTCAGGCGGAAGCTGCAATCTTCCAGTACATAAATGGCTTCTACAACACCCGTCGCCGACATTCATATCTCGGCGGCATCAGCCCACTCGCCTTCGAAGCCAAGGTGGCTTAATGAGATAGCTGACCGGCACAAAACCGTTACAAGTCCACAGTGTGTCCAATCCGTCCCGGAGCGCTTCCAGTTTTTTGTCGGTGATCTCCGCCATCTCAGGCCTCCAACGCCTTGAGCGCGTGGCCTCGGAGCGCGCCGTCTGGACCGATATAGCGATATAGGGTGGCGCGTATAGCGCGACGATTACGGTGACCGATCGGCGGCGATTATGATGGCCGGTATGCGGCGGCGCCGAATGGTGCATTTTGTCTAACATTGGGCTGCGGTTTTGGCAACGGCCAGCGACAATCGGGCGGAGTTGTAATTGTCGCTGAGGGTCGCGGAGAGCCGGTTCGATCTGGCCGCGAAGGTTGCCTGGATAATTGACGCCAGCGACAATTACCTCAGCGACAATTATGATGGCCGGTCGTGGGATGCGTCGGGCGGATAATTGTCGCTGGTGCTTTCCATGGCTGAGATGCGGGCGACGGCGGAGCGCTTGCGGTAGCTCTCGCCGTTCATCTCGAAGATGGTGGAGTGGTGAACGAGGCGGTCTATGGCGGCGACGGTCATGGCGGGGTCCGGAAAAACGTTTGGCCAAGCTGAAAATGGCTGGTTGGCGGTGATGGCAATGGAGTGGCGCTCGTAGCGATGGGCGATGAGCTCGAACAGGGCGCTGGTCTCGATCTGGTCCTTGCGGACATAAGACAGGTCGTCGAGGACGATGAGATTGTACTTGTCGAGCTTGTCGAGCATCGAGGAGAGGCTGAGATCGCGACGGGCGGCCTGGAGTTTCTGGACCATGTCGGTGGTGGTGCAGAACAGGACGCGGCGCCCGGCGTCGACAAGGGCGTGGCCGATGGCGGCAATGGCGTGCGTCTTGCCGGTGCCCGATTGGCCAAAGATGAGGAGATTGTCGCCGCTGTCGATCCAGCCCTCGCCGGTCGCAAGGGAAAGCAGGTGCGGCTTGCGGATGCCGGGAGCGGCGTCGAAGTCGAACGTGCCGAAGGTCTTGCCGGCCGGTAGGCCGGACTGGTCGCGATGGCGCTGAATGCGCCGCGAGGTGCGCTCGGCCATCTCGATCTCGAGCAGCGAGGCGAGCAGATGGGCCGCGGGCCAGCCATCGCGATCGGCGGTGTCGGTGAGCCGCTTCCAGTTACGGTTGATGCTGGGCAGGCGTAGCGCTGTCAGCAAGGTGGGCAGCACGGCGGCGGCCTGATCCCTGGTCCTGGACATCACTGAATCTCCAGGCTGACGAGCAGGCAGTTGTAACCCGTGGCATTGGGCGGCGGGATCGTGACGTCGCCACGGGCCCTGGTGGTGGGCAGGAACTCGCCCCTCAGTTGGGCAATATCGGGCAGCCCGCCCCCATCGAGCGCGGCCTCGATCCGCCCGGCCAGCGCATCGACGCAGTCGCCGTTGGCCGCGATATCGAGCAGTGCGACCATGTCACGACAGGCCTGCCGGGCATCGAGGGCGGCATCGAGCGCCTGCCATGCCCGCAGATAGGCATGGGTGGGAAACAGGGCATCGCGGTAGACCAGATAGCGCAAGGCCTGGGGTTTGCGCCGCAGGTTGCCAATGAAGTGCCGGAAATCGACGCTGTGCCCCCGATCGGGGTGTTTGACGCGGACGCGGGTGGTGGTCATCACCTTGTCGGGCCCGAGGAAGAGCTCGATACGGTCATCGTAAAGGTGGGCGTGGAGCCGGCGCCCAACGAGGCGCGAGGGCACCGAATAGGTGACCCGATCGAGGCTGACAGTGCCGTTACGGGTGACATCGGCGCTGATCAGGGCGAAATCGGTGGTCCGGCGCGGCGGCAGCGGCTTGAGCAAGCGGCGTTCCTCATCCACGAGCGCGCCCCGGCGCCGGTTCTGCTTGGCAACCTCCCCCTCGACGAAACGGCGATAGTCTTCGATGCTGGCGAAATCGCGGCTGCCTCGGCGGCGCAGGGCCTGATCGAGCCGCCGCTTCAGGTGACCATTGGGGCTCTCGATCGAGCCATTCTCATGGGCCTCGCCGCGGTTGTTGCGGGTGGCGCGCATGCCGTAATGTCGGCACAGATCTTCGTAACTGCGGGTGAAATCGCGCTGGGCGTCGGCGTCGAGGTTCTTGTAGGCGGCCGAGAGCGAGTCACTGCGGTGTTCCGCCGGCACGCCGCCCAGCTTCCACAGCGCATCCTGCAGGTGTTCGGACAGGGCGCTGAAGCTCTCTCCGCCCAGAACGACAGCGGCATGTTCCCAGCCACTGCGGGCCAGGCAGAAATGGAAGAGGCGATGATCGAAGCGCTCGCCGGCAATGGTGACGCGCAGCTCGTCGCAGACGGTAAAGTCTGACAGTCCCTGCCGGCCGATCTCGTGACGTTGGGGGAAGAAGATCTCCTTCTCGCCGCCGTTCAGCGCCCGCCAGCGGGCAATCCGGCGCTCGAGAGTGCGTCTCACCCCGTCAGGGACGGCGTCTTCTCCGAACTCGTCCTGTACGGTCTCGAAGACGGTGACGGCCAGGATGCCCTCGATCTTGAGCAGCTCTTCCACGCGCGACCACACCTGTTCGAGGGGATCGGGTCGGGTGCGCCAGTGGCGCTCGCGCTTCTTCTGGGATGGCAGGCGGGGATCCTTCTCGATCCGACGCGCGCTGCGCTCGCTGATACCGGCCTTGGCGGCCGCGACGGCCTGGGTGTGATGACGACGCTGAACCATAAAGAGATGTGCCTGCTGATCGGGAATGTGGTGGCCAGGCATCGGAACCTATCGTTGCTGTGTTCGATAAGCGTTCCAATACCACCACCCGGCGTCGCCCGATCAGAGCCCCGACAAGGGGCTTTGAAGATCGCCTTCGCCCGTCAGGCCCGCTCTCCGGTCGGGGCTTCGCCCCTCCCTGCGATCAGGCCTGACGGGCGAGCATACCGGCCATCATAGTTGCCGCTGAACCGGCCACCGTAATCGCCGCCGCCCAAACAATATATCAGAGCGCGAGATCCGCCCCTCAGTCGTGTTCCGCAAGGTCACCAACGGCTTCCGGTCCGACTGGGGTGCCCAGATCCACGCTGGATATCGATCCGTCACCGGAACCGCTCGTCTCAGCGGCAAATCGGCCCTCGTAGCCATCCGCGAACTCGTCGACGGCAGATTCATGGTCGCCTGATCAGCCCACCAATTGCCGACCCCGTGAGCAATTACCGCTACCTTCTGTCATGGCGGGCGTGGCACTTTCTGTCCGGCTTAGAGGGATGACTTAAGCACCCTTTCTCTATTCCAGTTCAGTAATATAACTTACGCTACGTTCGCCAACCCGAGCCCATGACCCGGGTGAATAAGACGGGTTAGAGCGGTCGAAAACCGCTTTAACAGGCTGCTGAAAAAGGGCTTGGCTACCCTCATTGGCAAATGGCGGATTGTGGCCAGCGGAGCCTGGCCGCGCGACCATCTCGACCTGTGCGGCCCCGCTTTCCTGCGCATCGACGCCGATGGCACCGGCGAAATGGCGTTCGGGGCGCTCTGCGCCTCGGTGGACGGCGGGTTCACCGTAAGCGTGGCCTGAGGCTTTCAATTACCTACAAGTGTTGCAGCTGAGACGTTGGCACCGATTTTGATGTCCATCAGGCGGGACCATCCTCTCCAGATGACGATGTTGCCAGGCGGCGGATCATGGGCTCGTGCAAGATAGCCTCCGAGCCTGGCGATTTGGGTTAGATAGTGGGAAAGGGTTCTGCCTGGCTGTTCATTCTTTCGGGAAGCTGCAAGTCGATCGATCAGGGTAATTTCAACATCGGTCAATACTAGTCGAGGCGATGCATCAGGAGCTGCGCGGTTGATCATGGTCATCCAGAACAAGCGCCAAGATAGAATGCAGAATATGGCGATCAGGTTGGCGAGGCGTTCGGCGGTCCGCAGCCGTGCATCTTCGGCTCGGCAGCCGGATTTGCGTATCTTGTGAAAAAGTTCGATCTTCCAACGCTGGGCATACCAACCGAGCTTTTCGATGGCTTCCTTGGGCGTTGTTACCGGCAGATCGGTGATGAGCCGCCAGTCGATCGGAGGCCGCCCTTCGGGCATTCCACATTCGCGGGCATGCAAGATGGTCAGGCTGAGGGAGGGATAGCGCTTTTGCTTTCCGATCGGCGGCAGAACCTGAATGCGCCTATAGCGTAGTTCGATGTCGGCATGATCGTCCTTGCCGATGGCGACCCGATGCAGGCCCTGAACTGTGGTCTCGCTCATTTCGTCGGCGATCGTATGGCCACCGTCACCGGCCAGACGATCGACACAGGTGCGGACCAGGAAATGCGTGCCCCGCGCCTGCGTTTCGCAGAAGAACTCGTAAATGTCGTTCTCCCGATCGCCAATGTGAACCAGTCGCTCCGGCTCACCCAGCAGGGCGGTCGATTGGCGCATATTCTCGAGCCAGCGGTAGCTCTCCTTCTCCTCGATCGGCACGCGCGTGGGATTGATCCGCCGTTTCAACGCATTGGTGCCCTTGAACCTGGTACGGGTCCAGAATTTCGCCGCGGTCAGACCCAGCGGCAATCCCTCGGTCGTGATCGCAAGGCTGGAGTGCATAAGCAGGCCACAGACCGTATGAAGCCGAAGACGGCCATTCTCATCGCGTCGGCTCGGCGCAAGACCGATGGCGCCAATTTTTTCGGGATCGCGCCGTTGATAGGAGAATTCGGTGGTGTCCTGTAAAACCAGAATGAACCCCTCAAGCGCCGCCGCGCGTGCCCGTGTCGCCTGGAAATGCCCGGCAAGTATGTCGCCCTCGTTCACAGAGCCATTGGAGAAAAAGCGGTAGGCCGCCTTGGTATTGGCCCAGTCCTGGCACGCCATCGGTATCGGCGCGCCAATCGCTCCTGCCATCTGTTTAAGCATCGTTCGAAGCCGTTCGGCCAGTCGCTTGTCACGAAAGGCGGCAGGATCGACTTCGCCGTCTGCCCATACTGCCGCATCGAAAACGGACGTCTCCACGTTGCACCCCGCCAACCATTCCAGGTGCCAGGGAATGAATCATGCCTGATTCCAGGCGAGCAACGCTCATGCGGCCAACGGAATCACGCTCACGACCACTTGTGGGTAATTGAAAGCGTCAGGCCCCGCTTACGGTTCACCCCCAGCGGGGTCGACTTCGACTGGAATGGTGCCGATGAGGGCGACCAGGTGACCGAAACCGGTTGGGCCGACCTGCGCGACGATGGATGGCTCGAAGGCGAAATCGCCTACGACAATGGCGACGACACCTCCTTCATCGCCAAACCGTGGGATTTTTCAGCAGCCTGCTAAAGAGCCGATCCACATGGCTGATCAGCTCTACCATGCCAATACTACCTTGCCGACTGTATTTCGCGTTCCTAAGTCCTTGATCGCCTCTATTAATTCGCTAATCGGGCGGACCTGCTGGATCAGAGGACTGATCTTGCCGTCAGCACACCGGCCAACCAAATCCTGCTGTATTGTAGCGATTTCCTCTGGATTGCGGTCAAAGCTCCAGTAAACGCCATGCACACTGGCCGATTTCACCAGCATGTAGTTCGCTTTCAAGGCCGGTATCTCGCCACTGGCAAAGCCACACACGAGCAACTGCCCCCGCCATCCCAAAAGGCGTAAACTTCGCTCCGAAGTTTGTCCTCCTACCGGATCGAGAATAATATCGACGCCTTGCGGCGCCAACGCTTTAACCTCGTCGTGCCAATCCGGCTGGCGGTAATCGATCACGTGTTCAGCGCCATTCTCGCGTGCTATCCGACGCTTGTCCTCCGATCCTGCCGTTGCGATGATACGAGCCCCGGCGGAGCGGGCCAGTTGCGTTGCAGCGATGCCAAGCCCACCTGCGGCGGCATGAATCAGAATTGTCTGTCCGGCGGTCAGATTGGCTTTCTGGAACAATGCTACATGAGCTGTCGTGTAGGAAACAGGGAGCGCGGCAGCGATCGGGGCGGGCAAATCGCCGATGGCCATTAATCGGTGCGAGGGAACCGCGCAATATTCCGCGAATGCCCCGCTGCGAACTTGGCACGCCACTCTATCGCCGATTTGAAACCGGGAACTACCACTTGTTTGAACCACGGTTCCGGCAAATTCATTACCAGGCACAAACGGAGGCTCGATGCGGTCCTGATAGCGGCCTGCAATCGCTATCTCGTCTGCAAAATTCAGCCCGACAGCCTCGATTTTCACCAGCGTATCAACCGGTTCCGCGCCACCTTCGCGCAAGGATGGAACCGGGATCCGGTCGAGAACAAGATCCTCCGGCTTGCCGTATTGCTTGATTACCCATGCCCGCATTGTCATCGCTTCGACCGTTCCCTTGCAAAGTATCCATTCGTATGAGTATGGGGGGAAGGGAGTCCTGACAAGCAGCAAAGTGTAGAGGATGGCTTGATGACAGCCGACAAGAATAGACCGGTCTGGGTAACGCATTACCCTTCTACCGCGCGCGATCTCTCGCCGCCCGAACCGCGTGCGCTGACTGCGCTGCTTGATGAGGCAGCGCAGTCCTTTCCCGAAAGGCCCTGCCTCACGCTGGAGGATTGGACGCTCACTTACGGTGACGTTGCTCTGCTTGCATCTCGCCTTGGCGCGGGCCTAGCGCAGATGGGTGTTATGCCTGGGGATCGGATCGGGTATATGGGGCCGCCTCACCCCCTGTTCACGCTTAGCTGTTTCGCGATGTGGAATATCGGTGCGGTATATGTCGGGCTTAATCCCTTATACAGCGCCGAACGGCTGGCTGGACAATGTATCGACAGCGGTCTCAAGGCGATCATCACGCTTGATGAGCCCCGTTTACTGGCAAAGGCGCATCATATTCGCGAATTGATCGTGCAGCCAGTCTCCTTTCTGGTAGGTTCCTTCAGGAAGGACCCGCGCGAGGCGACCCACCCAAACGAACCGTTAGGGCAAGGTGAGGTATGGCTCATTGCCGACTTGCTGGCTGCTGATGGGGCGGTAGAGCGGGCGACCTTCGATCCCACGACTCAACCGGCTGTGCTGCAGTTCACAGGTGGCACTACCGGCACACCCAAAGCAGCAGTACTCACCCATTTCAACTTATTGACCAATGCTGCCCAGATGGTCAGTTGGTATCCCCAGTTGAAGCCCGGCAGGGAGGTCATGCTTTCCGCTGCACCGGTGACTCATGCGGGCGGCATCGGCCCGGTCCAGAATTTTACCGTCCAGTTGGCGGGAGAGCTTGTATCGCTGCCGCGCTTTGATCCGATGAAGACGCTCGACCTGATCGAGGAGCGGAAGATCACCATTCTGCTGATGGCGCCAACGATGGCCATCGCCTTGCTTGAAGCGGCTCGGGAGCGACCGATCGACTGGTCCGGTGTGAAGTGCATCCAATGCGGTGCCGGTCCCGTACCGGCAGAGCTGAAGGTCCGGTTCCTGCGGAACACAGGGCACTGGATCACTACTCTCTACGGGATGAGCGAAACTGCCCCTGCCGTCGTCTATTCACCGTCTGACCGGACGCTCGCAGAATATACGGGTGTACCGTTGCCGTTCACGGAGGTCGAGATTCGCAAGGTCGATGATCCGCATCAACGTGCGGCAGCGGGTGAGGTAGGAGAAATCTGCCTTCGCGGCCCGCAAGTGATGAAGGGATACTGGCGCAATCAGGAAGCTACCAGCAAAGCATTTGTCGATGGCTTCTTCCGCAGCGGCGATCTGGGTTCGATGAGCGAAGACGGACTAGTCACCGTCAGCGACAGGCTCAAGGACATTATAATTGCCGGTGGGTACAATATTTATCCCGCCGACGTGGAAAACGCGATACTTGGCCATCCCGCTGTGCGCGAAGCGGCGGTTATCGGAGTGCCTGACGAATACCGGGGCGAAACCGCAAAGGCGATTGTGAGCCTTCGTGAAGGCGAGGAGCTTGATCTCGAGAAGCTCAAGACGTTTCTCTCCAGTCGCCTGTCGCCAATGGAAATTCCCACGATCTTGTCCATCGTCGATGAAATACCGCGCAATGAGAACATGAAGATTTCGCGGATGGACCTGCGCGAGCGCGACGCGCTTGACTCAGGCTAGTCTAGCATGCGTGAGCGTCTGCCTTTGCCTTGAAGCGATACGCCCGATGTGCCCACATGGCACGGCATGTGCAGGGCTAAGGAAGGACCGGACGGTGAACTGCAGCGCCGCCCGGTCTGCCTGGTGTCATGTTCCAGACTAGATCAGTTCGCGTGCCTTTGCCATCGAAAGAGCCGTGTCCTCGATCATGTCTTCCTGACCACCGATCATCTTCTTGCGCGCCAGTTCCATGAGGATGTCGCGAGCAGAGAGGCCGTATTTGCTTTCCGCTTCTTTGGCCTTGTACAGGAATGTAGAATAAACCCCGGCAAAGCCTAGCGTGATGGAATCCCGATCCGCCCTTGGCGGCTTTGGCATGATCGGTAAGACCCGATCTTCCGCAACATCCATCAGTTTGAACAAGTCGACACCAGTCTCGATCCCCAGTCGTTCGCTAACGGCAGCCATCAGTTCCAGCGGCGTATTGCCAGCTCCCGCACCAAGCCCGGCAGCCGAACCGTCAATCCGGCTTGCACCGGCGGCAACAGCGGCCAGCGAATTGGCAACTCCCATTCCAAGGTTGTGGTGGGCATGAAAACCGATCTCTGTCTCATCTTGTAAGGTCGCGCGCAATCCGGCGATGCGGATGGTGACGTCATCCGGCAGCATATAGCCGGCCGAATCCACGCAGTAGATCGTCTGTGCCCCGTAGCCTTCCATCAGCAGCGCCTGTTCGAGCAAGTGCTCGGGTGTGGTCATGTGTGCCATCATCAGGAAGCCGACGGTATCCAAGCCCAATTCCCGCCCCAGACCGATATGCTGTTCGGTTACATCCGCTTCGGTGCAATGGGAAGCAACGTGAACGCAGGTCGCCCCGCAGTCTGCCGCCATGCGCAACTCATCGAGCGTGCCGATGCCGGGGACATGCAGGACCGAAATAGCTGCATTTTTCACATGCTTGGCCACCGCCATGATATACTCGCGATCGGAATGTAGGCCTCGACCGTAGTTGAGAGATGATCCCCCCAGCCCGTCGCCATGGGTGACCTGAATCAACGGCACTCCCGCTTCGTCGAGTCCCGAGGCTATCTCGATCATCTGTTCCAGAGTTATCTGATGGCGCATCGAATGCATACCATCGCGCAGACACATGTCGTGCAACTTGACCTTTCGGCCCTTGACCTTTTCTCCTAGGGTCATCATGCGTTCTCCTTAACTGGTTCCAACTTAAGTCGACCGGCTAATATGTCCCGCGCGAACATCTCGGCGGTGCGAGCGCCAGCTGCGGTCATTATGTCGAGATTGCCGGCGTATTTTGGAAGAAAATCACCTAATCCCTCGACCTCGAGAAAAATCGATACCTTGCGACCTTCGAAGGTCGGCCCGTTTTTCAATTTGTAGCCGGGCACATACTCCTGAACCGTGGCGATCATCTCGTGCACCGAAGCAGTGATGGCTGCCTGGTCGGGTTCATCGACAGTTTCGCAATAGACGGTATCGCGCATCATTAGAGGCGGCTCCGCCGGATTCACGATCACGATCGCCTTGCCTTGCGCAGCACCGCCGACTTTCGCCACCGCCGCCGAGGTGGTGCGAGTGAACTCGTCGATATTTTTGCGCGTGCCCACCCCAATAGACTTCGACGCGACAGTGGCAATGATTTCCGCATAGGCCACTTTCTGAATCTTGCTGACGGCAGCAACCATGGGGATCGTTGCCTGTCCGGCACAAGTGACCATATTGACATTCATGGCCTGGCGACCGGCAAGGTCCTTCAGATTGACCGGGGGGACACATAGCGGGCCGATGGCAGCGGGGGTAAGATCGATAACCAGAACGCCCAGCTCATTGAGCTTGCGACTGTTCTCGGGATGAACATAGGCCGAGGTCGCATCGAAGGCGATCTGCACTCTATCAGCGATCACATGGGGAACCAGCCCGTCAACACCCTCCGATGTTGTCTTGAGGCCAAGAGTGTTCGCGCGTGCAAGACCTTCGGAACCAGGCTCGATACCGACCATCCAGACGGGTTCTAGAACCTCGGAACGCAGTAATTTATAGAGAAGATCGGTGCCGATATTTCCCGGCCCGATTATTGCGCATTTGATTTTATCCATCTGGTCCTCTTTCTTGTAAATGGATTCTGCCAGGAATCACATCATAGTCTAATGGGCCCGCCTTTTCGGGGGGGGGGGGATGAATAGGACTACTCGAACGTGAGGCGGCACGTTCCCAGCCCGTCGCTGAGACTGAGCAATAAGACGTCACCGGCGGTTATTTCGATCATCGGACCGAGCGCCCCGGAAAGGATTATCTCGCCTGCCTTGAAAGGCAGGCCGAGATCACCCAGGGTATTGGCAAGCCATGCAACCGAGTTGAGCGGCGAACCCTGGACAGCAGCCCCTACGCCGTTGGCAGCTTCAATTCCGTTGCGCTCGATCTTCATTTTCACGCCAGCAAGATCGATGTCCCTCGGATCGACCCGGTCCGAGCCTAACGCGAAGATGCCGCACGAGGCATTGTCGGCAACCGTGTCCTGGATTCTGATGTCCCAGTTGCCGATGCGGCTGTCCACGATCTCGAAACAGGCGGTGACATAGTCGGTCGCTTCCAGGACATCGGCTGCAGTCACCCCTGGCCCGACCAGATCCCGCTTCAGGCGGAAGGCGATCTCGCCCTCGGCCTTGGGCTGAATGAGAGTTGCGAGATCGACAGTTGCCCCATCGGGGACCAGCATTGCATCGGTCAATTGACCAAAATCGGGTTCATAGACCCCGATCATTTCCTGCACCACCTTCGAAGTAACCCCGATTTTCTTGCCGATGATCTTTTCGCCCGCATTTAGACGCCGTGCAATCATGCGCTCCTGAACCCGATAGGCATCGATGACATCCATCTGCGGATTACGGTCCCGAAGATTGGGGATCGTCGCACCTGCAACAAGAGCGTCGTAGAGCTCATCGCCAAGCGACGTGATTTCAGAAATTTCGATTGCCATTTCTAATACCTCACCGGATTATTCTGTATTTCCAAAATTTTTCTATGAATTCATTTTTTTCGTCACGACTGGTAGAAGCCCCATCAAGATTTGAATGGGTTCGCGAGCCTTCCGCCGCCTATCCCACATTGCCTTGCTTCGCCTGTATCGGCCACCCTTGACAGGCAAGCTTTTCGGGATAGATTCTCACTCAATGAGAGGTCGCGCCGGAATGAGGGACGAAACCGGTACATCGGTTGCCGAGCGATTGCTCGATTTGCTAGAATGTCTTTCGTCTGCGCCTCTGACGGTGAGGGCAATATCCGAAAAGTCGGGAATTCCTATATCGACGGTTCACCGCCTCGTTCGGCTACTTCTGTCGCGGAAATATTTGGTGCGGCAGGATCGTGGTCGCTATGGCCTTGGTTTGGCAAGTGTGGAACTCTCGTCACGCGCGGATCTCGATGCCATCCTTACTAGCACAACCCGGCCGGTCATCGCCAATCTGGCCAGGAATTGCAGCCGCACTGCACATCTGGGTGTTTTCCAGAACAATCTTGTCCGGTATCTGGTCAGGGTCGAGGCTGGGTATTCACGCCCGCCATCGCGCGAGATGACCGAGCTTGAGGCCTATTGCACTGCGATCGGGAAGGTCCTTCTCGCCCAGCTTTCTCCCGAGCAACTTGACGAATACCTGGCCCCGGGGGATTTCGTTTCCCTCACGGAGAATACCATCTCGCAGCCCGGTTGTCTGAGAACAGAGTTAGAGGCGGTTCGCAATCAGGGCTGGGCGATCGACCGGGGCGAAATGTATCCCGAACTGTGCTGCCTCGCTGTACCGATACAGGACCGGACTGGCCGGGTCATCGCGGCAGTATCCGTCACTGACACATGTAAACATGAAAGACTGAGCGAGGTAGAAGATAGATTGCTCAAGCTGCTGCCACGCATCAATGCAGCAGCAGAGGAAATTTCCACTTTACTGCGGTTTCCTTAAAGAGAATTTCTACCAAGCATATCTGAATTTTTACCGACATACTTATCTCATTATCGTGCTGAGCCCAGCATCGTTTATCAGGATCGTTCCGTTGATGTTCTTGCCATCACGCCTCGATGCAAGCAGGACATAGCATCCAGCTTGATCTTCGGCAGCTGCGGCTCGTCCGAGGGGAGATGCCTTCGCGACCATCTCGACGGTCCTGCCCTCTGCATCCAGCCGCCGCGTCGAGCTGTCCAGCGCATCAAGCCCCGAAAGACCGGTCACCGTTCCTCCGGGAGCGACACCATTCACCCGAACATGGGGTGCCCATTCATAGGCCAGCTGGTACACCACGCCACGCAACGCAAACTTGCTTGCGGTGTACAATGTCCCCCCGCCGCCGGCCCGGAAGCTGGCATTGGAACAGCTCACGATGAAGGAGCCACCCGATTCCCGCAGTGCCTCGGCAGAGGAACGTGCAATCAGCAAGGTGGATAGAACGTTAATGCGAAACATCTCTTCAAACGCAGCTTCCAGATCGGCTGGGGACATTCTATCTATGCGCTTGTACCAGTCATAAACGCCCGCATTTGCGATCACGCAATCAAGTTTTCCGAATTTTTCCAGCGCCAGTGCGACACCGCTATCACAAATAACTGAATCCCTGCAATCGCCCATCACAACTGCGCAACGATCGCCTAGGCGATCTGCAAGCTCGGCAAGTGCATCCGTATTGCGATCTAGCGCTACAACATTTGCCCCTTCTTCCGCGAACCGGAGTGCCACGGCCTCGCCAATGCCTGACGCCGCACCTGTGATCAGTGCAGTTTGTCCCGAAAGATTCCCAGCCATTTCTCATCCTCTAACTTTTATTGCATGCTAAATACGGCACCATACTCTTACGTATTGACATTGCACGCCTCTCCTAGCAACAGGAAACCATAACATTGACACATTGCTGAGTCTGGAGAGAGAAGCATGCCCGATAACGCGGTGCTCCCCGATATAGGGGTTTCGATGGATGTCGGCGGAATTAAGACGAATTATCATGAAATCGGTGAAGGCGACCCAGTGATTCTTCTTCACGGTTCCGGTCCGGGAGTCACAGCTTGGCAGAACTGGCACAAGATACTGCCTCGCCTGGGCGAAACGCATCACGTTCTGGCCCTGGATGTCGTGGGGTTTGGCTTCAGTCCGCTTCCCGAAGGTGAAAAGCCAGGCATCAAGCTGTGGACCAAGCATCTGGCTGATTTCATCGATGCCATGGGGCTAGATCGCGTGACCTTGATCGGCAACAGTTTTGGTGGCGCGCTTGCTCTAGGCATGATGGCTCATCACGCCCACAAAGTGCGCTCGCTCGTCCTGATGGGAACGCCGGCGGGCGAGTTCGAGCAGAGTCAGGGCTTGGCCAACAGCAGAAGTTTTGAACCCAGCCTAGATGCCATGAGGGCGATGCTGCGCGCCTTTCCCTACGATCCTTCGATCGTCACCGAAGAGGCTGTCGAGGCCCGGCTGCGGGTCGCCAAGATCGCCAGCGGGAAAGAAACCATCGAGAAACTGCAGCCCGGCGACGAGCAGGACGCGAAGGGTCCGCGGATTGTCAAGGGCATCCCCCTCCAGCAACTTGAGGCGATCGATGTGCCAGCGCTCATCCTGCATGGTCGGGAGGACAAGATGATCCCGCTGTCGGTTGCCGTCAGAATGCACGAACACCTCAAGAGGTCGGAAATGCACGTGTTTGGTCAATGCGGCCACTGGGTGCAATTGGAGCGCGAAGATCAGTTTCTTGACCAAGTTTGTGGTTTTCTCCGCAACAACTGACCCGGGGGGTTAAGCAAGATGGGTTCCACCTTTCCCTACTCTGTTGCCGTTGGAAATGGTGCACAAATGCAGAAATCGAAAGCCAGGTTCGAGATACTCCGTCGCATCGAGGATGGCGATCCGGTCTTTTCCCGGAAGGATTATGCCGATGTCGTGACGATGTTCTGGGACACCGTGGAGGCATGTCCGGATCAAATAGCGCTTGTCGATGGCGACAGGAGGCTTTCCTATGCGCAGTTTGGCGCAGCGGTGGCCGGTCTTGCGGGCCGGATTGGTGAGAAAGTCACACCTTCAGCACGCGTCGCGATTTGCATGTCCAATTCGATCGAGGCAAATGTTGCCATTTTCGCGGCGCTGAGCGCCGGTGCAGAAATTTCGATTGTCAACGCAGGCTATACCCCGCGCGAGATTGACACACTGTTCAATATAGCCCCACCAGAACTCGTCCTGGCTGGTCAGAGCAATTCCGAGGTTGCGGGGGCTTCCGCCCGGAATGCCGAGGCACCTCTGATTATCGTCGGAGAGGGCGGGGTCTCCATCGACGCACTGCTCGATACCCCGCCGACAAGGCCGGACGTGGAGATAATGGGCGCCAGTCCGTGCATTATCATGTTTACCGGCGGATCGACCGGCGCACCCAAGGGGGTGCAGCGCGACCATCGGTCCGAAATGAGCGTCATCAAGGCGATGCACACTGCGTGGCCAACACGCCTGCAGGAAGAGGTGTGGCTCAATGTCGCCCCGGTAAGCCATGTATGGGGGATACACATGGGCTGCTTCAATCCGGTCTATGGCCGCTCGTGCCTCATAATTGTTCCCCGCTTTCACCCCGATCTGGTGGCAGGCTTGATGGAAAAGTATCGCGTCAGCGTATTCAGCGGCGGCCCCGCGGCGATCTATCAAGGTCTTCTCGCTGCGCCTGACACGGATATGTCGGCCCTGTGGCTTTGCCCCGGCGGTGGATCGGTCTTCTCACGGCAAACGCTATCGCGATGGGAGGCCAAAACCGGCCTGCCCATCCTTGAAGCATTCGGCATGACCGAAGGTGGCCCGCTGACGGCGCAGCCGCTCGACGGCACCCATCAATACGGCACGGCCGGGCTTCCCCTCCCGGGTATAGAAGTTGCCATTGTGGCTCTGGACGGTAGCGGTGAGCGGCTTTCCGCCAACGAGAATGGCGAGATATTTCTGCGCGGCGAAAGGGTGATTGACCGGTACATGGGGCTGCCGCCAGTGGCTGAGGATGGTTGGCTTCCGACGGGTGACATCGGCTTCCTCACACCGGACGGCTTTTTGACGGTAGTGGACCGCAAGAAGGACATGCTGATTGTAGGCGGGTTTAATGTTTATCCAAGCGAGATCGAGCAAGTCCTATCCCTAGTTCCCGAAGTTTCCGACGCGGCGGTGGTCTCCGTCCCGGACAGCCGCAAAGGCGAGGCTCCGTTTGCCTTCGTGGCAGCTAGCCCGCAATCTGGGGTGGACGAGAAGTTCCTAATGGAACACTGCGCAAAAAACATGACAAAATATAAGATTCCGCGAAATATTGTCGTGCTTGATGAAATTCCTAAAACTCCTGCACGCAAGCCGGACAAGAAACGCCTTAAAGAAATGGCAAACGAATTATTGGAATGACTGGGGAATTTTGGTTAGTTAATATATAAATTATTAGGAGGGAGGCAAAGTAAATGAAAATCAAACTTTTTAATAGTGCCGCACTGATGCCGTTCGTGCTTCTTCCTGCTGTGGCCCACGCGCAGGAAATCAGAACCGACCCAGCGTTAGATGCCACACAGGAAGTCAGCCAGCAGGCTGATCCTTCGAGCAGTGAGATTATCGTTACAGCGACCCGACGAGAAGCAAGCTTGCAGAAAGTTCCTGTCGCAGTGACTGCGGTCTCAAATCTGGCGCTGACGACCTCGGGTGTCGAGAACGTGCGTTCGCTTAACCTAGTCGCTCCCGGTTACAACGGGGGGCGGAATCAGAACGTGATGCAGCCCAGTATTCGCGGGGTTGGGTCGAACGGAACTTCGGTCGGCGACGAATCAAATGTCGCCGTCTATGTTGATGGTATCTATCAAGGCGATCCCTATTCGACGCAGATCGACCTTGTCGAAATCTCTCGAATAGAGGTTCTTCGCGGACCGCAGGGCACAGTTTTTGGTCGCAATGCGACAGGTGGTCTCGTCAACGTGGTGACCCCGGATCCGCAGTTCAATTCGCGAGGGCGAATCAAGGCGAGTGGCGCGCGTACGCGGGAACGCGCGAATAATTTCGACATCAGCGGCTATGTCACGGGCGGCTTGACCGACACGATTGCTGCCGATCTTGCGGTGCTCTATCGCAACCAGGACGGATACGCAGTCAACCTGTTCAAGGGCGGCACTGTTGGGGACAGAGAAACCATTTCGGTTCGCTCAAAGCTTCTGTTCCAGCCTAGCGACACGGCCAAGTTCGTTCTCACGGTCGGCTATGTCGACACCCATGAGGAAACGGCTGCTCTCGGTCAGCCATACAAAGGAAATACACTGGGAGCGAAGTTCGATGGAGCGATCGTGCCCAATAAACCATGGCAAGTATCTAACTTTGTCGCAGCCAGCGGAACAGCCGGATTGTCAGACTATACGCGGCTCGACCTCGCCCTTAAGGGGCAGTTGGATCTAGGGGGGGTCATCCTGGAATCTACTAGTTCCTATATGCGGACGCGCGTGAATCAAAACGCCGATTCCGACGGAACCAACCTTTTGCTCGGCGAAACCGATATGCGGGTCCGACCCGATACGTTTACCCAGGAGCTTCGCTTGGTTTCGGATAACAGCGGTCCTTTGAGTTGGACCGCCGGACTCTATTATTACGAATTGGAAGGTGAACAACCTCTTACCTTAATAAATCGCCAGGACCCGTCACTGCCTATTGTACCAACTAGGATGGAACCGAAGGTATCGACTGCATCCTATGCGGCCTTCGCCGAAGGTACTTATGAGCTTATGCCGAGATTTTCTATCACACTCGGTGGTCGTTTCACTACAGAGAAAAGAAAATTTTCTCAGCGTATCAATGGAAACCAGCTATTCACAGATGCGGAAAAGAAGTTTGACAAATTCACATACCGCGTTTCTTTGCAATATGAAGCCTCTCCGGATCTTAACATTTATGGTACTTACGGAACGGGCTTCAAAAGCGGTGTATTTAACACATTCAGTCCCTCCAGAGTTGCAGTGGACCCGGAAACGATCGAAGCATTCGAGTTCGGCATAAAATCTGAGCCACTATCTTGGTTGCGCGCAAACCTAGCGACCTTCTATTATAAATATGACGACATGCAGGTGACGGCACGAGGGGGCGACAACTCTTTCGTGTTGCAGAACGCTGCAAAAGCCAAGATCTATGGTGGCGAACTCGAGCTCACAGCAGAACCCGTCACAGGCTTAAATCTGCGGTCTGCAATTGCTTACACGCATTCTGAGTATGATAAATTCACCAATGCCCAAGTTTTCATTCCTCGTCCGGGCGGCGGAAACTTGGTTTCCTCTGTCGATGCATCGGGCAATCAACTGATCCGCACTCCCGAGTTCACGTTAACCTTAGGCGGGCGCTACAGCTTCGATGCATTTGATGGAAAAGCATTCCTTGGTGGAAATATATTCCATTCAAGCCCAGTTTATTACGACTATCTTAATACGTTCAAGCAGGATTCCTATGAGCTTATCTCCAGTGAGATCGGTTGGACCACTCCGAATGATGATCTTACTTTCCGGATATTCGCGAAGAATCTTACCAATGCAGCGGTGGCCCAGCAAATTTCACCTGGACCGCTTGGGGCTTACATCATCTACGAACGTCCGCGTGAAGTAGGTGCGAGTGTAGAGATCAAGTTCTGATTGATATGCGGTGCAGGGTAATTTTTGTATCCTGCACCGCCACTCATCTACCGTACGCCACCTGACCTCCGAAAGTTCCCTCGGACTGGAATGTAGATTATGCTCACATACGCTCAGGTGCATAAGGAATATCTGGCCTGCTGCTGGTTTCGTAGGCACTAGGATAAGTGGCACCAAAAATGAAGACAAGGTAATCAGTGAGCGTGGCGCAGGTGTGGATATATATGCGTGTGCATAAAGCATTGCTGTGTAATGTATGAATGATTTTCTGGGTCGCGCAGTAAATCGTTTCCTAGCAATTGTCAGATTAAGATTAAATACAAGGGTGCTTAGTGATACGCCCGGAATAATAATTTATTTATTCTGAATATTAGAAATATTCATCTAATAAATTAGAAGATCTATATGGAGTTCGTCGTAATCATAAATTAATGATATAGTCCTTGAAATAATCCGGAATAAATAACTCCATGAAGGCATTTTTATCTTCGGATTGGTGCTCAAATTTCTTTGATGGCATGAGTATGTTGAGTCCAATGAGGTGAGCGAGAGCCATTGCTGCTGTTTGGCGCGCCCTGTTTTTGCTCTGACCAAGTTCGATATAAGCCTCTGCTATTAGACTCATTCGATCCTGATCAACGCGCTTTGTTGTTTCCGCAGCAATGTCGGAAACTCGTGCCCATTCCCGCAGGGCCTGTTCAATAGGGCCGCCAGGAACGTCGGGACCTTTATTCAAAGCCAAGGTAAAGAAATATCGCAACCGATCACGCGGAGCATTAAAATCACGCTTGCCCGCCAAACCGATGGCGATGGTGGCGGAATTATACCAATATTTTAGTGTCTCAGAGAGTAGAGAATCTCTATCTTTGAAATGCCAATAAAAACTTCCTTTTGTTACTTTTAGTTCCCTTGCCAAGGATTCTATTTGAATAGCAGCTACGCCTACATCACCTATCTTACCTAAGGTATGTTTTAGCCATATATTCTTCGACAGCCTAGCCGTTTTTATAGATTCACTCCTATGTTCAGGCATGAATTCTCCTTCAATTGACTGACTAGTATCCGGAACACGGTCTAGCAGGTAACGGGGTTTGAGTAGCAACGGAACAGAAAACCTACATAAGGGGCTTCAAGCATCGTCGATGCCTGTGGCATCAGGATCGCGTAGCGGCCGCAGCTCGCCCCGCGCCACGATGGGGTGACTACACGAAAGTAACGTATCTGCACGCTAAGGGCGAACGGATAGCGAACGTCACGCGGCGAGCAGGGAACTGACGGCGCGCAGCGGTCGCAGGGCATCCGGATCGGGCCGATCTTGGGTCAATCCCGGCAAAGGTACGTAACGCAACATAGGATTTCAGTCGCCCCATCGAAGGCTCTCGGGTTGTAAATCCGTCAGTTTGTCGATCGCTTCCTGGATATTTTCGAGGGCCTCGCTGAGGTCGGAGAGTTGGTCCTCGATCTCGGTTGCCAGGTCAAACGTAATTGCTCACGGGGTCGGCAATTGGTGGGCTGATCAGGCGACCATGAATCTGCCGTCGACGAGTTCGCGGATGGCTACGAGGGCCGATTTGCCGCTGAGACGAGCGGTTCCGGTGACGGATCGA
>NZ_JABBGL010000003.1:0-326837 GCF_012927365.1 Sphingobium sp. TB-6 | reverse complement strand
CACGATCAACATCCCGTTCTCGCCAACTGATCAAAACCAGTCGGCCGACTAAATCCCCGGGATGAAGGGGTCCTTTTTGCACGCCGATCACCCCACGAAGGGGGTGCCTATTGCACGCTGATCCTCACCCGGCGCGACCGATCGTTTTAGCTGGGTCAGACGGTGACCCGTGCTTGTAGAAAAGATTGGCTCCTGTCGGCAACCGATAGCGCCGTGCTAGAACCTGGAACGGCGGCTACGCTGGGTAGGTGCCCGAAACCTGCTGGCCTCCTCACGGCCAAAATAGCTTGTTTGGACACCTAAAGGTGTCAGCTACCTGCTCTTATCAGAGGAAGGCAGAACAGCGACACACATCTCGCTTAAACGCAAATCGCCGGCGCTCACGAGAGAAAGGCGATGGAAAGCAATTCTCGATTGGCAGATCAAGCAGCCCATCGGTCTAGGTCAGGAAACAACGGCAGGACCGGAGGATCATAAGGTTCAACCACATGCGGGTCGAACGTTCCGACGGTGACCCATTCCATGCGCCATTCGACATGAACTGCGTCACTTTCAAACCGTACAATCCCAGCGCCATCGCGCACCACTTCCCATCGGCAAAGGAGACGTTTGTCATACGTCCCCATCAGAAGCGTCCCATCGCTTAACCCAATCAAGAAACGTTCATCTGCGTCATAGGGCACGGTCAGGACGGTTTCCACGTCGCCCGACACGCGCAACCGCACGCTGTCAGAGATAGGACGGATCAAGACGCACATTGCAGAATCACTCTTTCCCACATGAGAACATTTAGGGAACATGCCGCAAAGGAAAGGAGTCGGCAATGGTGATAATCGATGGATCGTTTCTCTTGGGAGTCGCAGCAGTCCTCCCCAGCATCGCGCCCTTGTGGTGCAGCGTGAAAGGTGCAGCGAAACACACAAACGTGGAAAGGATCAGCTCAAGCAACCTCCCACAAGATAAATCGTTGAGAAGGCGGACAGCCAGAGAGGTATCATGACCCAAAAGCCAGCAGTGCCGCCGGCAAGCCGAGCGCCTTACCTGCCCCATCCGGCGCCCCACGCGGAAAACATTCAGGCTGATCCGACCGCCGAAAGCACTGAAGTGGCGCAGCCTAGCCAATCGCCAAAGCGAGTTACAGCACTCGGTGCCGCCGTAGGTATAGGATCGGCCGCGATTGTCGCGGCATTGCTGTACGTGCGGCATAGGAAAGCATGAACCCGACCTGGCCCAGCTCTCAGCACCGGGAGGAGGGCCCGGTTTTAATTCCCCGTAATCTTTCATTACCGGTGCCGTTCACACGCCGTAATCGGAATGAGCGCAGGTTCGCCATAACCGCCATAAACGTCACTGAGCAGCCAGCTACGCTCGGCGTCTGCCTCCCCCTGGCCGATGCTCTTCCACCAGAAGCGCAACGCTGCATCCCAGCGATACCCCCGCGCCTTCAGACGATCCTTGGCATCGAAAGGAGCATCGACGGCATTGACGCGCCAGGTGGGCTGCTCAGAGCAAGCAATCAGCTTGGCGAGGATCGTCTTGCCCTCCGGCAACCCGTGCGAAAGCAGATACAGAAGGGCAAGGATATCGTTTTCGGCCCGGTGCCCCTCGTAGAACCACCCACATTGCGCAACGAGATGCGCAAGCGCGCGCCCCTCGAAACCAAGCTCGAGCCAGTCCAGCTCGGCCATTGAACAGGCCCATGGCTTGCCGGCAATGGCTGGCAGGCGACGATCAACAAATGGCCGGTCGAAAGCGGCATTATGGGCAACGATGATGTCAGCGGAGGCAAGTATGTCCACGGCCGCAGCATCGTCGATAGCCTGGCCTGCAAGGTCTTCCGCCGTCAGGCCGGTCAACCTCGTGATCCTGGGGTCCAGCGGCATGGCGGGATCCTCACGCCAGACGCGGGGGGTGCCTACCTGAATAATGCGCCCTCGTGCGTCGAACCGGAAGCGCTGGACAGCCAGCTCGATGATGCGATCCGCATCATGGTTCAGCCCGGTTGTCTCAACGTCGATCACGACGCCAATCCGGCTCGGGACGGATGGGACCGCCTCATGGAAGGCCGATACCGGCATGAGGCGCCGCTGCACGCGGAAGTCAGGATGTGCGCCCAACAATTCGGCCGCATGCGCATGGCGATCATGGACGGCGTTCATGCTGCCTCGACAACCCTGAAGACGGCGCCGCTTCCTGCGTCGCGCACGAGATCGACCCTCTTTCCATCCCAGTGATAATCCAGATGTCGCCCCTGAACAGGACCGGACGCGCAATCCGGGTAGAAGAGAGCGACGCATTCCCCACCCGTCTGTCGAACGCTTGGATAGGCAATGCCATCTGACCCTCCAGCCCGCAGCCGCGCCGCGAGTTGCTGCGCCGTTCCATAGCTATTCGCGTCAAGACAGGCCCGGAATTCCTCCCTGTCGTCACGAAGATCGTGAAGCTCGGCATCGACCTTCATCACGATCTCGCGGAACTGAGACGTCCAGCCCGCTGGCTCGCTGGTCCTCGCCATGAAGGCCGCATGGTGATGGATCGTCTCGAACAGCGCGGTTTGATAACTGCGCGCCACGTACAGGACGCCAAATTCTCCGCCCGAGAAGCGGCTCGGCCGATCGATACTGACATGCGTGAACGATGCCATCAGATATGAGGCACCACCACCTCCAACCCGGCGCGCCGACGGCACAAGATCGATATTGCCGACGGATGCCATGATGCGCGGGTTCGTCTTCTGCTCTGCCGAAAGCAGAAGGGGCCAGTCGGCGGGGTCCGCAATATCCTCGAACAGGTCGATGGGAGGATAGATGCTGCGGATGATCCTGACCGCCCCCTCCCATTCGACTTTGCTGACCGGCGGTTCGTCTTCCGTCGTCACCAGCCGCCACGCTCCGCGTCGAGATAGCGCCGGACCCGCATGATATCGGTCAATTCCCCCCCGATCATCACCTGCAAGGCGCTGGCGCCGCCAAAAGCGGCATTGGGGGCCTTGATCCAGTCATAACCGCGCTGCGGCTCCTGAAAGATGATCCGTAGCGCCTTGTGGATACCCATCAGGTTGGAAAGCCGGGCCAGCCCGTCGCGCGAGATACGTCCCGGACCCTCCGCCTTCCATCTACGATAGGTCCGCACCGGCATGTCGGTCAGCACGGCCGCCTGCTCATCCGTGACACCCCACCGCGCAAAGAGGTTGAGCGCCGCACGAAACAGCGCGCCACCCTCTTCCTGCGAAATCGGTTCTGGCCGGAAAGGGGCCGGAACAGTGTCAATCCGCTGCAACATCGCCATATGCGCCTCCATTTGGCATGATATAATTCATAAAATGCCATTTGGCAATAATGGGGCAGTCGGGGAGCTGAGAACGCTCAGGTACCGAACTTCGGACGGATTACCTCCGCGCCATCACGCAGCCTGACAAGATGATCGGACCACCATTGGGCCATCCGCACCCGCTCTTCCCAATGCGCGCCGCGATGATACGCCGCTCTGACACTGTCGCGCTCACGGTGGGCCAGCGACCGTTCGATGGCATCGGGATGCCAGAGCCCACTTTCGTTCAGCAGCGTACTGGCGATCGACCTGAAGCCGTGAGAGGTCATTTCCTCATTCGTGAAGCCCAAGCGCCGAAGGGCTATGTTGAGCGTGTTCTCGCAGATCGGTTTGAAAAACGTCTTGTTTGCCGGAAACAGGAATGTCCCCGGATTATCCAGCGCCTTGAGCTCCTTCAGCAAGGCGATCGCCTGCGTGGATAGCGGCACAGTGTGAGGCACGCGCATCTTCGTTCTCTCGCCCGGCACGCGCCATACCTTGGCTTCGAAATCGATCTCGCACCATTCTCCCTTCCGCAACTCTCCCGGCCGCAGATAGACGTGAGGAGCAAGCTGAAGGGCGATCCGGGTTTCGATCTTGCCGCCATAGCCGTCGATCGCGCGGAGAAGTTCGCCGACCTTCACCGGGTCTAGCAATGCCGCATGGTGCTTGACCTTCGGCGTGGTGAGTGCGCCTCGCAGGATGTCGGCCGGATTGTGCTGGGCGCGCAACGTGGCAACCGCGTAACGGAAAATGCGCCCGGAGAACGAGCGGAGGCGGATAGCCGATTCATGGTGGCCTTTGCGCTCCAGACGCTTGAGCGACTGGAGAAGCTCATGGGCGGTAATGTCGGCTATCGGCCGATGCCCGATGGAGGGATCGAGGAGATCGCGAAACCATCGCGCCTTCTTGAGAGTGGCAGGGGCCTTCGCCTCCCGCTCCATCTTTTCGATGAATTCGTCCGCCACGACCCGGAATGTGGTGCGGGCCGCCAGTTCGGCCTCCACCTTCGCCTGCAAACGGACGGCCAGGGGGTCTTGCCCTCCGCTCAACTGCTCGCGCGCTTCATCCCGCTTCTTGCGCGCCTCCTTCAGGCTCACATCGGGATAGCGGCCAAGCGCCATCTTCTTCTCTATGCCGTGAAACCGGAATTTCACCCGCCACAGATAGGAGCCCGATGGCGAGACAAGCAGGTACAGACCCTTCTCGTCAGCGACCTTGTAGGGCTTTTCCCTGGGTTTGAGTGCATTGATCTGAACCGTTGTAAGCATCTGGGGGCCTCGACTCAAAAATGTCAAAAAGGCCCCCAATCCGAGGCCCCCAAATCACCCGGATAGGGGTGGACAGGAGCAAACGACACCGGAAAGCCGATGCCCAATTATACCAGTTTTTCAGGGGTTTTTCGAGGTTTCAGGCCCCTCGAAAAGGGCAGTTCTGGTGCCGCTTACGTGACTCGAACACGTGACCCTCGCATTACGAATAAGAGGTTCAGCATAGTCATACGCAGTCACATGCCATCGCGTATCGCTTCTGTTTCTTGGGTGTTCCTGTAGTGTTTCGTCATATGTCGTCGCACGTCTTCACATGTAACCGCCAGCGTGATATTCCTGTGCTTATCCAGAAAGAGGTAAGCCCATGGCAACAGGGAAGATCACGAAAAGGGCTGTCGATGCGGTGCCAGTGCCCGCTACCGGGAAGCGCAGCCACCTATGGGACGACAGCCTAAAGGGCTTCGGCCTGATGGTGACGGACAAGGGCGCACGGTCCTATATCCTGCAATACCGGATCGGGGGGCGTGGCAATCCTACCCGCCGCGTGACCATCGGCAAGCATGGATCGCCATGGACGCCAGAGGCGGCACGGAACCGCGCATCCGAATTGCTGGAGCAGGTCCGCCGCAAGGTCGATCCTTTCGACACAGAGCGGGAGAAGGTCGAAACGGCGAAGGCCGAGAAGGAAAGCAGAGCCGCGCAGAAAGTCGTGTTGAGCCGCCTCGCCTTCGATACCATCGCGGACAATTTCATCAGCGGCTATGCGAAAAAGAACATCAAGCGCTGGAAAGAGTATGAGGGCGTGATCGCCCGCGACCTGAAACCGGCTTTTGGTTCTACCCCCCTCCCCTCCATCGCGTCGGCGGATATTTCCGATCTGCTGGACCAGATTGGAGAGCGCGGATCGTCCACCGCCCTGCGCGCCTACAATGTCCTGCGGGCTATCGACGTCTATGCGCTGGAAAAGGAGAAGAGGCATTATAAGGTCGCGCAATCGCCGCTGGCCGATGTTCAGCGCCCCGGCACGGTTGCAAAGCGCGAACGCCATCTTGCGGACGATGAACTTGCAGGGGTGTGGCAGGCTGCGGGCGGCATGGGCTGGCCGTTCCTCCCGATCATCCGCCTCCTGATCCTGACGGGCCAGCGCCTCCGCGAAGTCGCACATATGGAATGGAAGGAACTAGACCTGAAAGCCGCGACGTGGCTCATCCCCGGCGAGCGGACAAAGAACGGTCAGACAACCCTTGTCCCACTAAGCCCCGAGGCCTTGGCGATCATAACCGATCTGCCGAAGATCAAGAATGACCATGACCTTGTGTTCCCATCATCGAGTGGAACGGCCCTAACCGCTTTTTCAAAACCAAAGGCCAAGCTGGACGCAACCATATTGGCGCAGATGCAAGAAGCCGCGCAGGCGACCGGTGGCGATGTCGAGAAGGTGCAGTTGAAAGATTGGCGCTTCCACGACTTGCGCCGAACGCTGGCGGTGGGCTGTCAGAAGCTCGGCGTTCCCGTCGAAGTCACAGAGGAAATTCTGAACCACCGATCCGGCACCCGCGACGGGATCGTGGGCGTCTATCAGGTCTACCGCTTTCAAGACGAAAAGGCGGAAGCGCTGACCGCATGGGGCAAGCGGGTGAAAGCGCTGGCAGCGAGGCAGGCCAGCCCGGCGAATGTCATTGATATAGTGAGGTGGCAGGCATGAGCGGGGTTAGCATCACGCCTCCGCAAGACCCTACTCGGTTCTGCTATGGCGGGCGCCTGCTGAATATCCCAATATCGTCGGACGGCTCGTCATGGCCGGTAGCATCTGACGAATATCTCTATTGCTGGCAGGCGCTAATAGAGGTGGGTAAAGCGCTCTATGGTGATGAATGGTCGTTTTATGATCTTCTCGCGATGGTGCCACAAAGGCCGCCCGGGATGGTGCGCGCCGAAGCCCGCAGTCCGGTGAAAGAAGATGACGCCTTTTGGGACCGCGAGGCTAAAAAATGGCAAGGGAATTGGAATGCTCATAAGCGCGTGAGTGCCGCAATCGAGTGGTTCGGAGATGAGTTACGTAATAGTCGGGTTGCTGCCTTCACACTTAAGTCCGGGCGAATGCTGAAAGTGGAGCAGGGCTATTGGTTCGGGAAGGCCGCGCACGACGCTGCATTCTCGGCGGGCCAGATTGGCGGCTACTTCCTTTTCATAGGCCGCGATGAACTGATGGCGAGGCTGGCGCTGATCCGCGAACCAGAAATTGCCGTTCCATCGACGGCGGAAGGGCTGCACCTATCGCCCTACATGAAACTCATGCTCGCGATTGTGGAAAACTCCAAGATCAACCCAGACAACCAGCCTTCCATAGATTCACTGAAAGCGGAAGTCGCCCAGCTTGCGCCGAACTTTGGTTTGCAGGTCAACCCTTACTATGCGGATAGAGACCGTCCAGAGTATAAAGCATGGTCCCCCGACAAGGGCTATGCTGAATTGAGCGGCAAGATGCTCGACGCGATACCGTCGCTGGTGAGAGAAATTCCGAGCCAAGTTCGGAGGGGGTGACCCCTTCGAATGGCTGTTTTCTGTCATTTTCTAGCAGGGTGACCCCTTAATCAACGTCGATGGCATGGCGAGAAGGTCACCCCCTGACCCTCTCCGCAGGCCTAAATTCTGGTAGCAAATCGTCATCCGACCTCAGACGTAACCACGCAATTTCGCTGGTCATGATCTGGGCGAAGGATCGATTATGACGCAGGCATATCTTCGCACGCCTGATGCCGCGAAATATCTGGGCATCGGCAAAAGTACCCTGGAACGGAAGCGCATTGAGGGCACAGGCCCCTCCTTCCGTCGCCTCGGCTCCAAGATCGTCACCTACGCGGTGAAGGATTTGGATGCTTGGGCAAGCCAGCAGGTTCTGGAATCCACCTCGCAGGTTGCCGCCTAATGCCGCTCGTTACGGCACGGTGCACCGATAGCACCCCAAAACGAAAGGGCCGCCCCGGCAAGAACGGCCCCCTCAAAAACACTCTCAACAGCACAGACAAGGATAAGGGTTCAGACTGGCGGGCGCAACTGCTGATGCAGCGCCATCACGTCTCGCCCAGCGTTGGCGACCTGATCCTGTCCCTCCATTTCGGGGAGGTGTACGATGCAGCCTGAAACCCCCGAATGGTTCAACATCTGCCTGCTGATGCAGGACATGGGCCGCAAGCTCCCGCACGATTGGGACCATACTCCCGATTTTTGGATGGGCGCTGTCCAGCAGCTTGCCGAAATGACGGTCGCCCTTCGCGGCAAGATGCCGATCGAGCAGATTGGCGCGCTGATCGGCGCAGGTGGCATGATGATCGCCCAGGCCGAAAGGCAGGTTGATGCCGCGAACCTGACCGCCGCCTTGTTCTCCCGGATCAATGGAGGTGCCAATGACTAAGGAAACGAACGTCATGGCCCTGTCCGTGCTGATGAATGAGGCAATGGAACTGGCGCAGGGGAAAGCCTCGGAGGCGGCTGTTATGCTGATCGACGCGGCAATTTCGATTGCTGTTTCCACGCTTGGCGCAAGCGCCCGCGATCTGTCTGGCGATCTGGCTCAGTACATTGTGGACCAGACAATCTATGCGACGGGAGGCGCTGACAATGCCTGACCGTATCGTCATCGCCAAGGCCGCGATCGGTGGCCGCTTCATCGTCAGCTTTGAGCCGCGCACGGTCTCATGGCCCAGCCTTGAGTTCCGTAAGCACGGCGAGGCCAAGCGCTGCGCCGACGCCCGGCACGCTGCCCATGGCTGGCCCATCATCGACCAGACGACGGAAGGGGGAGCGGAATAATGGCCCCCTTCATCGACCATAGCGCAGCCGCCTTGGCGCTGCTGAACAGCGGCGAGCTCCTGACCCGAAAGGCTGGTTCCTTCCTCGGTCAACTCGCCGTCGATCCCACGCCCATGACCCCGGCGCAGGCTGAATGGCTTGCCAAGCTGCTCGACCGGGCCGGGCTTCCTCCTGTCGCGGGAGATGAAAATGTCTGATCTGTTCGACCGTGAATTCCATGCAAGCCGTGCAGGCGGCTATTCCTCTCCCGGCCATGTCTATCCAAATACTCCCGGCTTCAAGGGGTCGGCGGAGACGGGCCGGGAAGCCGCCGAAGCGATCAGCGATAAGCTGGGCAGGCTCCAGCGCCAGGTGTTTAATGCGGTGAAGGGCCGTGGCACCAACGGGCTGACTCCGGAAGAGGCGGCGGATTTGCTCGCCATCGATCGCGTGTCCGTCCAGCCCCGCTTCTCGGAACTGAAGGCGAAGGGTCTGATTGCCGACAGCGGCAAGCGCCGGGTGAACCCCTCCAGCCGCAAGAGGGCGGTGGTCTGGGTCATCCGGGAACTGGCTCCGAAGATGGAGGCGGCCCATGGGTGATGTCGTCGCCTTCGTCCGTCCCGATGCAGCGCAAGAGCCTGCGGCGGGCGGAACCATTCATATCTGGATGGGGAAACCCCAGCATTTCGAGATCGGGCACGAAAGCCGCTCCGGGAATAGCTGGGGATATTTCGCAGCCTTCACCAGTGCGGAGGCGGCCATAGGCGCCGCCTACCGGCTGAACCGGGAAGAATTGGGCGGGGAAGCGGAGGTTTATATCCCCGATGCGATCCGCGCTCATATGGCGGGAGGTGTCGAGCCATGAGGGAATTTTCCTATCAGACTCAACGCCCATATCGTTCCGCCCCAATGGAACAAGATACGGTCGCGGCCTTCCTATCGGCCATGGAAGCGGCAGGGATGCGTCCCGCCGAGCCTATCGCGGATCGCCTTGGCTCTGACCTGATCCGCTTCGCATGCGACGGTGACGGCAAGGGCAAGCGCAATGGCTGGGCGATCCTGCACATGGATGCCACCCCAGCCGGGGCGTTCGGCAATTATCGTCTGCAAATATCGGAACGGTGGCGCGCTGGTACTGTCGAGCGCCTGACGCCAAAGGAGCGTCGGGAACGTGCCGCCCGTTACCGCGCAGAAAAGGTGAAGCGGGATGCCGCCAAGCTGGCCGAACAGGGCGAGGCGGCGGAACAGTGCCGGGTCAGGTGGGCCAATGCGAAAAGCGCCGATCCCAGCCACCCCTATCTCGACCGCAAGCGGGTATCGGGTGAAGGGCTGCTTCAGGAAGGCAACCGCCTGCTGGTGCCGATGTTCGATGCTGGCGGGGTGCTTTGGAACCTCCAGGCCATTGCGCCCGATGGTTCGAAGCGCTTTGCCAAGGGCGGCAGGCAAGCGGGCCTGTTCTGCCTGATCGGCCAGCCTGACGCGGTGGTGATGGTTGGGGAAGGCTTCGCTACCTGTGCCGCTGCGCGCCGGGCAACGGGTCATGCGGTGGCGGTTGGCTTCTCCGCGAAGAACCTGACAGCAACCGCGCTGGCGATGCAGGCCGCCTATCCTGACTGCGATCTGGTGATCCTCGCGGATGATGACGCGCACCTGATCGACCATCCGACAATCAAAGCAAATGTGGGGCTGGAAGCCGCCCGCGCCGCTGCTCAGGCAGTTGGTGGACGTGTGGCGCTTCCGGTTCGGGAGGACAGCAACAATGGCTAACGTCGCAACTGCCATGGACATGGCGGACATGAAAGATGACGCGGCGATGGCCGACGCCATCAACATCGGGTCGAAGCGGGAGCCAAAGCTCCCCAGCGGCTATTATATCAAACCTGACGGCCTCTATTTCGACGGCGGCGAAGGTCCGGAGAAGATCGCGGGGCCGGTGCGCGTGGTGGCTCAGACCCGCGACCGCAACAGTCAGGCGTGGGGTCTTCTCCTGCGCTGGCGTGACGATGACGGGGTGGAGCATCAATGGTCGCTGCCCCGTTCGCTGATGGCGGGCGATGGTCGCGAGGTCCGTTCCGCCCTGCTGGACGGCGGGCTTTATGTCAGCCCCAGAACCAGCCACCGCAATGCGCTGCAAACCTTCCTTGCATCGATCCGGGTAGAAGATCGCGCCCGTGCCGTAACGCGGGTGGGCTGGACCGATGGCGCTTTTGCTCTGCCGGATCGCACCATCGGGGAAGATGGGCATCTTGTGGTCTATCAGGGCACGGCGGCGCTCGATCACGAATACAGGGTGAGCGGGGATCTAGGCCAGTGGCAGAAGTCCGTTGCCGTTTATGGCGTCGGCAACAGCCGCATCGCCGTGGCGCTCGCTTCCGCCTTCGTCGGGCCACTGCTGGCTGCGATCGGGGAGGAAGGTGGCGGCGTCCATTTCCGGGGTCCGTCATCCATCGGCAAGTCCACCACGCTCCTTGCGGCGGCGTCGGTATGGGGTCCGCCCTCCTTTGTCCGCCAGTGGCGCGCAACCCAGAACGGGCTGGAAGGTCTGGCGGAGCAGGCGAATGAAACCCTGCTGATCTTGGATGAACTGGCCCAGCTAGACGCGAAGGAAGCGGGCAGCGTGGCCTATCTGCTGGCGAACGGGACCGGCAAGTCCCGCGCCTCGCAATCGGGTGAAGCGAAGGCCGCGAAGCGCTGGCGGGCATTCTTCCTGTCATCGGGTGAGATCAGCCTGAGCGATCACGCAAAGTCCGATGGCCGGGGCCGCCGATCCGCCGCCGGGCAGGAGGTCCGCATTCTCGACATCGAGGCGGACGCGGGCGAAGGGCTGGGCCTGTTCGAAACACTGCATGGGGCGGCGACGGGGGAAGCCCTGTCCCGGATCATCAAGGCGGGTGCAGCCGAATCCTATGGGATAGCGGGACCGTCTTTTGTCGAACGCCTCATTGGTCGGCTTGACGTGGTCGCACAGGGGGTGCGCCAAGGCATCGACGCATTCGTAGCTGAGAACATGCCCAAGGGCGGCAACGGCCAAGTGTCGCGGGCCTGTCGCCGGTTCGGCCTGATTGCTGCTGCTGGCGAAACTGCCGCCCGCCTTGGTGTGCTGCCATGGGGTGAAGGCGTGTCGATCGACGCGGCGAAAAAGGTATTCTCCGCATGGCTCGTCTCTCGCGGGGGCGTCGGCGCGGCGGAGGATGAGGCGGCGGCCGATCAGGTGCGGACCTTCCTCATGGCGCATGGCATGTCCCGCTTTCAACCTGTCCACGATGACACATCGGCGCCGATCTATAATCGAGCCGGGTTCTGGCGTGCCGATGCCATGGAGCGGCGTGAATATCTGATCCCGGCTGCGACGTGGAAGGGGGAAGTCTGCCAAGGCATGGACCCCAAATCGGTCGCTCAAGTGCTGGCTGCTCGCGGCTTCCTCGGCGTCGATGGCGCGGGCAAGTATTCCGTCCCGGTCACGGTCCCCGGCATCGGCAAATCGCGCTTCTACATCGTCCTCCCTGCCATCTTCGGAGAAGAATGATGAAGGTCGAATGGCTCGACTCCCTACCAGATATGCGTGTTCCGGGTGTTCCCGGTGTTCCGCCGCAGAAAACCGTGGGTTTCGCTGGAACACCTACTTTTTCGCGAGGTGTTCCCGGTGTTCCGGAACACCTGCCGGAACACCTTGGAACACGGATTGGAACACCAATTGAAGAACGCAAAGCATTGAAAAACAAAGAGGAACACACGGAACACCAAGAACACCCAAAAAATAGGCATGGTCCTGTGTTCCTGCTGGAAGAATGGGAGCGCGGCGTTGCATCCCTTGATCCTGACCACCCATTGGGCGGCTATGATCCTGACCACTGGCGGCGGATCGTCCGCGACTGCGACAACCTGATTGCGGACTTCGGTAGGAGCGCTGCGGCGCTAGGCTGGTCGACCATCGACCTATTCGGTTTCGATCCAGCGGGCGGCATTGTCGCTGGCCTGATCCGGCGTCTCGATGGCGGGCGGATCATTGCCATGGATGATAACTGCGCAACCTATCGCTGGCCCTTCTCGGATCGGACCAGCCGGTTTGCGCGGGGCTATCTTGAGAACTGTCTGGCGCAGCAGTTCGTGCCGGTGTGGGAGTTGGGGGTATAATGGCAAAGCAGCCGAAAAATATCGGGCGAAATACGGACGGCACTTTTGCGGAGGGCAATTCGCTCGGCGGCAAAACCCCCGGCGCACGCCACAAGATCACGCGGGCAATCGAAGCTTTGCTGGACAAAGATCATGAGGCGCTGACCCGCAAGGCCATCGAAAAGGCGCTGGAGGGTGACATGGTTGCGCTTCGCCTGTGCCTGGACCGGCTGGCCCCTCCCCGGAAGGACGCGCCCGTCTCGATCGCGCTGCCTGCCGTTCGCTCTGCGGCTGATGCGGTGGAGGCATCAGCGGCCATTCTCGCGTCGGTCGCGGCGGGAGAGATCACCCCGGACGAAGCGGGGCGCGTCATGGCGCTGCTGACCGCGCACAAGACCATAGTTGAGGCTGGCGATCATGAAGCCCGGATCGCGGCCTTGGAAGCCAGGGCGAAATAGGAGGTGAGTATGGCGAATTTCGACAAGCGGCTTTCCGTACTGGAGGCTGGCTATAGCGATCCGCAGCGGGTGGATGCCGTGTTTGCGGGAGAGGCTGACATTTCCGCTTGGCTGCTGTCCGACAGCGGCGACCCGGCCGACCGGGGCGCGGTATGGGATTATATTCTTGGTGCGGTCGATGGGCGCTCAAAGGGTCTGCCGTCTGATATGGGCGGGCGTCATGTCGAATATTAAAAGGCGGCTGGCCGCGCTGGAAATGGCAAGCCCGCATGGCCCGGCGATATGGCGGCGGATCATCCAGCATAGCGACCAGACGGAAGACGAGGCGATAGCTGCCTATGGCCGTGATCGGATCGCACCATCCGATAGGCTGATCATTCGCAAGATCGTGGATCACACAGTCCAGCTAGGAGGGTGAAGTGGGGAATATCGAAAAGCGGATCAGCGCCTTGGAAGCTGTGTCGGGAACAGATGCCGGGCCGTACATCATCGAGATTGTGCGCGGTCAGACCCTCACGAAAAGCGAGGCCGCTGCACGCGAGCAGCAAAAGCCAGACGGCCCGGTGACCCGCATCGAATTGGTGGGCGTGCTGCCGGAAGCGGAGATATTGCCGATGGTGCGGGCTGAATAAAATAACGGGTGAAAAACAATCATCCGGTTTCAAAGGGCTGTCGCCGCTTTTCTAAAATAGAGGGAAATAGACATGCCCGAATAAAATAGAGGGCGGAAATACGATTAGCCCCGCATCATGAAGGGGGTTGATGCGGGGCTACGGGACCCTCCAAGGGAGAGGGAGGGGCATCATGGTCAGCCCCGCCTGATTCTACCATTCAGCGATGGATATAATCCCGAATTGCAGGCGGCCAACCGGCATACATCGTGCGCCATATCGTTCTGCGGCGCGTCCGCTGCTACAATCGTCCTGCTCTTGTTGCCCCGCGTCCACCCCGGCGCGGGGCTTTTGCTTTCAGGGGTGTGCCAGCGCGCTCTGCATGATGCTGGTGGCGGCGCTGAACATGGCATCGACGGCGACGATGCCAAGGATGCCAAGCGCCAGAGCGAAGATGATAAGGCTATACCGCATGGGGAGATTATCCTGTCGGCTGGGCCTGAGCGGAAATTGACAATTCGAATCAGTGCGTTCGGATTGAATCGCTCAGTCGATGAAGGGACGCCCCGATCCTTTCGAACCGGGGCGCTGGTCACGCGCTCTATTGCGCTTTGCTCTCGCAGCGCTCGGCAGCGGCGCGAGCGGCGCTAACTCCGATCGGACCCGTGTAGGGCATCACCTCGTTAATCTGCCCTTCGTCCTCGACGTTGCCGCCGCCCGGGTCGCTGACGGGACATCCGGGACCGGCCATGTAGGTGTTGTGGACGCAAAAATCGTCCTCACCCATGGAGCCGTCCAGTTCATCGCCGTTCGGCCCTAGGTCGAGATCGCCGTCCATGGCGTCCATGTGATCGATCATCCGTTGAACCAGCCGCCCAAGCTCTGGACGGGATAGGCTCGGAATGACGGTCAGCAGGGCCGCCAGCGTCGGAACGGGTTGAGGCTGGCGCTTGTCCCTGCGTCGGCGGGTGATGGGGTTCCTACGCGGCTGGTAGGCTCTGGCGCGTGGTGCTTTGCTCGCCATGGTCAGACCCTCCCTTCCAGCTTGTCCAGAAAGGCGACGATCCTTTCCCGCGTTGCATGGCGGATATTTTGACCATCCCCGATCCGGTACATGAGGCTGGGATCGTTGTTCAGCTTCAATCCGAAGCTGCGCGCCGAAAGACCGTGCGCGCCCATCGCCCGATGGATGCGGGGAAGGAGATCGTCGGCAGATATGGATTTGCCCTTCGGACATGCATCCGGGTTCTGCTCTATTGCCTGAATGAAAGCCCTTACTCGGGCCGCAACGCGGGATGATGGATCGCGCCCCTTGCGTAGATCGCTGACCAATCGCCCGTCGCGCACGGCCTCTTTGCCGAATGTGGTTGCCGTCATGCCGGTGCGCTTCAAGACCCGCTCAATCTCCATCAGGATCGGGGGCGCATAGCTGGATGGTTCACGAACAGGCCGGGCAGAAGGGAGGCGACCTTTGGGAACCGCCACGCGGCGCGGTGTGGGTCTATCGGTTTGTTGATCCGCTGACTGCGAAGCGGGGACGGGCACGGACGAAATTCGTTCGCGCTTCTCCTGCAATCGGCTGTTGATCCATTCAATATCGGGATCGGGTTGGATGGATGGCCGTGCGTGCGCCAGGGCGGAATAGTTCTGACGGTAGATCAGCATGGCAGCGCCTCCTTTGGGTTGGAGGCAAGCAGGAGGGATTTGACCGCATCCCGCTTCGTGAGGTCGCGGTGCAGCGGTCGCTCATGCTGGACAAGGGCGTCTCGCTCCTGTTCGGTGATCCGCAGCGACCAGTGCAGCCAGACGCTATCGCTGTTGACGGTATAGCCGCCGCCAAGCTCGACATAACGGGCCAGCCATTCGGCAGGGTCAAAGGGGCGTGCGCCATCGGTGGGGGCCGAAGCCCCCTGATGAATGTTCGCGATGTGCATGGCTCAGGCCTCCCCGGTGATGGAGGTCAGGAGGGGCGCAAAATCGCCCTCGTCATCCCCGAACTGGTCGATCAGCAGCCGCAGCTTGTGGGCGATGATGTCTGGATCGCGGGAGGGGTAGGCGATGATTGCCTTAATCGCGGCTATGTGCGTGTCGTGCGCCACGCTCCAGACTTCTTCCGTTTCTGCAACGCGATATTGGCTATTCAGCGCGGCGGTGGTCTGGTCGCGCTTCGCCTTCATCAATTTAGGGAAGGCGTTGTAGTCGACCATGCCCGCGTTGATGCGACAGTCGCCCTCTTCGTGGGCGGGGCGCGCATCGATGAATTTGTAGGGCTTGCCGTGCTTGTCGTCCCACTCGGCCTGCCAACCTTCCATGAAGGAGGCGCGGGCGTTGGAAAAGCGGCCGAAAGCATCGTCTGCGGCTTTCCCTGCCTGCTTTGCGGCGGCAGCGGTGCGGCGCTCATCCTCCAGCAGCGCCAGCCATGCCGGGTCTTGTGTGGTGGTCGGGGTGCAGACCAGCCCGGTAGCGGCGCTGGCAACAGGTGTCGCAATTAGAGACGGTGCGATAATCAGAGCGCGCATGACTTCGCGCCGCGAACTGTGTAGTTCGTTCATAGCTTCAATCCCTCTATATCAGGGGTTGCGGTTAGCGCCGGGCGGGAGGGGCCTAATCCTCCTTCTCGGCGCGTCGTTATATAACGACGGCTTGTGCTGACCTGTCAAGCGCGTTATATAACGGGAATGGTTTTATCGAATGCTGAGCGGCAGGCCCGCTACCAAAAGCGATTACGCGAGCGCGCTGCGCTTTCGCAGGCTGGCGTCCTCCCCGCTGACATCGATCGCGCTGTGCAAATTCTCTATGAAGGTATCCGACAAGATCAGGGTGATTTAAGCCTCCCCCCATGGAATGAATGGGTCGCCGGTCTAGACAAAAAGTCGGCTCAGAAAGCGGGGCGCGAATGGTTTGAGTTGGTGCCTGACAGGGACGACCCTGAGGATTACCCCGATTGCATACCGCTGGAGGATCGGCAGTTTCTTGCGAAGGTCGGTGCTGTGATCCGGGCGGCGCGCTGGCCCGCCAGCCATCGGTAATTAAGGGATCAGGCCCGCGATCCAGCGGCCAGCCGAAACAATGCCGGTGGCAATCGCCGCAAGAGACAGGCAGGCCAATAGGGCAAACTCGATCCGCAGCGGCCAAGGATTGCCCCTGTTCCGGTTCACAAGGTCGTCATGCCGGTCTTTCCAGCGGTAGCGATAGCGGCTCATTATTTCCGCGTCTCCTCGCAAACCTTTATCCCGCCCAGCCCAGGGCGGGCTTCGCATTTATACCCGCACTCGTAGTCGCCCCCATCAGGATCGGGCAGCGATCTCAGGCGACTGATCGCGGCGCTCTGGCAAAGCTCGAACGTCTTGAATCCGGCGATCTCTTCATGCTTGGTCAAGTCGTTCGCGTCTGGGTATATGAAGGCATCCCACTGATCTGGCCTGCTATCGCAACCGGAAAGGACACAGGATAAACCAAACGCAGCGATTAGCTGGAATTGCTTCGAACGCATCACCGGCAGTCCGCCGCCAGAAGTCCGCCATTGTCCCAGCGCTCGACGTAAACCGCCTGCCCGCGCCTGATCTGCTCGCAGGCGACATTGCGACCACCGACATATACCTGGGCAAGCGTCCGCCCATATCGATCCTGCCCGACGCGCTGAACGCTGATCCGACCGCCCATCATCGTTTGAAGGCTGCGCTTGCTGGCCTGTCCGTCACCGGGGACGCATTGCCGGAAGCTGGGGCATTCGTGAATCTCGGGCGCATCAATGCCAAGGAGGCGGATGCGTTCGCCGTCACAGCGGAGCGTGTCACCATCGACCGCGAAGCATGAGGCGAGGATCAGGGCTAGGGGAAGCATGGCCAGTTACTGCTGGCGATAATCCAGAACTGTGCGCAGCGCTCTTCCGGCATCCTTATTGGTGATGAGCCAAGGCAATGCTGTGAACACCGAGATGACAGCTATGTTCTCCTCTGACCCAAGATAGGGTGCGCCTATCAGCACTGCTAAAATCTTGACTGGGATTGCGGCGACGATGAAGGCGGCAAAGCCCGTCACCACCAGCATGCCTAGGAAAACCATCCCGGCTTTCCAGCGCTCGATTGCATCAGCAGCGCGATCTCCAGCGGCGGCGAGTTTACTGGTTGATTTGTCCATGGATCATTCCTCCCGGCACGAATTTCCCATGACTTCCGGAAGCTGGCAAGCCCGGCCTTGGCGCTGTCCCGATCTGGCTCATGGGCGCCGTCTGTCCTGCACTCATCGAAGGCCGACTTCGTAGAGCAATACGCGCGCGCGAGGCGGGGTATTTTCACGCGTCCCGACTCGGCAGAAAACCCGGATTTTCTTTGCTCCCGTATAACATGAGTGGTACTCTGATACCCGTCAAAGGAGCCAGTCATGCGGGAACAGGTACACACATCGCTTACCGCCTTTCGGATCAACCCGGCGCTGCTCGCCGCCGCCTCTGCAAAGGCGAAGAGGGAAGGCGTCACGTTATCGGAACTGCTGCGTCATGCGGTGCGCAAGGAAGTGAGGGATGCGGCATGATTACCAGCTTCGATCCGAACGACGCCATGGGGGACTTGTCGCCCCTGATCCGGGACGCGGCATCAGGCGACATGAACGCCCAGCGTCAAGGATGCTTCCTCGCCTGGCAAGGCATGAAGGAAGCCGTTGGGCGAGGTTCCTTTGCAATCGCTCATGGCTGCGCAATTGAAATGATGTTCTGGGCGCGGCTCGCGGCCAGCCACGGCGAGGATCAGGACGTTCTGACCCTCGCATCCGCTCTGTCCTATCTGGCTGAATATTGGGGCTATGACCAATTGGGGGCAGTGTACGGCAATGATCTGCTGGCCGAAGCTACTGCCCTTTTGGACCGCTTGGCATCGGACGGCAACGAAGCTGCTGCGAATGGGCTGAACCTGCTCGCGCAGGCGGTGGCCCCCCACATTTTTCAAAAAGCTAAGGAGATCGCATAATGGCGATGGCATTCAACGGTGTTGGTCGCGTGCCCGGCCTGTTCGGCTTGCCTCCCCGTTATTCGACGCCGGGGATTGGTGATGAGTTGCCTGTGGGTGGCAATACCCCGGCGTCCGATAGCATGCCCCAAGGTCTGGGCTTCTTTGGCGTCCCGCGCTTCGGTGCGCAGGCGATGGGGGATACCCCTGTTGGCCCGTCCCCGGCGAGCGCCCCCGCCAGCGGCTTCCCCGCATTGCCCGCTCCTGTCGTGGGAGGCTTTGGCCCGCCTGCTGGTGGCATCCCGAACAATCAGGGTTCCCCCATTTCGTTGATGCCGCTCGATATGCCGCTGCAAAAGCCCATTATGCCTGAGGCCCAACCGGGGCCGGAATTTGTGCCTATGGCACCACTGCCCGGCATTGCGCCCAAAAAGCCGGGGTTCTTTGGCAAGGGCGGTGCGGGATGGGACGTGATCGGCACCATTGGTGATGCCCTGTCGGCTGCGGGCGGCGGGCGGCCTGCATATTGGCCGATGAAAATTCATCAGCGCCAGCAACAGGCGGAATGGGATCGGCAGGACGCGCTGCGCCGTCAGGATCGCCAATGGGCGGTTGAGGATCGGGATTACAAGGCAAACCGGCCCCGCTATTTCGCGTCGGGCCGTGATCAGGTGGAATATGATCCCGCCACCGATATGGCGAGGGTCATCTATGACGGCCCGGCCGACTTTGAGGAATATGCGTCCACGCTGGGCCTCGAACCGGGGACCGACGAATACAACGAAGCGGTGCAGGACTTTCAATTGCGGGGCAACGGCCCGACCGCGCAGGCGGGGCGGCGGGAAATGGAAACGCTCCGCCAGGGCAACCGGGTTTCGCTGGAGGGCGTCAGGCAGCAGAACCGTGCCGCGCTGCGGGGCATGCCGACCTATGCCAATCTGCATCCTCGGCCTGCCGCTGCGGGCGGCGGGGGACATGGCGGGCCGCCGCGCTCAACCGGGAATGTCTATGCTCCGATCCTCGCCAAGATGGCTGCGGGGCAAACCCTGACGCCGGGTGAGCAACAGGTGATCGGTCTCTATGGCCGGGGCGGCCGCAGCGGGAGGACTGGCACGTCCTCGTCTGGCGGCGGCAACCCCATCGCAACCGACGCCAAAGGCAACAAGGTCCAATATGATCCCGCGTCCAAATCGTGGAGGCCTGTCCGCTGATGGCTGGTGACATTCCCCCGCCGCCTCCGGGTTTTCAGTTGGCTCCGCCTCAAACGCGCCCCGGCATGTTTGCAGGGAAGCGCAAGGACGTAGCGTCTTTTGTCCCGCCTCCGCCCCCCGGTTTCAGCTTGGGGCCAACAGGCGAAGCCCATGACGGCGACACGTTCCGACTGAACACAGGGCAGAATGGCCGGCTGTTCGGCGCTGATGCTTTTGAGCTGGATCAGCAGGGCATGCAGGGCGGGCAGATTATCCCGCTCGGCCAGCAGTCACGCGCAGCGCTGATCCCTTATCTTCGCCCTGACGCTACGGTGACGCCGACAGGTTCCAGCACCTACGGGCGTCCGGTGGTTTCGCTGTCTGCTGCTGGCGCTGATGCCGGGCGGAACATGATCCTTTCCGGCAATGCTCTGCCGACGCCGCAATATCTGGCGGCCGATCCGGCGCGACAGACTGACTATATCGGTGCGCAACGCGATGCCATCGCGGCGGAGCGCGGCGCATATGCCGGAACCTATCAGAACCCATCCGATTACCGGAAGCAGGGCGACAGCGCCCCGAAGCGCGGCAAGATCGCGATGACGCCGCAGCAGGCGGCGCAATATACCGCTATGCTGGTCAATCCCAAGACGACCCCGGCGCAGTTGGAGGGGTGGGCGAAGGGCCAAGGGCAGGCAATTACGAACGCGGCGAATATCCTGTCGTTCATGCGGCGCAACCCGCACGCGAAGGCGGCCACCTATTTCCAGCAGGCCGACGTGACGGGCGCCCCTGTCCTTCCGGATCGTCATAATGTCGTGGAACGCAATCTTGGCTCTCTCAACGAGGGGTTGGCCGAAGTCTTCGGCTTCCCGGTCGATGCGATGAACGCGGGGCTTCGTCTGACCGGATTGCCTATGTCGGATCAGCCCATCATGGGTTCGGACTGGATCAAGGGCCAATTGCACAAGCTGGGCGTCGGTCAGTACGATGAAGGATTTGCGCCGCGCTCAGATGCGGAGCGATATGCGCAAGCCTTCTTCCGGGGCACAGGTCAGGCGGTCTTGCCGGTGGGCGGTTCGCTGGCGGCTGGAACCAGAATGGCCGCCTCCGCCCTCCCATCAGTCCTTGAGACCGGGGCGGTTCGTCAAGCCCTGCGCAATGCCACGATGGAGGCTGCTGCCCGTCCCGGCGGGCTGATCGCTGGTGAGGCTGGCGCGAATATCGGCGCGAACCTCGCCGGGCAGGCCGCTGACGACTATGCGCCCGGCAACCCCTACGCCCAGATGGGGGCGCAACTGGCCGGTGGATTAGCTGGCGGCTTCGGGGCGGGTTTGCTCGCGGGTCGGATGGGTGGGCGTCCCCCGCTTCCATCTTCGCGGATGCCATCGCCTGAACCCTTCGATGGGCCGCCTCCCTCTGTGGCGAGCCAAGGCATGCAGGCGGACATTCCGCCACCTCCGCCCGGCTTCCGGATCAGCATGGAGAGTGAGGCGGCAATGCCCTCGCCTTCCATCTCTTCCCCGCGTCTGGTCGATCGCATCGACGTGAACGATGGGCCGCGTCCGCTGCTCGATCCCGCAACGGAGATGCAGCGCCGCGCCATGGCGGAGCGGGTGAACCCTGCCGATCTGCTGCCGCTTCCTTCCAATGTCGTTGCCAGCCAGGAAGAGGCCGCATCGATCGGTGCCGGACTCTATCCGCCGATCAAGGCGCCCAACGAAGCGTTGGCGCTGGAAAGCCGGATGCTGCCGCGTGGCGACGATCCGGAGCGGACCTTGCCGAAGCGCGGGCCTGCTGATCTTGTCACCTTCCTGCGCAGTCAGGGCGGCGTCATCGATCAGGGCGGCGAACTTCGGGCCTTGGGGATCAGCGATAATGCCGGGCGCGATCTGGACTTTGCACGCGGGGAACGGCGCTTCGGCAAGTTGGTGGATAATGAAAACGGAATGCCGCTCGATCAGGCGGCGGACCTTGCATGGCGTTCGGGCTATTTCCCCGACCATGCGGAGCGCCCGACCATCGGGGAATTTCTGGATGCCGTCGACAACACGAACCGGGGCGTCAATCGGTCCTTCCGTCCTGACGATCTGGCGGAGGTCGACGCCTTCAACGCTGCTCGCGATCAGCGGTTTGCAGTCGAGCGGGCGCGGGATCGGGGGACGCCTCTTGCGGAGGATCGCGGCCAGCCCGTCAGCATGGACGATCTGGAAGCGAACCAGCCGCCGCTGTCGGCCTATGAGGAATGGGGCGATCAGGCTCCGGACTTCGCGGGCAACATCCGCCTGTCGAAGTTGGACAGCCCGCAGTCGATCCAGCGCGCATTGAGCCAGGTCGACCGCATGACGGGTGGATTCGACGCAGCCCGGCGCGGTCGCATCACTCAGGCAGAGACGCAGAGCCTTGCCGATGAATTGGGGATGACGCCCGATCAGTTGCTATCGCGGCGCAAGGGGCAGGCGTTCAACGCAGAGGAAGCACTGGCCGCCCGTCAAATCCTCGCCAAGTCGGGCAATGAACTGGTGAACATGGCGCGGCGCATCCAGCGCATGGACGATCCGGGCGAAGAGGCGCTGTCGACCTTCCGGCAAGCGCTGGTGCGTCACGTCGCCATTCAGGAACAGATTGCCGGGGCGACGGCGGAAGCCGGACGGACGCTCGCGCAGTTTCGCATGGTGGCCGATGGTCGTAATGTGCGCGGCAATGTCCTCAACGCCCTGTCGGAAGGGGGCGGGGGCAAGAACCGTCTGAAGGAAGCCGCCGACCTGATCCTTGAAGGCGACAAGATCGATCCGGGTTCGATGAACCGCAACGCCGCCCTCGCTCTCAAGCCGGGTTGGGGTGACAAGTTCAAGGAGTATTGGATCAACTCGCTTCTGTCTGGGCCTCAAACCCATGTGGTCAATGCCGTGTCGAACACCATGACGGCGCTCGCACAGATACCGGAGCATGCCATTGCCGCGTCCTTCGGCGGCGTCCGCAATCTGGCGGCGCGGGGCAAGGTTGCTGACCGCGTGCTGTTTTCCGAATTGGGGGCGCGATCGGTCGGGCTGATCCAGGGCGTGAAGGATGGATTGCGACAGGCGGCGCGCACCATGCGAACGGGCGAGGCGTCGGACTTCGCGGGGAAGGTCGATACCGTACATCAAGACGCTATCGGCGGCGTGGCGGGCAAGATCATCCGGTGGCCTACACGGATGCTGTCCTCGTCGGACGAACTATACAAGGCGATGGCGCGGCGCATGGAGTTGAACGGGCTTGCGGTCCGGAAGGCCGCAGCGGAAGGCCTGCGCGGTGAAGAGGGTAAGCGCCGGGCTGCTGAACTGGTCGCGAATCCTACCGATGAGATGCTTGAACAGGCATTCGATTATGGCCGCTATCTGACCTTCCAGCGCCCGCTGGGTAAGGTAGGCAGGGCCGCCACGATGTTGAGCAATTCCAGCCCGGTCATGAAGATGGTTCTGCCGTTCGTGCGGACGCCGACCAATCTCCTGAAATTCTCACTGGAGCGCTCGCCCGCTGCGCCGCTGCTGTCGGAATGGCGTCGTGACTTCCGGGCAGGCGGAGCGAAGCGCGATCTTGCCGTGGCCCGCGCCATGGTCGGATCGGGTGTCGGTGCGCTGGTGATGGAACTGGCTTCGCGGGGGCTTGTGACCGGCAACGGCCCAGCCGACGAAAAGGCCCGCGCCCTGATGCTGGCCGATGGCTGGCAACCCTACTCCATCAAGATCGGGGACGAATATCTTAGCTACCAGCGCCTCGATCCCTTCGCCTCCACCCTCGGCGTAGCGGCCGGGATGGTCGAGTTGCAGGATCATATGACCGAGAAGCAGCGCGAGGACGTGGCGCTACTGGTTACGGCCTCTGTCATGCAGAACCTTTCCAGCAAGACTTGGCTTTCCGGGCTGGGCGATCTGGTGGACGCGGTGAACGATCCGGGCCGCTACGCCAATAGCTGGTTGAAGCGCACGGCGGGATCGCTGGCCATTCCTGCCGGTGTCGCACAGTTGGCGCGGACGGCTGATCCGACGCTCCGGGAAGCGGATACGGTCCTTGATGCTGTGCGCCGCCGCGTGCCGGGCCTGTCGCAATCCCTACCGGTACAGCGGGACGTGTGGGGCCGCCCTGTCACCAGCGAAGGCGGGGTTGGTCCTGACATCGTGTCGCCCGTTTGGCTTTCGACGCGCCAAGGCGATCCGGTCAACAATGCCCTGCTGAACGCAGATGTCACAGTGCCGTCCTTCGTCCGCAAGGACATGACGCCAGAAGAATATGGGCGGTTTCGGGAGATGGCTGGCGCGACCAGCTACAACGACATTGCCGGGCTGATCGGTTCGCCGGATTGGGCCGGGATGCCGGGTGACGATCAGCAGGAGGCGGTCAACAAGATCGTCAAGGCGGCCCGGAAGCTGGCGAAGGAGAATATGGGCGTCGGCGCGGGATCTATTCCGCCACCCCCTCCGGGCTTCTCGATCCCTCCGCCGCCACCTGGATTCACGATCCAATGACGGCGCCCCGCCGTTCCCTTGTGGGCCGCATGTCGGGCTGCTAGAATCGATCCATGGCGCTCCCGAACATCTATCAAGTCACCATGGTTGCGATGCCGCTCGTCTTTGGCAGCATCGCGTTGACTGTCGCAAAATGGCAGGGCCGGAAGCTTGATGCACTGCTTGCGAAAGGGCGCGCAGAGCAACAGCGGACGGGTGAATGAGTACCGACGAATTTCGTCGGCACTCGCTGCGACCATAACTTAAACTTAGTCTTCTGGTTTCTGCCGGGATGGCAATATCTTCCCCCGCTGGGGGATCACGCAAATCTGGGCCACGCTCACTTCCTCAAATTGAGGAAGTCAGACTGCGGACGAAACTCGTTCGCACTCCGGGGTCGCCTCAGTTTTGAGGGCGCCTACCGAAACGAGCAAAATGGGCAGGAACCAACGTCGCACGCTGCGACATTGGTTTTTCGGAAAATGTCGAAAAAGCCTTCGTCCGTTTCCCGGACGATAGATCGCCCCGCTGCATCCGCCGTTTCGATATCGGTATACTGGAGCCAGGAATTTGCGACACCAAGGCGCAGCCCCTTCATCACTAATGAGGGCTGGGGTGCGTGTTCAGCACGCCCCCTTGATCGGGTTTCGCGGCCCTGCCGTAAAACTGCCCCTGACGCTCTTTGCGCAACACAGGACGATCGAACGAATTTCGTCCGATGGTCCAGATTTGGATCATCCGCCGCCTTCCGGAATATTCCCCGAATTTGGGGAATACCCAAGCGTCCGAATTTCAGGCGGCCGGGGAGTGATTGTACAACCCCCAATGGGGGACGTGCCTATGGTTTGCCCGATTTGGCGAGCAAAGCGCAGCGGCGATGACCAGACTTTTTTGGACAACACCCAAAAAGCCACCATCCGGATCGCGGATAGTGACCAGCCAGACGAAATTCGTTCGCTTGGTCTGGCGCGGCGCTCTACCGCGACGTTCGCCCCAGCCTGTTACGAACGTCACGGGCTTAATTTTAAGCCGATGATCGTTGAGGAGGTTGCGTCACGGCCTGAGATGCAACCTGGCCATTCATGTGCCTTTGACGAATCACCCGCGCATTTGGTAATGAGGTGTCTGTCCTTTGGGGCGCTCCCAGAGGATGGTGGGCACCCAAGGTGCCCGCCTTTGTTCAACTCATGGAGGAGCAAAGTGCGCAAAGTTCCAGATCGGGCGTATTACGAGCGCCGCGCAAGAGCGGAAACCCGCAAAGCCGCTCTTACCGACGATGCAGTTTCCAGGCGAGTGCACCTGGTGCTGGCGGCCAACTATCTGAAGATGCTGAACCAACTTGACGAAGAGGCTAAAGCCGCCTGAGTCAATTCCAGTCCCCTCCTGCCCCCGCTTTGGCGGGGGTTTCTTTTGCCTATAGTGCCCCGTGCGACGAGCCGAGGAACACCGTCGCTCTCCCAAGGGTTCTCTCCCTTGTGCTACCCGCACATGAGAGGATTAATGAAATGGCAGACGAAAACCAACGCCAGCAAGGCGGCCAGATGGGCAACCAACAGAACCAGAACCCAGGCCAGCAGCAGCAGGACCAGGATCGCAAACAACAGGGCGGCAGTCAGCAAGGCGGCCAGCCTGAAAGGAATCCGGGACAGCAGAACCAAGAAGATGAACGGCGCCGCCAGCAGGGTGGTGGGCAGCAGGAACGCAAAGACGATCAGGGCGGACAGCAGAGGTAAACCTCTCCGCTGCTAGTTATACTTGCCCCGCTTCGGCGGGGCTTCTTTTGCGCTCGCCATGTCTGAAATTCTCGGGCCATCTCGCGATGCATGCGCGCTAACCGCCGATGCCGCGCAGCGATCAGCAACCCGCTAAATTCGACCGCATCCCTATGCTCCTCCGAGGCGCGGCGGACATGGTACTCAAATTGTGTTTCGATGCTCATTAGGTCTCCCGGGAGCGGGAGCAGCTATCTCTCTGTCGCTAGCGCGCTCATTATGGCCAGCGATCTGTCCGGTATATCAGCTTTGAGTGGCTGAGTCTGTTCTTCATCTGCCAACCCTCGGGGCGGCCGAACGGCAAGATTCGCTGGGTTGAAGACGCTCAAGCAAACCTATCGTCCCAAGGGCGCTTCCCATATCCTGCCCAGATGATGACCCGCGATCAGGAGCTATGGGGCATGGCGTCGGTGCTGCTGCGCCAGCACGGCGACCGTGCGCCGGTCGTGGTGGCGGAGAGGATCGGCCAGCTTGCCAGCGAGGGGAAGGCCGAGGGTGTGGCGATGTGGAAGGAGGTTGCGCGTCGGCTGGAGCGACTGATCGGGCAGGAACCGACCCAGTAGCGCGAGTTTTCTCCCCGCGCTTATCGCGTGCTTATCCAGGGCCGTTGATGAAAATGACCTATCGCCAGATGCTGCTAAGTGCTTGAAAACTGGTGCCGCTTACGTGACTCGAACACGTGACCCTCGCATTACGAATGCGGCACCAGCACCGTTTTTCACAGAAAATTGCGCCGAAAATGCGCGGTTTTCCGTGAACAACCGTAGAACAAATGGCAATCTGTGATCCCAGCGCGATCCCAGAAGAGGCATGCTTCCCCTCCCCCCGCTTAATGCTATACCCGGCCGTCCGTTTCGAGGCACGAGCGACCGATGGGCATCACACAAGGCAATATGACCGATCAGGAGCAATGGGCTGCGGCGGCCCGTTTGCTGGAGGTCCATGGCGATGACGTCGGAAACGTGATCGTTCGGCAGGTCAGGGTGCTCTTGGATCGCGGCGATCAGGCCTCCGCGAAGGACTGGATTGACATCAGCGTCAAGGTCCAAGCGCTCTTTAGCCCCGCAGGAGATGCGTAGCATTCATGCCGCTGGACGATTGGGAGCTATGGGCCTGCGCCCAACAGGTCATAAAACAGCATGGGGCTAAGGCCCCGCTGCACGTCGCCAGCCGCATCGGCGAACTGGCCACGGCAGGCGATCTTGATGGCGTCCAGACATGGCAGGCCATAGCGGAGCGCGTCGACCAATTGATGGACTATCGATCCGGAAGGCCGCTAAGCAAGCAGTAGGTTGCACGAACCAGGCAGCGCATTATGTTGCCGGTACAACAGGTCGCGGAAAATAAACATGGAAGAGGATGGTCTTTGTCCTGAAGTGGCCCGCGCCTATGATCGCGCGCGACGACTTCTAAAGGCCCAGATGGTTCACGAGCGAGCGGGCAGGATCGACATCCTTGTGCGGGATGTTTCTGAGCGTGGGCTCGGAGGTAAATGTGCGGCCGAAATAGCAGTTGGTGATCGAGTTACGATCCAAATTGCGGACTGTGATCCGGTGAATGGAACCGTAATGTGGCGGAAGGGGCACGGCTTTGGAGTACATCTAGACTCGCCGATCCGCCCGGCTGATCTGCGCCATCGAGATCTGCCGGCGACCCAGTATCAGGTTCCGACGCTCTTCAGGCCAACCCTTTCATTTCGGCGCCCCGGATTCGGGAGCAGGCGATAGCCCTGCGCGCTACCGGCTGACACACTGTCCGAGTGCGAGTCCCAGCAACGATAATTGCCACCCCGTAGAGCAGGGAAGGGGATTTAGGGGATGAGGGATTATTCCAGCCCGAAATCCCCTTGGTCGCCAACCTGCGGGAAGCGCTTCTGGAAAAGGCGCTTAAACTGAGAAACATTGTCCGATATGGCCATCAACGTCATGACTTCCTGCATCTGACGCTTGAGCTTCTGGATGCCATAATCGAAACTGAGATGCTGGTGGAAGCGCGCACGCCGATTGCCGCGCCGGTCGACCTTGGGGTTCAACTGGTCCAACTCATCCAACACCGCACCATTTTCCAACGGATGATAGACATATTTGCGGGTGAACAATGCGAAATGCTGAGGCCTATTCTGAATGACAATGCCCGTGCTGGTGCGGGTCATTCTCTTGCTGCCATACAACTCATTCAGGCGGTCATAATATTCATCCGGAAACTGTTTTTCCCACTCTCTCTTTTCAGCCTCAACATATTGCTGGACCAACAAGCGAAGGGCATCCGGGCCACGCACCTCTTGGAAGCCGGTGGCCTCATCGATCAGCGCCGCAACACCGACTTTAGCGAAGGCATTGAGCAAGATTCTTGCTTGAGCGGCAAGAAAATCCTGAGAATTTGTCAGCTTTCCGCCTTCATCGGCGCGGACAATCGCTTTGCAGACCTCGACTAAAACCTCAGCGTCATATCCATGGGCCGAATCCAGGGTTAAAGGCTTGAAAATCACGGGATTTTCAATGATTTCGACCAGTTTTTGGCCTAGTTCGGATCCAATGCCTTTCCGGGTCATCGACCGCAGGAACGCATTGCCGCCAGCAGATTTGAGGTTGAGGGCTTTCGCCATGCCGCGCTTGTGGATTAGGCGCCGGCCGTCTGCGAGGACGTAGCAATCCAGCTCGACTTCACCCACAATCATCTTGCCCTGGTGCGTGGCCTTAGGGAGGTCGGTAGCCACCTCTTTCTTGCCCCACCGCGCTGACGCCGCCACCTGGGCAATCGCCTTGCGCTCATCAGGGGTCAAACTCTTGGCCCGCGCTTCTCCGCCCTTCCTGCGATCGTTCATCTTCCACCTATGCTTGCTGCATGAAATTATGGCTTCATGCTTGCAAATGCACTTGTGCCTGTCAAGTGCTCCAGTTCGGCGGGCTTTTTTGCGCCCCGTCTCCCCGCAGGCTTTTTGTGCGCTAAAAAACAACCCGGCAGCTTTCACCACCGGGCCAGGAGAAAGGCTTGAAGCCTTCGGGTCGCGGGCGCGCTCATATCGCCATCGCAAGGATTCGCCTTGTATGGACCGGACATATTGCTCCGCTTCGTTCAGCCGATCCCTATTTCATCGGACATAATCTCGGAGTGCCGGGCGCATGATCTTAAGCGGTATTGCCGGTGCAGGCGCCTACCTACGTGCGACCCAAACTAGCCCCTCATCCCTTTCTGGGCTTGCAGGACAGCCCAGCGTTCCCCAGCCGGGCCGCCCGAGACTCAGTGCCAGCTAGCCCCCATCTCCTCCAGCCAGACGCTGGAGGATTCATCCACCAGCATATCGATGCGCCGCAGGTCGCTATCGGCACCGATCGTTTCATCGAGAGATCGGGAGAGATAGGCGTTTGCAAACTCCTGAAGCGCCCGATTGCCGAACGACCGCGCCCGTTTCTCTATGTCCCTGATCGGGACGCTACCGCTGACGACCGCTAGCATCAGATCGGCGGCGGCATCGGCCGCGATGTCGCGTGGCAGGGACGTACCGATCGCCTTCACGATCCTGTCTTGCAGATCATGCAGTTGCCGCGCCCTGTCTTGCCTCCGCCTGAATGCATTGCTCTGGTTTGCGGGAAGGCTATTGGACCGGCGCCAATCCAGTACAGCCGCCGCTGAAACGCGCTGCTCCTTAGCGATATGCGGGTCCCGCCATTCCAGATCATACAGAAACTTGCGGCACTGAGCGACAGGACGCGGGGCCTTCTGGACCACCGTATTCACTGGAAGACCATTACGCTTCCTCCAATGCGCTACCGCATTCGGGCTGACCTGCTGGATGCGGGCAATTTGACCATCATTGAGACCCTGCTTGTAGAGCTTTTGACGTTTAGACGTTTGGTTTTGCATTGCATTTCTCCCGCCGACTGCATGCCGGTGGAAGGTTGCATGATCCTTCTTCTCGCTGCTTGCGCCGCCTTTTTGATTGATTGTGGCAGCGTGACGCTGAAGCGGCCGGTTCGTCGCGCAAGCGAGCGGAACTGCCGTCAACCTGATTGGCGATAGCCGAAATGGCTCCGTCAAATCCCATCGACTCAGCAGCGACCAATCGGGCGAGACTGATCAACATTAAGGACCAGCAACGGGCGGGGGCGTAGCCTAACTGCTTCAGGGACGGGGCGGACGGAGGCTTGTCTTGTCACGAAGGGCGGGCCTCCGTCTTAGCCACGCAATAGATTTTCCGCTGTTAGCGCGTCGGTCGCGAGGATGGTTCTCGGCACCGCAAAGGGCGGCCTTCGTCGTGTTCGCCATGAGACCTTCCACGTGCGACAAAACATCAATTACTGTTTGCGCAACGGCGGCTTGACCGATGGTGCCGCCTGCAAAGCAGGCATCGGATCGGCCGTGTCGCTCACAAGATGGCGATGAACTGCCTCATCCAAAAGGGCCTGCCTGTAATCGGCTTGCGCCGGGCTCAGGGCGACGTTTCGGATCGCGGCCAGAAGCTCAGCATCGCTCATGCCGATAACTTTGGCAGCAAACATGATCGGATCGGACGTACTCATCAGATGGTCTCCACTTTATGCGGACAGACCGGTCAAGCCGTGGTCAAGAGGCTTGGAGTCGTTGGCTTGGTTAACTGATCATACATCGTTTTGCGCTCGACGCCTATTTCTGAGCGCCTAAGCTTTATTTGTCCCTTTCGTTGCTATGTCTCAGACCGTGACGTAACAAAGTCCCGATTTGGCGAGCAGTTTGCGCCATGGCGCCGCAAACCCGCCCTCCGGCCGGCCATCCTAAATGTCGCCGCGCAGGCCTCGCCTATTTCATGTGCCTTTGACGAATCACCCGCGCATTTGGTAATGAGGTGTCTGTCCTTTGGGGCGCTCCCAGAGGATGGTGGGCACCCAAGGTTCCCGCCTTTGTTCAACTCATGGAGGAGCAAAGTGCGCAAAGTTCCAGATCGGGCATATTACGAGCGCCGCGCAAGAGCGGAAACCCGCAAAGCCGCTCTTACCGACGATGCAGTTTCCAGGCGAGTGCACCTGGTGCTGGCGGCCAACTATCTAAAGATGCTGAACCAACTTGACGAGGAGGCTAAAGCGGCCTGAGTCAATTCCAATCCCCTCCTGCCCCCGCTTCGGCGGGGGTTTCTTTTGCCTATATTGCCCCGTGCGACGAGCCGAGGAACACTGCCGCTCTCCCAAGGGTTCTCTCCCTTGTGCTACCCGCACATGAGAGGATTAATGAAATGGCAGACGAAAACCAAGGCCAGCAAGGCGGCCAGATGGGCAACCAACAGAACCAGAACCCAGGCCAGCAGCAGCAGGACCAGGATCGCAAACAACAGGGCGGCAGTCAGCAAGGCGGCCAGCCTGAAAGGAACCCGGGACAGCAGAACCAAGAAGATGAACGGCGCCGCCAGCAGGGTGGTGGGCAGCAGGAACGCAAAGACGATCAGGGCGGACAGCAGAGGTAAACCTCTCCGCTGCTAGTTATACTTGCCCCGCTTCGGCGGGGCTTCTTTTGCGCTCGCCATGTCTGAAATTCTCGGGCCATCTCGCGATGCATGCGCGCTAACCGCCGATGCCGCGCAGCGATCAGCAACCCGCTAAATTCGACCGCAACCCTATGATCCTCCAACGCGCGCCGTGCTGGCGGCGGCTACGCAGGCGTGAAGGACGCCCTCTTCAAGCTGGAAGTCCTGATCGTCGGCGGCCTTGTCATATGGGGCAGCGCGGAGATGGTCATAGGGTTGTTCAATTAGCCGCGATCGTGACGGAACGGGCATGACGCTTGAGCGCTTCTGTCTTTGAAGGAGCCGCGTCATGATCGCCGAGTTCACCCTGAACGACGGAAATCCTGTCTCTGTCAACATGGCTCAGGTCGACTATTTCCAGCCGAGCGTTGAGGGAACCCTGATCGCCTTTTCTGGTGGCCGCCGTCTGGAGGTCCGCGAAAGCTATGACGCCGTGGCCGAGGTGCTGAACCCCGAGCGGCAGGCGGGTCTTTAGAACAACGACAGCCCAGCCGGTTCACTCCCCTTGGCGCGATACCAGGGGCGGTCAGTCGCTTCGATGACCATGCGATCGGCAGGATATGGCCGGTTGAACTGATATAGATCCTCCAGCGGCGCATGGAGCCATGCCTCCCAATCCTGCGTATCTAGGATCACTGGCGAGCGATCGTGAATGTCGCATAACTCGGGCGCATTGTCCGTCATCACCCCGGTATAGACGGCGCCCCATTCGTCGCTGTTCGTCCAAAGGCCCGCCCATGCGAATATCGGCTGGTCCTTCACCGACAGCCAGGTCTCCGTCATCCATCCGGGCTGACCGACCGCCTCGGCATAGCGCGCTGTCGGGATCAGGCAACGATTCGCCGGGTGAATAGCCCATCGCTTCCAATAGGTGCCCAGCTTGTCGAACCGGGCATTGTTGACCGGCTTCGGCTTGAGCGGCTGACCGGTCCGTTTGCTCTTTTGAGCCAGAGGGAAACCCCAGGTCATCTGTTCGAGAACGCGCTCGCCATCTTCCAGGCGAACGACCGTGCCGGGCTGGGCCGGATGCGTTTCCAGCGGCCCTTCATTGAAGCGCATACCGCGCCGGGCGCCGAACAGCTTCAGCACCGCCTGCGTGTCGCCCCGTTCTGCCCTATTGCACATGGACTTAGCCTGAGACGCGCCCAGCCGAGAGTCAATATGCTTGACCGACTCGAAATCCGTTCTTCATATGTTCCCTATCGGAGAAGATTTATGGAACGAATTGACGACATTCGCGAGGCGGTCGCGGATGCGCTGGAGAAGCGCGGCCATGACAACCGCGAGTTCCTGCGCGAGATAAGGGCAGGAGACCGGGACGATGGCCCCTTCATGCTGGGCGCGCTGGCGTGGGACGCCCGATTGAGCGATGCGAACAAGTGATGTGGCGCGCTATGATGACGACCTCAAGCTGGCGACGTGCATCTTCGAAGCCGCCGCATGGCACTATTCCGTGCGAGTCGTCTGCCGTTGCCGCCGCGAAGGCTTGTTCGATGCGCATGGCCTATGGTGGAAATTCCAGCGCAAGGGCTGGAGCGACGATTTTCGCGAGGCGAAGCGCCGCCTCTACTGCCGGGCCTGCACGCAGCGGACGGGCCGGAAGGTCCGGCCGATCACCATGGAGACCAGCAACAAGCCTGCAAAAATTCGTTTGCCGCTTCCCGATGAACGGGAATGGAAACGGGCTGTGAGCCGCTTTAGAGGATAGGAGCGCGACATGACGAATGAGCAACTGGAAGTGCGGGCCGCCTTCGACACGATCGCGGCGCGTCTGGATCAGGGCATCGCGGAATTTGATACCCGGTTCCAGATTTCCGACCTCTGCCGCACGCTGGGCATGGACCTGACCGACCTTGCCGACGGCATGCACGACGAGATGATTTTCAGCCTGGTACGCGGCGATGCAGAGACCGAACTGCTCTACACCTATATGCCGGGCGAAAGCGGCGACTTCGATCACCGCTATGACCTGACGGAGAAGCTCAAGGGCGAACCGGTCCGCGCAAGGAAATGGACCGTTCCGTCAGCCCATGAGATGCAGATGACGGACCTCTCTGCGCATAAATTGGGCTGAGCGTGGCTGGCGATCGATCGGCCGCATTGATGGCGGCCAGGGCGCGGGCTCAGCGCTACAGAGATATGTTGCCGACATTCGAAGAGGTCAATGACAAGGCCTACGGCTTCACTCGCGGCGATCTGGATTTGCTGCTCTGGGAAACCGCGCAAATGACCCCCTTATCGGCGGATGACCTCCGGATGCATCTGAAGGTGCAACTGACACGCTATCACAAGCGATTTGCCGAGACCGTGACGGGGCACAGGAAAGGTGAGCGCGACAGGATCGGCCTGCTGGTGTCCGAAATCACCCGAGGATGGGAAAGGTATCGCATCCATGCCCCCGAGGTCGGCGTGCGCGGGGTAGCGCCCTTGCAGGATTGGGTGGAGAATCTGCTCGGACATGAGGGCGTGGAGCGGATCGAACCGAAGTGATTATTATTACTGCGGATAGGTGATCGGGCACACCCGATCGAGCGTGGCCAGTGCAACAGCAGCGGCGGCGCGCACCTTATCGGCCTTGGCGCAGTTCACTTCCATGGATTTGCAGCCGACCAGCAGGGTGCAGAGCAGCGCGAGGGGAATCAGGCGAATCATTGTTCGTCTCCATCGAAGGTGCAGCCAAAAAAGGTGATCAGATAGGGGAGCCAAAAGAAGATCATGGCTTTGGCTCCGGCGCGGGCGGATCGGCCGGCGGCGCGTTGGCAAGGCTCTGGCCCATCCGGTCCAAACTGCGCTGGGTCAACCGCTCTTTGATGGCGGACACGATCGCCATGAGGATCGCGGTGTAGGCCGACGCCTCTCCCGCGTGGTTCGCCTCGATGGCGCCGTGCATGACGTACAGCACGCCGCCCGCGATGACCGACAGCAGCATGATCTCGCTGAAATGGTCGGTCGGCGGCTTGATGGTGATGATGGGTCGGGTCATGCCGCCCTCCGCACATAGGCGGCGGCGATATTCTCCGCATAATGGTTGAGCGCGGAGGCGGTCCCGTTATAGCCGTCCGCGAACGGCTTGCAGGTCGCCGGGTCAGCGCTGATTCGCTGAAGCGCCCGCTTCAACCCGCGCCCGGTTATGAAACGGGTGAACGCGTCAAGCTGGTCCCCCTCCGTCTGACACTGGCGCCAGGCGAAAGACCAAGCGTCCGGCGCATCACAGACGGCAAAGTTCTCGCCCAGGATCTGGAACGCGCCATAGCTGGCCGACATGAAACCGGCGTCCACGTCCAGCGCGACAGCATCGAGCAGTTGCTGCCAGCGTCCGGCCTGCGACGCGGGATAGAGCTTCCGGTTCCATGACCGGGATGAGAGGCGCGGATGACTGGCGTCATAGCGATGCCCCGTCGACCGGCTGAACCGATGGGGCTCGAACAGGATCGCAGGCCGCCCATCAATGAACGCGTCTCCGGCCGCCTCGACATCATAGACAGCCCAGACCTTCGCGGGATCGACCGATAGGTCTTTCGCCGCCTGGGCGATGTCGGCCGCCGTGATGGGATAATCCGGCCCGTCGGTCAGGCAGGCCAGCAGCGCCGCCTTGCTCGCGTCCTGAAACAGCCCGTCGATCGAGCCGTGATAATAGCCGCGATCCGCCAGGCGCCGCTGAAGCGTCGCTTGATCCATGAATTGCTCCTGTGGTGATCGAGCGCGGCGGCCGACTATTCGCCGCCAATGGGCCGCTTGCCCGTCGCGATGTCCTGCAGGGTGCGCTGCGCGCTCAGTTCGGCCTGCACTTCCTCGCGGATTTGCTGTTTCCGCCGCGTTGCCTCGTCAGCGATCATGACGTCGACCTGACGAACGAACCTGTCCGTTACCAGCTTGACGATGCGGTCGGCGCCAACGGTAGCAGCCGAAGCGACCAGCGCCGCAGCCTCGCCCTCGATGCCCATGCGGCCGATCAACCAATAGGCGATCAGTGCCACCATCGGCAGCAACAGAAGGTCGGCCAGCAATAGGTATCCCCGTATTTTGACGCCCTTCTTCATCAGCAGGGCATATTTTGCGGCCAGCCCGCAGGTCAGGCCAATCACGATCCACCCGTATTTCACGGCGAACGCCTCAATTGCTGGACTCACCCCCGGCGCTCCCTGTTGTGGTAAGATGATGGCCATGCGGTCTCCGCTGCGTCGCTGCGCGCATGAAAAAGGGGCGCTGGAGCGCCCCATGGTCAGAACACGGTCGGCCATGCCTAGCTGACGATCGTTTGCCGCCTGCGAAGCGAATCGTACCCGCCGCCGCTCCCCGGTCCCCCGTTGAAATTGAATATCACGGCATTCGCTACAGGCGGCCCATAGCTGCCCCTGAACTTGACGACGACGGCGTTTCCGGCCGGAGGCGTGTAGATCATACCGGCACCACCTGATCATAGATGATCGCGTTAAAAGGCGGATCGATCGCCACGGCAAAGACGCTGGTTCGACCAAGGGCAGGAATGCTGAAATTGCCCGACCCGTCGCTGACATCCTCCCCGATCTTCTCGCCGGTATGGACGTCATAGAGATAGACCGCCTTGCCGGGCACAGGGGTTCCATATTCCTGCACCTGACCCGATACGCTCGTCGCGGGGCTGGCGGGCGCCCAGACCCGGTTGCCGCCATACCATCCGCCGTCGTCATTCAACCAGGCCGACAGGAAGGAAGGCGTCGGCGTGGCATAGGACTGCTGCTTTTCCTGCGTCCCATTGATCGCGCCGCCCTGCTGCGCCGTGATCGACTGGAAGCCGGTCGGCGGCGTGCCCGCGAAGCTGTCGAAAGCGGCGGTGATGACTGTCCCGGTTGCCGAGGCGGTCACGGCGGGAGCGACGTTCATCGCGCTCAGCGCCGTATAGTCGATGCCCTCCGCGTTCGTGACTGGATCGGCGGTAGGCGAGTTGTTCCAGTTGCCGCCATTGACCCGGAACCAGACCCGCCGGTTTATGACGTCGATCGCCATGTCGACGCGGTCGCCCTGCGCATAGGTCGCGAGGGTTGTGATCGTCGCATTGTTCCGGGCCACGACGCCGCTCGAACGATAGGACAGGCCTTCATTGCTCGTCCCCATGACGACGCCGCCCGCCATATTGTAATAGACGTTGACGAAGCCGACGCCAGACGTCCCGGTCAGCGTCGTGATCGTGAACTCGCAATAGGTCAGGCCGGAGATGCGGCGGGCAGCCGCCGCCGTGCCGACACCCGAGGACGTGGCAACAAGGTTGCCCCCGCTCAGCGCCATGGTGGCTGACTTGTTGAGGGTATCGAACGCCGTCGGCATGCCTTAGCTCCAGGTATCGGAAGTCTCGATGACGACCTGGGCCTGACCGGGCGCATAATTGTTCGCCATGTAGATCCCCAGCGTCTGCTGGCAGAGCAGCGATTTCCCGCTCATATTCCCGGTTCCGCTGAACGTGTCGTTGTGGTTCATCGGCAGGAAATGGCAGGCGTCCCAGAGACCCTTGAGATAGCCCCGGACGAAGCCGTTGTGATGAACCCAGACCGGCGAAAGGAACATGCCGCTGTTGGGCGGCGCGGGATAAGGGAAGGAACTGGGCGTGTCGGCGTTGCCGCCGGTACTCCAGCCGCCGTTGCGGCCCATGTTCATGCCGATGCCGCCGTTCTGCGTCTTCTTGAACTGGTCGGAATGCTTGCCGAAATTGATCGAACTGCCGACGCCATTATAGTTCCGCGCCAGATAATGCCCCATGATGGTCGAAGCCAAACAGGCGCCGCTGACAAGATTGACCTGCGAAAACGGTTCGTAGAGGTTAAACGTCGGCCCCATATTGCCGGCGCCGCCCTCGCCCGTGTTTTCGAACGGGCGACCGATCAGCGCGCAATTATACTGATCGGACGAACTATAGGAGAAGAAGTCCCCGAACATCGTGGCGAACGCCATGATCGGCTGCGTCTTGTCGCCGGTCTCGATGAAGAGGTAGAAAGTGTGTCCGTCAGCGACGATCGTCCAGGCGCGGGCCGTGCTGTCGGCCGTGGTCGACTTGCGAATGACCAGCATGCCGATGCCAACACTCGACTGACCCGATGTCGGCCACTGACCGGAACCGGTCCCCAAGCCGGTAGGAGCTTCGAACCCGCAGAAGCGCGCTTCGCGTGCCGCCGCCGCGCCGGGCGCGGCATCGTCAATATAGACACTAAAGCCAGTCCCGCCCGCCGCCATGGTGTAGACGCGCTTATTCGTGCCGGTATAGGCGATCGTCCAGCCAGCGGCGGCCTTGGCGCCGTAGCCGTTGACCAGCACCGCATCGAGCACGGTCAGGAGGGAGCCGACCGTACCGTTGAGCGTAGGGGCGGAAGCATCGGTAGAACGATAAACGCGAACAGTCATTGGACGATTCCCACGATGGTGATTGCGACATTGGTGATGGCTGCGTCAGCAGAGGCGGGGCCGACGACCTTGATCACGTCACCCTCTGCGACGCTCTTCGCGGTCCCGCCGACCGTGACGAAGGTGAAGACGCCTCCGGTCGAAATAGTGATGGTGCCGATGGACGAACCGTTCTTCTGAACATCGAGCGCGAAAGTCGCGGCGGGATGGACTTCTACCGCCCCCCTGCTGGCGGGCGCGCCAAAGTTGGCCGGTATCTCGAAATCTTCCGTCGCAATATGCAGGGCGAGAACTTCGGACGACGTCGGCGCGGTCGTGAAGAAGAAACCGATGCGATATTGCACGCTGATCGGATCAAATCCGAGGCTGTTCAGATAGACAATGAACGCGTTGATTTCGGTGACCAGAGTCGGCCACGCCTCAACAAAGGCTTCCGCCGTGCCGGAAAAGGTCGTCGGGCTCTGCGATCGGAGCGGTGGCGGGGGAAGCGGCGTGATGGGCGATGCGGGCATATCAGTAACCCTCCGCGATCCAGAAGCCGGTTGCGGACGAATCGTCGCCGTTCGACCAACTGGCCGTCGTATCGGTGTTCGAATAGATGGTGGGACCCCGCGAAACCTGACCGAAATTGGACGGATCGCTGGTGCCGTTCATGATGCATGAAACCTTGGTCGCATCCGTGAATGCGACGGGAAAGGTTAGCGTGCCCGTGCTGTTACCGGCGCAGGTGACCCGGCCCCATTGGCGGAGATACGTCACCCCGCCGATGGTCGTGGCGATGCAGATGCCGTTCGCATTGCTGGTTACCGTCGGCACGGCGAGCGCGCCGAGCGTCGTCAGGGCGGTGGCTTGATCCGGGTCATTCAGCAAGTTCATGATGAACGACGAAACAGCGCTTTCCAGCAGATATTGCGCATGGGGATCGCTGGCCGCGACATGGGCCGCCATCGCGGAACCCACGGACCCGGTTGCCTCAAAATCCCCATAGCTCGCCATTGCCGCTGTGCCGAGACCCAGCCCCACGGTCCGCATGTTGGCCTGGCTCGTTTGTGCCAGCAGCGTACGAGCGACCGCCGTCAGGTTGGTGAGCGCCGACGATCCGGTGCCGGTAAAATAGGCCAGCCGGTCCGCTGCTGGGGTCAGGCCGCTGAGCGCGACCAAGCCGGGATCGGCATAGGCAGGCGCGGCGGCGATCAGAGCGGCGGCCGTCTGCAATTCAGCGATGAACACGTTCAATTGTTGGGAAAGCACCTGCATCGCCACGACGAAGATGTCCGCACGATCGGCAAACGTGTCCGGGTCGCTATCTCGCTGCGGCGGATCGGGCAGGATGTCGATTTCACTGAATGGCATCAAACCATCCCTTCAAGCTCAAGATTGACATAGGATTCGTTCGGACCGGCGAACTGCCACGACCAATCCTTGATGAAGCCAAGGAGCCAGGTTGCCCGGTAGGCTTCGACGCCGATGAACACGGTTGGCGTGGCGCGAACGGATTTCAGATAATCGGTGATCGCGTCGACGTTGCGTTCATCGACCGAGACCTTCAGTGATTCCCGGTTAGCATAACCGCGCTTGACGATCGTGAAGGCGCCGAACTCGTCTTGCTCGAGACGGCTGAAGTCCTGAATGCCGATGCTCGCGGGATAGATGACCTTGCCGATATTGCGTGACAGTCCGGCCGCGACCGTGCCCACCTTGGCGATGCCATCCGGTTCGGTGACGATCGTGCGGACGGTCGGATTGATGTTCGTCGGGAGGTCGGCAAAGGTCCAGTCGCCGTAGCGCGTGACCGGCTGGAAGAAATATTCCCACCACGTACTGACTCCCCCGCTCGAAACGAGGTTGACGGTATCATTGTAGATTTCGCCATCCGCTTCTGTCGACATGATCAACTGCACGGTCGCGGCGGTCATATTCAGAACGGACACAGCATTGACGCGGCCGGTCACATCGAAAGTGGTGTCGATGCTCTCGCCATTGGCCGTCTGCGAACTGCTGGCCCGATCGAACATCAGGAAGCGGTTCGTCGGCCCCAGATCGAGCCACCACGCCGCATCGGACAGGCTATGTCCGGTGTTCGCCGCCTGGAGAGACTGATAGGCGTGGTTCGTCGCCGTGCTGATGACAATCGCGTTGACCGCGTAGGTCGTGCCGCTGTCCCACTCCGCATAGCTGTCGGCCAGATAGAGCCAGAAGTCGTCATCAGTGACCGCGTTACCGACATTTCCGGCGACGAGGCTTTCATAGACCTTGTAGGTGAACCCGTCGCCCTGGAGGACACTGACGCGTGCGCCGTCCGCATAGGTCGTCCCGCCCGCGTAGGCGGCGGGCGGCACGTCCGGGACGTTGCTCGCCACCAGATTGGACCCGGTCACCTCGACCGGCGGAACGAGCCTCATGCTGCCTCCGTCGCGAGCGGGCTGGTCGTGTCGTTGCGGACCGGCATCCCCGAATTGTCCCAGCGGCGGAATTGGCGCTCGACCCATTCCCCCTGTTCGATCAGGCGCTGGTGATAGACCGCCAGTTCCGCCTTCATGCTGGACAGGATGTCGGTGTTCGCGGCGATGGCGTCGATCTGAAGCTGGGCATATTCAACCTGGCTGTCCGCCGCGAAGATACCGCCGTCGGTCGCCGCCAGGACTTCGCCCAGGGCGCGGCGATATTCGAGTTCGGACGAGGCATTCGCCTTCGCCGCGTCGAGGAAGGCGGTCGCGTCATTGCGCAGCGCGCCCAGCGCGTCGGCATCTCCCGTACGAGCCATTGCGGCGGTGTTGCGGAACTGGCTGGTGACGAACGCCAGACTGCTGGTCGTGCCGCCCAACAGTTCGTTCTTGAACGCCTTCAGGCCATCCGCCAGCGGCCCGAATTTCTCGATGACCGCCCGCGCATCTTCCAGTTGATAGATCATCTTCTGCATGGGACGCAGGCTGTCCTTCATCGCCGCCAGTTCATGGAGGCGGGACAGGGCGAGCGCGTCCTGATCGCGGCCGATCAGTTCGAGGAAGCGGGATTCCTGCGCGCTCTGATTGGCCAGATCGTCAATGACCTTCTGCGCCGCCTCATCCATGATGTCCTTGCGCTTGAGGGCGAGAAGCTGCTCAAGCTGGGCATATTCCTCCGCCGATGCGCCGGCTTCCTTGAAGATGTCGCGAAGGTCATCGAATTGCTTGATGAGTTGGTCCAGCGCATAGGCCGTTGGGTCCAGTCGCTGCTGCAAATCGGTGAATACGCCTTCGAACGACAGCGCCTTGGACAGCTTCGTCTGGAGATCGCCCGACGCTTTCAGCAGGTTCTGCGTCGAGTTGCGAATGCCCGTGATGGCCCCGCGCTCGATCGCCGTCTGGATCGCGAAGGCAATGGCGCCCTGCGCATCATCATCGAACTCGGTCGCGCCGTTCTTCTTCTTGAGAGACGTGCCGGTCGTGTTGACGCGCCAGTCGCCATGGCGCTGGCCAATCGTGATGTTGCCGAAGTCCCCCAGCGCGCCGCCGAAAGCATCCGCGATCTGGTTGAGCGACGACATGACATTGTCGCCCACGGAGACCGCTGCCCGTTCCGCTGCGCCGCTGTTGCCGCGTGCCGCCGACGCGCCGCTGGCCGACAGGTCGACCGCGCCCCATTTGACCTTCTTCATGAGCCCGCCCACGACGCCGCCCAGCAGGCCGCCAGCGATCGAACCGAGAGGCCCGGCCATCCCGCCCAGCGTCTTGCCGAAGAGGTCAGTGAGCGGCTTCTCAAGGAACTTCGTCCCCAGCTTGCCGCCCAGCGCGCCGCCGATCGAACTTCCGAGCTTCTCGGTCTTGCTGTCCATGCCCAGCATGCCGGCGGAAAGGTTGCCCGTCGCGGCATCCGCGAGGACAGTCGACAGACCCTTGAAAAACTCGCTGTCCTTGCCGAACACGTCCTTGAGTTCGTCGCCTATGGTGCGGGCGAACTCATTCCCCTGCGCGTCGAACCCGGTGACGCCAGAAGGCATACCCAGCAGCGTGCCGAGCTTACCGCCGACGCCGGAGAAGTTGCCGGTCTTCAACCCAGACAGGGCGCCCGCGAGCGACCCGAACAGGCCGCCCATGCGGCCGACGGCGTCAAGCTGCTGGAGATACACCTCCAGCTTCTGCCGCTCTATCTCAAGCTGTTCCTCGCTGGCCTTGGTCGCTGCTTCGCGGGCGGCCTTATCCTGGTCCTGCCAACTCTGCATGTCGTCGCGCCATTCCTTCTGGCGCTTTTCCATTTCCTGCGCGAGTTTCCAGACATTGCCCTGAGCTTCAGCCCGAGCGTCCATCATTTCCTTGTAGATCTTATCTTCGTCGTTCGCGGCCTTCGCGGACTTGTCCTTGCGGTCCTTGATCAGTTCGTCAGCCTGCTTTTTCAGGCGGGCGTTGCGCCGGGCGATGGTACGATCTTCCCAATCATCAAACGCGCCCATTGCCTCAGCCCGGCGCTTGTCGAAGCTGTTCGACCACGCCGCCGCCACGGCGTTGCCCGCCGCGCTATATTGGAGTTTCATGTCCGACAGGTCGATCGCGGAAACCTGAGCGAAGTTGGTGCCGAGGACTGCGTTCGCGCCCTTGGCAAGCAGGTTAACCCCGTAGATTGCCGCGTTGACCATGCTCTGGAGCGCGTCGATCGTCTTGTTCGCCGCCAGCCGCACCGTATCGCCAAGGAGCGCGGGCAGGTTTTTCCAAATCAGGCCGATATTGTCATAGGTCGCAGCGAATGCGCCATAAACCGACGCAACAGCATCCTTGAACTGGTCGTAAAGCCATTTCGCCGTTGCGCTGACCCAGCCGCGCACGGTCTTGAACACGTCATCGAGGCCAAGCGCCTCCTTGATCATGTCCCAGGCTGCACCCGCCGCATCTCCGAGCGTCACATGCGTGTCGGTGAGCTTCTTCGCCTCTTCGGTCGTCAGGCCCAATGACTTGATATAGTCATCAACTGGAGCCTTCTTTTCAAGCGTGTCGCTGAAGCCTTTGAAGGCGAGCGCCGCACCGCCAGCGGCGACGCCAGCCCCCAAGACAAGCGGATTGGCGATAAGGAATCGGCCGATGATGCCGCCCACCTGCTTGACCAGCCCACCTACCCCGATACCGGCCTGCATCATGATCCCGCTGATCTGCGAGCCCTGCTGGACGAACGCGGTCAATGGGTTTGATCCAGACGCGATCTGGACGCCCAAGTCCTGAAACTGGAATGCCAAGTTCTGGATATGGTGCCCGGCGAGTTTACCGCCCTGACCAAGCTTCGCGAAATTGTCGTTTGCGGCATTCACGCGGCGACCAATGTCGTCGGTCGTGTCCCCGACGACCCGCTTCACCTGGCGCATGTCCTCTTGCAGTCGCGCAAGTTCCGCGACAATTTCAATGGATAGAGTACCTGCTGGAACGCCGCCGGACATACCCGCCTCCCTATTTATTGATCTTTCGTGCGGATTTGGCGCCCTGCGCCTTCTGATTGGCCGCCATCGCCCGGAACATTCGCTCGAACTGCTTGGAGACCGCTTCATCGTTATCCGCCCGCGTCGTGAACGGCGCCGGGCATGCAGGCTCTTTGGCCTTGTTCATCTGGTCGAGAAAATCACGCGACAGGCGCCGCAGCGTTCGGGCTTCCCATGTGGTCAGGTTTATACCGATCTGGCGGGCCCAAGCTTCTATCTCACCCCACGCGAGGACCGCTGGCCCCATGCCGGTGGAGGCTGTTGGGCCGATCTCCATCAGCCAGTCTGTCAAATAGGGCGTGGGATTGGGAGGCAATTCGACCGCAATCCCGTCCTCTTTCATTCGGAGAAGGCGGATCGGCGGTTTTTGCTTCTGCCCTTTTGCGGCGTCCGGCGCAGTGTTCAGCCACGCCAGTTGCCGGACATAAAGGCTCAACTCGTCGCTGAGCCCTTGGTAAAAGCCGACCAGTCGGTGACCTCGCCATAAACATGGTCGCGGATGAAGCCGAGCGCATCATCCTCATAAATGGCCCGCACCAGACCCTTCGCCTCCGCGTCCGGATGACTGATGTCGCCATTGAAGCTGATCGTCACGCGGCACAGAAATTCAATCTGGTCCTCAGTGGCCTTGCTGATGGCGGCGTCCACCTTGCCGCCATTCTTGCGCAGCCGTTCGGCCCGCTTGCGGTTCGTGTCCGCCTGCGCCTGCTGCCACTGCTTGGTGCCGGGCGAATAGGCGGTGACGGTGATCGGGTCGCCTTTATCGTTGGTCAGCGGAGCGCCGTCGCCGTCCTTCAGGTCGATGACGCCGGTATCGGCAGCGCGCTTTTTCGTAATATCGAAAGACATTCTCACCTCTCACGGAAGGGTGCCCGCCGCCGCTCCGTGACGCGACGGCGAGCGCAACAGGCCCGGCAAGGGGCCGGACCAAATCAACTCACGGATTTTCGGGATCAGCCGGCGGGAACCGCCACAACGCCGTCTTCGGTGTCGCTGACGATCGTATATTCAATCGTGATCGAGCGGGTGGAAGCCGTGTTCACGTCGCCATAGGTCTTCGGCCCGCCCATGATGAGGGCGCGGGCGTAGATCTCGCCATGCTGGGGGTGGCTGAGCTTGACCGAATAGGCGCTGTCGCTCTCGCTGGCGGCGTCCACCAGCGTCTGACCGGCATCGTCGCCGTCGATCGTGAAGACGATCGTCTGGCTCCCCAGATTGTAACCGCCCTTCGCCTTGGCCTGCCCACGCGAGGCGACGTAATAGACCGTCACCAGTTCGTAGACGCGGCTGGGGATTTCCCCCAGGTCGGTGACCTTGCCGATATTGGTGAAGGTCAGGGCCTCATAGCCCGCTTCATTGTAGGTTGCCGGCGCAGCGGCGGCGAGTCCGACCGTCGCGCCGGCCGAGGTGGCGAAACCATCCATTTTCTTTCACTCCAGGCTGTAAATGCTCCAGATGGAGCGGGCGCCACCGTCACGGCCGGGGCTGTTCATCCCTTGACGGGAAGGTCTATGCGTCCTGCGTGTAGTGGACGCGGAAATCCTGCGTTTGAATGTGGATCGAGGCGCTTTCGATCATCAGCCATGCGCCTTGACCGTCGGTCCGCACGCTGACCGCCTCGATGCCCTCGACAGTGGGGCGCTTGGCGTCGCCTGCGGACTTCACGGCCTTGAGCACCGCCTTCATGGTCGGATAATCCTCCGCCATGATGGTGACCTGGATACGGTCGCTCGTGATCCGCTTGGCTTCGTCGGGAATGAACTGGACGTCGACGCTCGACACGGCGGCGACCGCCACGGCAGGAAGGGCAATCCCCTGCGGCAGAACGCCCGCCATCATGCGCTCGATCGGCACCAACGCCAGCAAGTCGGCGTCGGCCATCAACAGTTGCAGGACGGCGGCCTCTCCGTTCATTCCTCTACCTCGTCAAGCTGGGCAGGCGCGGTAAAACCGGTCTTGTCCTTGAGATAGGTACGAATGCGCCCCGCGAATGCCTGGACGGCTTCCTCCGCCTTCGTGTCCAGCGCCGGGCGCATGAACGGCTTCGCGGCGAAACCGGGATGCTGGATAATGCCCGAGACAAAATCGTCACCGATCTTCATCACGCCGCCCTCGACCTCGCCCCGGCCCTCAAACGCCTTGCGCACAGCGACACGGCCCTGTCCTGCGCCTGTACGGGCGATCAAGTGGGGGGCGACGCCCGATTCAATGAACTTGCCCAGGAAGCTATGCGGACCGGCAAGACGGACCTTGATCGTCACCCGGCCGCCTTCTTCAACCTTAGGGCTCCCGGTCTTGATCGCCTTCGCCATTTTGCCGCTGGCCCGCGCCGCGTTCAGGCGCGCCTCGTCGCGGACCGGCTTAGCCGCGGCTGTCAGCCCGGAGCGCACCGCGCCATTTTGGATGCGCTTGGGGAATGCGTCCAGAAAGGCCATCGTTTCCTTGATGCCCTTTACCGGGATCGTGCGGCTCACCGCGTTTTCCGGCGCCTTGCCGCGCCCTGGGCGGCGGTGGATTCCGCGCCCGACTTCGACCCGCCAGCGACGCCGTTGCCGTCATGGTCGAGCGGGTCCGGCGCTGGCACGATCAGCTTCGAGCGGCGCAGCGCCTTGAACCGATGGCTGGGAATGGTGGCGGGAACGACGGCGCCCGCCTTGGCCTTCACCTTCCCATCGTCATAATCGACCGCGAACAGAAATTTCATGGCTCCTGACCTCCAGTGCTGAGTTCTTCGGCCATCATCTCCCACTCCTTGCGGCGGCCCTTCATGGCTGGGCCGGACACGATCCGGAGCTTGCGGCCGTCAATATCGATCTGCATGTCTGACGTGATGTCGATGCCATCGACATAATCGATGCGGACCCGCGCCGGACGCCGCTGGATCGCAAGATTTTCGTCAAGGCTTTCCGCCCGCGACGGGAGGACGTCCATCACCTCCGCCCAGGCCTGAGAATGCTCGACCCATGACCCGCTGTTCGTGCCATAGACCGCGTTCCGCACCTTTTCGCGCCGCATGAAGATGATCAGCGTATCGCGGGCGCCGGACGTCATCCGATCAGCCTCAATCGGTAGGGCATGCAGAGCATTTCGACCGCCATCGGCACTTCGGTCAGAGGGCGCTCTGAAACGGACTCGCGATTATTGTACCAAGACCCGATCAGCAGCAGCATCGCTTGCTTGAGGCTCTGCGGCACGGCGGCGGCATCACTATAGCCCGCCGTGACAGTCACGCCGACGGGGCCGTAGGTGGTTGGCCAGACGGAACCCATCGCGGGCGCGACGTCAGCCGATGCGTTGCCGACGACAAGGCGAGCGTCGCCAATATTCTGCGTCTCGCCCGCGCTGTCGACATAGGTGACGGCGATAACGGCGTCGGCGGCGATCGGCCAGGCGTGCAGGGCCAAATTGCAGAAGGCGTCAAAGCGTTGCGTGATTTCAAGCGGAACGAGTAGCTGGCCGGTAAAATTCTCAACCCATTCGCGAGCGGCGGTAATCAACCCGCCAATGAGCGCGTCCTCCGCATCCCTGACGACGCGGAGGTGCAGCTTCACTTCGTCAAGGTCGAGCGGTTCAGCCATTATGCCGCGACCGCCGCCGAAGCGTTCGACGTAGCACTGGCGGAACCTGTGCTGTTGGTCGCAGTCACGACGCAGGTGATGACCTTGCCAACGTCACCAGATACCGGGACATAAGTCGTCGCCGTCGCCCCGCCAATATTGACGCCGTTCGCCCGCCACTGGCGCGCATAGGTCGCGCTGTTCCCCGCCCAGGTGCCATTCGTCACGGTCAAGGTCTGCCCTACCTGCGCCGTACCGGTGATGGCGGGCGCAACCGTGTTGCGGGGAATGGTTCCGGCTTGCGCAGCGCGGCGATACGCCGCCGCGCCCCGTGCGCGTGCAATCGAACCGCCCATATCAGCCCTCCTTCTTCGCCGGCTTGCCAGATGGCTTGCTAGCGGGTGCAGGCTTCTCGCTGGTCTCGGGTTCGGAATCAGCAGCGCCCAAAATTTTGACCGCGCCGAAATCCTTGAGACGCTTCGCATCGGTCGCGTCGAACTCAACTTCCGCGCCAATCGGTTCATCATCGAGCGGACGGAGCAGTTTCACTTTAACTTTGCCGGTCATGGTGATCTCCTTTCCATGGAGGGCAGGCGCCCCCGGCGCCGGCCTTCAATGAAATGGGGAGGACGAAACGCCCTCCCCATCGAGATTAGACGCGGCCCAGATCGCCGTAGACGAAGCTCTGCGGACGATAGATCGCCAGTGCGAGCCGCTCTTCGGCCATGATCGTGACCTTGTTCTTGATAAAGTTGTCCTGATCTTCGTTCGAGACGCTGACCGTCGCATCCATGCGGTCGAAAATCTGCGCGCCCAGATCGAAGGCGCCGACCAGGAACTTGTCTTCGGTCATCGCCTGCGTCGGGACAACCGGCAGGCCCCACAGGGTCGGCGCGATTGCACCCTGAGGATTGCCGATCAGATAGCCGCCCGCCGCGTCCTTCAGCATTTCCATCACCGCCCAATCGATCGGATTGAGGACGATGCCGTTCGCCGGATATTCGGCCAGGACGACCTGAAGGATACCGAGCCGGATCGTGTCGAGCATATTGGCGCTCGCCAGCGACGCAGGGGCGGAATATGCCGTGGCGGCAGTCACAAGGCCGGTCAGGTTCGTGCCCGTCCCCGAACCGTTCAGAAGCTGGGCCTCTTCCTTGAAAGCCAGGCCGTAGCGCAGGCGCTGGTCGATCACCGACCGCAGACCCGGAGCATCCGCGAGGATTTCCGACGACATACGGAACCAGTGGGCAATCTTGCGGACCGGCGACGTCGCCTCTTCGAACTGCAGTTCCGACTGAGGCTTGGCCGCGCCCTCCGCGACGGTCGCCGCGTTGTTGGTGAACACCTTCTCCCGATCATATTCGATCGTGTTGCTGGTGGTCTGGCCGGGTGCGATCAGAGCCCGGACGGTCAGGCGGCGCTGCGGCAGCGGCACCATGGCGGGGCGCGTGTCATTCTCGATCAGCGCGCCGGCCGATCCGGCTGCGTCGGTCGACAGGGACGTGATGTCCTTGACTTCGACCGTGATGCGCCCACGCGGGTTCGGCTGCTCCGCAAAGCTCTTGAACTCCGCCGAATTGACATAGGTCGAGCCAGCCGACTGCGGACCAGTGTTTTCACGACGGTCGGTCGCAATCTTCTGCTCCAGTTCGGTGAGAAGCTGCTTGACCTCGTTCGCGCCGGTCAGCGCGCCGTCGATCTGCTCCTTAAAGGACTTGGAAGCCTCCTCGCCCTTTTCAGCCATGCCGAGAGCGCGCTCAGCGAGGGCCTTCACCTCATCGAACTTCTTGTCGACAAGCGCCTTCGTTTCAGCGGCCAGTTCGGCCGCCGACTTCGTTTCGGTAGTCATTGATTTTCTCCCTTGGGGATGAGCCTCAGGCGGATAGTCCCGCCCGTAATGCCGACAGAAAGTCGGCGCCGGTTGCTCCGCCGGGCTCACCCCGGAGCAGATGCGAAAGACCCTTGCCTGCAATGGCAGTGGCCTCTGACTTCGAGAATCCAGCCTCGCGCAAGAAACTCTCGAATTGCGACAGCGAAGGCAGGCCGCCCTCGCGAATATTTTTGACGTCGGTGATGGTGGCCAGCGGGTTCATGCCGACGGACACAAGGGATACCTCATGCAGATCGAGTTCGATAAGCTCGCGCACCTTGCCGTCCATCCGCTTGCGGAGCAGGTCATAGCCGATCGAAAGGCCGCTCAGTGCCTTGTCGCGGACCAGCTCATAGGCCTCGCCGCCATCGCGGGTCTTGGTGCTGATCTTTCCCTCGACAGAAAGGCCCGCATCCGTCTCCGCGATCTTGCCCCAGCGGCCGATCGGGCGGCGCATGTCGTGAAATAGCAGCATCGGGACCGACGATTTGGCCTGAAGCGACTTGGCGAACGCGCCTGAGACGATTCGGTCGCCGCCATAGTCGACATTTCCATAGGCCGCCGCGACGCCCTCGATATAACCGGCTTCGTCCAGGTTCTTCACCTCGAACGCAAAGGCTGAGCGTTCCATCATTCTTCCTCCTGCCCCGATTGAGTGATGGGCACGTTCTGCATCTGCATGCGGGGCACGTCGCCGCCCGCGACGGGGGGCAAATTCTCCAGTGCACGGACCTCGTTGATGGTCGTCCAGCCGTTCGCCAGACCGGACTGGTAGAAAGCCGCCCTTGCCTTGCTGTCGCCCCGCAGCAGACCCTCAAGGTTGAACTCGATCTTGACCCCTTCGACCCGGTCGCGGGCGCTCAGAAGCTGCTTTTCGAGCGCCTGTTCGATACGCTTCAGGCGGCGGCGCAGGGAGAATTTGACGAAACCCAGCGTCTGCTGCTCAAGGCCAGTGCCCCAGGAGGTGCTATTCTCGGTATGGCCGACCATATGCGGGGGGATGCCGAACAAGCGGCAAATCTCTTCGACCGAGAATTTCCGGCTTTCCAGCATCTGGGCGTCTTCGGGATTGATGGTGAGTTGCTCCCACGTCATCCCGCGATCCAGCAGCATGGGGCGCCCGGCCTTCATGGCGCCCACAAACTTCTCGTTCAGTAGATCCTCCGCAACCTGGCGCTGGGGGCCGGTCAGGCTGTCGGCGGTTTTCAGAATGCCGGACGGACGCACGCCATTTTCGAAGAACGCCGACGCCGCGCCATCCGCAAATGCGGCCGCGTCCAGAGTGGCGCGGCAGGCCGCCAGCGTGGACACGCCGGACATGGCGTCGCCAAGCGGGCCGCGAATATGCAAAATCTGATCGCCGGGACGGGTGAACTCCTTCCCGTTTTCGCGCCAGGTGTAGCGTATCCTGCCGTTGACGCGCTCCGCCTTGACTGCGTCGGGGCGCAAGGGAACGAGCGATCCGATGTCGCCATTCACCCGCTGCTCGATCAGCGCATAGGCATTGCCCTGCAACTCGATCGCGGCGACTTGGTATTCCCAGAAGTCCAGCGCCGTCTGATCCCAATTGGCGCTGTCATGCAGGACGAAATAGAGAGGATGATCCCGCGCTACCGAGCGCGAACCGTCGCGGTTCGTCCGGTAGACCATGAGCGGCAGCGATGCGATCGTACCCGCCAGCAGATTGATGCATGCCCATACGGCGGACAGACCGACCACGCTTCCGCTCCGGCGCGCAACCGCGTCAGCGAACGATTCTGTCGTGATCTGGCTAGTCGTGAAATTTGCGCCGGTTTCAGTCGACGCATTGCCTCCCCGCCAAGGCAGAATGTCCTTTCGCCCACGCGGGGCCTGCCAATGGGACTCCGCCAGCGCGGCTCGCCGGCTGAGATTATAACCGGTCATGCAGCGAGCCCCGCCAGCCAGTCATCAATGCTGACATCTTCCGTCGGCAGCATTTTGGGCGCGAGCGAATGCACCGTGGCGTCAATGCCATCAATCTTGTTCATCGACATTGGCGTCTCCTTCTTCGGGAGGATCGATCCGTCGATGCGGCGGTCCACGACCGCATTCCCGACGCACCACGTCATCACTGGATTGTTGTCGTGACGGAGCAAATGAGGTCCGCCGTTAACCCGCGCTTCCAAATTTCGGGCGGGGTTCGTTACATTCTTCGCGTTCTTCGGCAGGATCGATGCAAATCCGGTCCCGTCATCAAGGTCGGCATTAAGCCGGACGGCCATTTCTTCCGCCGCCGAGAAGTGATCGAATACAGTGTTATTGACCCGCAACACTGACTTGAGGCGACGGATCAGCCGCTCAACCCGCATCTGATCGACCCAATCGCCCGGCGTCAGGATCAGTTTTCCCTGCTTATGCCATTGCCGATACAGTTCGACATTGTTGCGGTCAGTCTGCCCGTCCCGCTGCAAGACGGCGGCAGGCAGGAAAAACCATGTCTTGAGCAATAGCTGATCATCCGGCGTGATGGCCGACAGCGCCAGCGCGGTAAGGTCGCTCTTGTGGGCGAGGTCGGCGCCGATGTCGCAGTCCAGTCCGGCGAAGTCACGCAGCCTCAGGCTATTGTCACCGCACGCGTTCCACTTCGGAACGCTCAACCAGGCAGTCGCCGCCGACATCCACCGATTCAGACGCTTGGTGAAGAACTCCCCTTCCTCCCCTGGGGCGCCTTTTGCTTTGATCGCCAGACGCCGCATAGATGCGAGGCTGGGCGTGATCGGCATGAGCGGGTTGGCCTTGGGCCAATTCCGCTCATCATAAGGATCATCGCCAACTTTACGCTCCGGGGTGAAATCCTTCGGACCATCCAGCGTGAAAATGATCCCGAACACATGGTCAGCGACGATCGCGCCATCGAGCATTTTAGTCGTGAACGTCCGCTGCTCGAAACAAACGCCATCCAAAATGTAGCCGGCCGTCGTGATCTTCCAGTAAAGCGGGTTGCGGCGGGCGCCGTCCGCCGAATGCACCACGTCGTACAGGCCGCGATCCTTATGGGCATGCAGTTCGTCCAGCACGGCAAGGTGAGGGTTATGCCCGTCCTGTGTGGCGGACTTGGAATTGATCGTCTGGATCGTGCCGCCGTTATCGCCGCATGTGATCGCCCGCGCCCATGCCTTCAGACCGAAGGCGTCCTGAAGATCAGGCGTCTTCTGCACCATCAGCTTGGCGGGGTTGAACACCTTCTGCGCCTGTGCGCCGGTCGTTGCGCCGATCAGCGTCAACGGGCCGGGTTCGTCCTCGCAGCAAGTGCAGTACAGCACCACGCCAGCGGTCAGCGTCGACTTGGCGCCCTTCCTCGCCATCTCGATATATGTGTCGGTAAACCGGCGCAGGCCGGTCACCTTGTCCCGCCAGCCGAACACCATGGCGAGGATGAAGATCTGCGGCGGCTCTAGCCGAAGCGTCGGCGTCTCCCAGCGCCCCTCGACATGCGGCAAGCCTTCAATGAAATCGCAGACGTCATTCGCGTGCCAGGGATCGAACTTGTACGGCCAATCCTTGCTTTTCGAGCGCGCCAGGTCGTCAAGATGACGCTGGGCGGCGAGCCGAACCCATTTGCAATGGTGAACCTGCTGCTTATCCGCCGCCGCCTTCTTGGCATATGCCAGGGCAACAGCGGCATAGTCACGCCCGGTTTCGATTGCCGTTGCGGGCAAAGCGGTTTGCCGACTTCGCGCCATCGCCAACTCCAACACCGACACGGCTCTTCGGCCCGGCGATGCGCAGCAATTCCTCATGCTGGCGCAGGACGGTCAGATATGCGGCGGGCGGCGGCTCGTCATCAGCCTTGAACGCGGCGCGAACCAGCGCCTCCAGCGAACAGTATCGCGCAAACATCGCGCTATCGACTTCCGTCACGCCCGCCGCCATGACGCGGGGCAGAACTTCCTGCCAGACGTCGATCGCCTCCGCCGTCAGATAGTCCGGCATGCGAGGCGGATCGCCGGGGACGACAATCTCCACCTTGCCCGCATCCCGATAGGGTTTTAGAGTGCCACGCGCCTTCTTTTCAGATGGCGGATCGGCCTTCCGACCACGCTCCATATCACCTCGTCATGACGTTGCGGGCGGCGGTCAAAAATTCAAATCGGCCCGGAAGTTTAAATCGTGCGCGCAAAAAAAGTGGACCAAGCGCGGTCCTGACACCCGGAAGGGGGGACTTTTGACCCGCCCCCCCCCGGTCTCGTTGCGCGACTGCGTAATAATGTTGCGCGGGGTCAACCGGGCCGCTGGCCTGCGCCGACCCGCTCATGAGGCGCGGCGTCTTCACCCCTGAAACCGACCGTCACGACGCCCTGCACGGTCTCCCTCAACAGTTCGTTGTGCCATCCGACCGGACGGCCCTCCGCGTCGCGCACATAGCGCTCCACGGTTCCAGCCTCGATGTCATAGGCGGTCACGCCGTCCTGCGCTGCTCCATCGAGATAGACGACGAGGCGCGTCCCGACGCTGCGATAGAAGTCGTGATCGTCCACCGACAGCCGCATAGGGATGGCGGCGCCGATGGGCTCCGCCTTCTCGTCCGCCTCGACAATGGTGTGGCACCCTGCGATCAGGCCGACCAGCCCGACGGCGCGAGACGCGAGCCATAGGCGCAGGCGAGTGATGCGCACGAACCGGAACCGCAGCGTGATCTGTCCAATCAGGCGAGGCATGGACGCGGTCAGTTCAGCCATTGCTCATTCCCCTGTCTATGCGCCTTGGCCTTGCGGTGATGCCGCGTGCACGCGCCGACTCCTCAGCAGTCTTTGCATCGTGGCATGGCTTGCAGATGCCCTGGTAATTGTCCCTGTCGCCTGTACCGCCTTCACTCAGAGGTTTAATATGATCGGCTATGGCGGACGCTGTCACTCGCCCTTGCTTCTGGCAGGGGCGGCAGAGCGGTTCCTCCCGCAGCACGATAGCCCGCATCCGCTCATGTTCGCGGCCATAGCCGCGCTCCTGCCTGCTCTTGCGGGTGCTGGCCCATGCCTTGGCGCGGGGCCGCTGCTTCAGGGCGGGCGGCCTGCTGGGCATGCGCCTATTCCTTTTCAGGGGTGAGGGAATACCTCGAAGACGCTGGACGCGATCTGCATGACCCAGGCGGCAAAGGTAGCGCCGAAGAAGGCAAGGAGCAGCGTGAACGCGAGGATCATTGCGAGACGGGCTTCCATGTCGCGATGATGATTGAACGAGTCCACCGACTGAAATTGAAAATCTGACTCAATCCTGCGCTATTGAGTCACCGGCTCTATCACCAACCATTCGTCCGGGTTCGTAACCTCGGTGGCGCGGATCGCGGTCATGGACCCGCTGCGCCGACTGACCACGACCATTGCGTCCCCGCTTCCTCGGTTGCGGATGATAGAACCGATACGAAGCTCAGCGATGTCGGCCTGGTCCATGGGGCGAACCTTCATGCTAAGCTCCTGTCTTTCGCATCACGAATCAGGGGGATCAATGAGCGAACAGATCAAAGCGCACCGCGTGGAAGGGCTCAATTTCACCAGAGCCGATGACGGTCAGCACGCACTTATCCGCTTTCGAGCTAAGCCCAACTTCCCGGATGGAGGCGACACGATATGGCTGGCATTCACGAATACGATGCTGCCCTATCTTGCCTCGTTAGCAGTCCAAGCTCTCCCGCAACCCGTCGGTGGAATGACTCAGGACGTCCCGGCCGCCTTCTCGCCGGATGAAGTGCAGTTCGGCGTTGGTCCACAAGGCGAACTGGTTCTAACCGTGACGCTTGAGAAGGGCGCGGCACTTTCATACCGGCTGGACAGCGGCCAAGCGCACGGACTGCTTGCAGGGCTTCAGGCCGCTTTGGCGCCTGAAACCTTGCCTCAGTCGCCTCCGATGGGGAAAGCAAACTGACGATAACTGCCGCTGGCCCCTCCATCTCAGGGGTTACCGAAAGGCCAGCGGCTTCCACCGTTGCCGGGGGAACTGTCGTGACGCGGGCCGGGCTTGATACCGGCTGCTGGCGGGTGTCCCTCTGGCTGTACCCGTCCGCTGCTGGTCGGGGGCCTTGGCTGGTGGTTCGGTTAAGCCAGCGTTCCTTGGCCTGCGCTTCCATCAGCGCCGCCGCGTCACAAGCCCGCTAACTGGAACGGCGCATGCACCGGGACAAACCAGTCAGAGCGGGAACATGAAACCAATGAAAAAGGCCCACGCGTTTCCGCTGGGCCTTCTGTGGACGCAATGATCCTAGGGCTTTTTTGGACGATTTCGTGGCCACTTGCAAGAGGGTTTTTACAACTCCCGCTTGGACTTAAAGCTCTTTGCGTCTGCCTCAAACTGGGCGGCCCATGTTTCCTCCGCCATCGTGAAACCTGCGTCGGGATGGAGACGCTTCACAGCACAGAGCAGCGGTCGTGCGAGATACTCCATCACGCGGAGTTGCTTTCCATTGCCGTCAGTGATGTCCCAGCCGAGCCGCGACCAATATTCGTCAGCCTCGTCGCGCATCAGCTTGAGGAACTCGAAACGGGGATCGTCCATGGCGATTTCATCCTCGATGTCGATCTCGCACACGCCGAACAGATCTTCAGCGAGGTCGTGAGCCCACTCGATTAGCTCGTTCTTCCAGCCGTGCTGCTCCACTTCCCATTCGAGCACCCCGACGCCGGGTTGATTACGCAAGCAAATTAACGCCATCAGGCTACCCCGTTTATTCTCGACCGAATGATCTCAGCGATGTCTGTCCATTCTCGCAACATACCACGATCGTTCAAGAACGCGGCGTCGATTGGTGGCATCGTAGGCGCGCTGGACGTATCTGCGTGGATGAGATTTTCATGCTGCTGTTCAACCTCATTACGCGACAGCCGGATCGAAGGATTGAGCCAAGTCGGCGGGACCGCCTGGCCATGGTTCATCGCCTCGATTTCCTCACGCCCGACCAATGAGAACGCAGCGGCCACGCACAGCGGCCAGCGATCTATTGCAGCTATGAGTTCGCGCCGCGCCCGCCGGTTATGGACGCGATAACGCCGGGCTGCAACCGTGAACCCGACGGCGTCACCTACGATCATATCCAGCACCATCTGCTTGGGCATTGGCAGCAGGTCGCGCCAATAGCCATAGGCCAGGTGCATTCGGACGCGCAGCACGCCTTCCGCCGCCCGGCCGCCACCGCGTGACTGATCGACGCGGGCTTCAAGACTCGCGACCTTCACTGCCACGTCGGCCTCCAGACTGCGATAGACGTTCGCGATCTGGGCGGCCCATTCAAGCTGATCCTTGTCAATCGTCCCGTTGCGATGGAGCTGGATCAGCGCGCCGTCATGGGTGCGGGTGGATCGCTCCCACGTCTCAGGCGTCCCATACGCCTTGTGGTCCCACGCTTCGCGCACCCGCACAGCCTCCTCGATGCCGGGCTCCAGCCGCATAGGACGCTCCACCATCTTCGGCTTGCTGCGGCCCTTCCGCTTACCCTCCATCACGCGTTCAACTGGACGCGGAAGGCCCAGCACCAGATGCTCGATCCGCTGCTGCTCACGCTTCCGCGCCGATGCAAGGCGCGACATGCGGGCGTTGAACCGCGCTACTCCTTCCGGGTCCGCCGCATAGGCCGCCGCGAGATCAGCGCGAGCCTTTGCGATCCGTTCTGCCCGCGTCATCGTCTTGTCCGTCACCGCTTCATGCTCCCCAAGTCTTCGATCACATCATCAATCCGTTCGCAGGCATCACGCCGCATCTCAGCCGCCAGCGTTGGCATGGCGCCGTTCATGCCCTTAATCAGCAGCTTGACCGCCGTCAGGGAGGCGGCAAGGTCGGCGGGGGTCGGGCGGGAGCGCTTCACGATTTTCCCCCAACGGCCCGAAGCGGTGGATTATGCTTGCGCAGCCAATCCTGACGGCAATATCGCCACCAAAAAGCACCCGCATCTTTCGGCGCGACATGGTCCGGGTTCGGGGCTTGATCCCTCATCCGGATCAGTTCGTTCGACGCGACCAGCACTTCGGCCTGCCAGACGGCTCGATCGTCCCGCAGAACGAAAACGGAGCCGGAACCGCCAAGGCAGACCGTCCCAGTCATCTTGTGAAACGAATATCCAGGTGTGTCGAAGCGGACCCGTGTTCCTTCCGAGAAATGCCGGTCGCACCTGGTCATGGCCGTGGAAACCCATCCCAGCGGCGATTGAGGAAGACATGGGCATGCACGTCATCCAAGCGCTCTTCGACTTCGAGAATGACCCGATGCACCAGCGGATCGCCGCCGATCGCATCAAGCGTCAGCCCAATGTGGTGGATGGCAAAGAGCATGCCGGTCATGCGGTCGCGCACATCGGGATGTCGCGTGATCGCTGGCACTGACCCTGCCAGCACTTCCCCCTGATGCTCCAGGCGTAGCGCCTCGTATAGATCCGCCATCTGCTCAGCGACCTTCGAGATTGCAGTAGGAGAAATCATGCCCAGTCCCTTTCGATAGAGAGTTTGAGCAGTTCGGGGGCCGGGCGCTGTTGGCCACCGAACAGGCGATGCCTAGGGCAGAACAAGTCATCCAGCGCCAGCGCCAGATGCCCCACCGTCTGGGCGTCGCCCCAATTCTTCGCCGCGATATGGCTGATCCAAAACAGCAGACTTTCCGCCGTCTCAATCCGCTCGATGTCGACCTCGTACCGGGCACTAAGCGGATCGTCATGATCCCGGCAGAGGCACAGGACAAGGCGCTCGGTGTCGAGCAGCCATGGCCCCCAGCGGTGGAGATGATTGAACTTCGCCGCTGGCGTCGGAAAGTCGCTGAACCGCATCAACCGGAAGCCTCCGGCCGCGCTGTGATTTTCACCGATCATGGTTGATCTCCCTGCGGGCCGTCTCGCGCGCCCGCGCGGTTAGAGTTATTAATATACCTGAAGGGATATCCCCCCTTTCAGGGGGGTATCCCGTACAGGGCGCGCATACGTGCGTGACGGTGCGCGCACGCGTGAGGCAAGACCTTGCCGGAACTTCCGGAACCCCGTCTTCCGGAAACCTCCGGAACCTCCGGAACGAGGCGCAGTCGTCCGTCAAAGCTGAAGCCATCGGCCCACCTCCACGAACTCCTTCATCTGGTCGTGCGAAGTCTTGCGCTCCACGATTTTTAGAGCGCCTTCCCTGATCCAGACCGTCAGCATCTTGTTGATACGGCGCTTTTCCGCATCGTCATGGGGATCAACATCAAGGACTTTGGCGACCAGCTTACCGACCCAGAATGTCGATGCGGAATGCTTCCGCGCCTCCTTCGGGGCTGCTTCGATCTGCTGCTGGATGAGATAGAGTTGCCGGGCCGTGACGCCCGCAAACGTGTCTGGTGCTTCCCAGCACTCTATCGCGCCGATATTGTCCTCGGGGCCTGTGTCGTCCCCGTTACCGAGCCCCACGCCGATGAACTGAAACCAGTTCGCTGACGATGGCGCTGGTGCCTTGTTATTCTTGTCGTCATAGACGGAGAAGAACCGCTTGCGGTCGCACTCCGGTATCCGAAATTCCTCTGCCACCTCCTTTGTCATCTTCTGGAAAACCAAGCACGAGCGTGCCGCATTGATCATCGCGACTGCGCCGCGAGCATCGAATGCTGACGGCTCCGATCCGTTCGGCTTGCGCACGTGATGCGCGAGGCTGACTGCGCAGTTCGTTTCATGCGCGATGCGGACCCACTCTTTACTGACCGCATCGATCGCACCGTTGTTGTTTTCATCGACTGAATGACTGGACACGAAGGGGTCAATGTCGAGATAATCGATCTCGCGTTCGCGGATGGCGTCGATAAGCGCACAGGATACCGGCCGCTGCAAGGTGAAGCCACCGGTCTTGTCCTCGACAGCCAACTTCAGGATCGGCGATGAAGGGCTGTCGACACCGTCGATGAACAGCCGGCCGCCCAGATCGTCCATGGTGAGGTCCCATGCCTTCAGGAATGCATGGACGGTCTTCTCGACCTCCTCCATTTCGTCCTCAAGGTTCCAGAGCCACACCCGATGCGGTCCGTTCCAGACATTTGTGTTCAGCAGATTGCGGCCAGTCACCATGCAAATCGCACGACCGACCTTGTAGGTAGTCTTGCCAGCAGCGCCGGGCGCAATGACGGACGAAACCTGCTTTCGGCGCAATTCGTACCCATATAGGAATTGTCGCCTGGGGATCGTTGATGGATCTCGCCATGTGAAGGGCGTGGGCGCGATGGCGAGCGGCGATGTCTCCATAGTGACGCTGTGGTCAGGGGCCACGGGCCCGAGCCACCGTGCCGCATCCAGTGCGGCTCGAACGGCAGCGCTACCGAACTCACGCTCATCATCCTCGAAGTCGCGGGCCACGCTCATGCCGCCCTTCCGAGAGGAAATGCCACCTTCGCGCCGATCTCATGCGCTGCCGCTTCAGCAACCTCTCGGCCGATGTTCTTGGGCAGATGACTGTCATCGTCACCGCAGATGATGAAATGAAGGTCCGGCCGGGCGCTATTCCAAAGCCTCGCGACCGCGCCGAGGTTCTTGGCCGAGAAAGCAGCGATGCATGGGTACCCAGTCGATCGGCAAACCGCCGCCATGGTGGCGACACCTTCCCCGATGCAAACGATCTCACCTTTGCGGCTCATGTCCCCCATCAGGAAGAACAGCCCGTCTGTTCGGCCCCCGCGCAGGAAGCGCTTCGTGCCGTCGCCAGCAATCCGCTGGAGATTCCAGAGAGATCCCGATCCGTCGTACATTGGAACCAGCAGCCGGCCTTCGCGCTCCCGAAAGAGAAATGGGTCGAGCCTTTTTCGGGCGAGATAAGGATGCTCCAGCGAAACAGGGGAGGCGCTGCTCCAAATGTCACGAGCGTCACGCGCAGCCTCGCCCTCGCTTCGCTCACGCTCTTCCTTTCGTTTGGCTTTCGCCGCAGCCCATTCCTCCTGAAGCTTGCGTTTCTCTTCAGGCGACAGGGATAGATCCCGATCGACCCGCCATTTGCGGCTGATGCCTAGGCGATAATTGCCGAATGCGCCTGCGGGGCGGTCATCTAGATAGAGGATAGCCCATCCGTTCTGTCGCCCCTTTCCGTCTCCGTCGCTGTGGAAGCGGATCAGTTCGCCGGACGCGAGCCGCTGAGCAATTGGTTCGGTGGGCTTTACGCCCTCCATCTCCATCGCGCCAATGAAGTCGGCTACAGCCGTATGCCATTCCCCCGCCATCTGCGTCACTCCGCGTCCGCTGGGGCTGCCAAATAACTTAGGGCGATCGGCGGAAGAGATTTACCCTTTCGACGCGCCAATTCAAGAATAGCGGGCCGTCTCCAGCGAGGGATCGAGCCCTTCGCCTTCCAGGAATATACCGTCTGGTACGGATCGCCCGTCTCGGCTGCGATGGCCTTAACGCCGCCGATGCTATTGAATATCGCTGCTACTGGCTCCATGAGCGCCATACATAAGCGCAATTCCGAAATTCGAAAAGAGGGTTAATTCTGTTTTTCGTAATTAACGGAGCTTGCAGATTATGATATTGCGATATCATGACCGACTTGCTCACAACCGAAGAACTGCTTGCTGAACTCAAGCGCCTTGGCGTCAAGGGGAAGGAAATCGCAGTAGTGCTGGGGATTGCGCCATCGGCGGTCACCGGGCTCTATCGCGGGACGCGGCAGCTCAAGCTGGATGAAGCCAGGAAGCTGATGCAGTGGATCTCCGGCGAGAATACAAGGGAGATACCGCTCATAGGAATGGCAGGGGCCGGACGCTGGGTCGAGGCAGTCGAACTGACAGACACGCGGCTGGAAATTCCCAAGGTGATCGACGCTCCAGGTACCTTCGCGGTGACGGTTGCGGGTGACAGCATGAATCTTGTTCTACCCGAAGGGGCGTTTGCGATCGTAGACGTGAAGCAGAATGAGCTTTTTAGCGGTAATATATATCTCCTTAAGAACGAGGAGAACGAAGCCACGATCAAGGTCTACCGCAACGACCCGGCCCGCTTTGAGCCGCAGTCGACCAACCCGGAGCATGAGCCTATCATCCTCGGAAACCGGAATTATCAAGTGATTGGGCGCGTCACCGGAGCCCTCCAAAAATTCTGATAAAAAGAATTTGACGATTCTGAAAATCGAAATTATTAACCAGTTCCGTTAGCCGGGACTCGTTTTCCTGTCCCGACTAACGGCAGGAGTGAGCGTCCGCAGCCCCATTGTACGGGGCGGGGCAAAGTATCTCCTGTCACTCAGACACAGGAGACCCCGACTATGCCTAACGGCAACCAGTCGCGGAGCGATCACGCTTCGCGAGAAGCGACCCCGCGTCTTGCTATTCCCACCTTGGCCGATCTTCGCATTATGGAAGGCATTGCGCCCTTCAAATATGCGGATGCGGATGAATTTTCCGACCAGGGTTTCGCGCTGCTTAGCCTCTTGAGCGCGAGCTTTCGCAACAGTTCCGCGATGGGCGCAGATGGGATCGAGCGCTCCGGGTTGCACCACGAAAACCTCATCGAAACCAGGCGTCACGACATAATCGCCCAGGCGCTCGACGGCATCTCCACCCTCTTCGCGCTGAGCGTCCATTATAACGACGTCCATCGCGCCGAGCGGTCGAACGCCGAACTCGATCTCCGGGAGGGCCGTTGACATGGCGCTACCCCCGGAAATCACTGCGATCTTCAGCGACAGTCCAGCAACTGCCCTGTCTTGGGCGAAAGCTATCCTGGTCGCTCAGTCTGCCGCTTTCGAGGCGGAGGACAATCTTCAGGCCAGCGCCACCGGAAACGCCGGCATTAGCGAGTTCGGGAACCTCCGGTGGATCATTCACGCCCAGGTTCTCGATGCTGTGGCTGGACTGATCGGCGTTGCCGAACTCATCACGAAGGAGGCTTGATATGCTCTCCAATACCATTGTGCGTGGCGACGCAGCCTTTCGTCTCCCGTCCGTCCCCGCCGGCACAAGCCTTGAACTGGCCAATCACTATGAAGCCATGTCGCGGGCCTTTTCTGCGGACGATGGCTGCGAATGGCAGAGGGCAAAGCGGGCGATCCGTGATTTTCGTCCCCAGTGTGGTGCGGACCTCGCGGTCAAGTTGGTCGCAGCATTGCATGAAACAGCCCCGGTTTTGACGAGCGGCACCACAGGCGAGGCGGCGATCAATCCTGGCGAGTTTCCTACCGACCTCGCGTTTCAGATGATCGCCACGGCAGTCAATGATGCCCTTACGCTGGATGTCCGTGCCGAATGGAACCGGAGGTTGGCGGCCTTTGATGAAGCCCGCGCCGCCGACATCGCCCATGCCAAATTGCGTGGCATCGACTGGAGTTCGACCAAAGAACAATTGGACGCCGGTTATGCCAACGCCTCGAAGGAGGTATTGGAGGAGGATGATCGGCTTGGCGAAGTTGCCTGCCAAGCAGAGGACGCCCTCATGGAGTGGCCGTCGCCAGATGCCGCCGCCTTCGCGCTCAAGGTACTCTTGGCCCATGATCGGAATATCGGCCGGTACGAGGAAATCATCCATGAAGAAGCAAAGCGTTTCAGCGGGAGGATTGCGCGATGAGCATTCTGACCGATGTGGAAACGCTGGCCGCGCCGACCGAACACCCTGACAACAAGATACTGGCTGCGTGGACTGCGTTCACCGATCGCCATTGGGAGACGATGAACACCGATGATCCAGGCGACAACGAGGCCGCCACGATCCTCGATACGCCCGCCCAATCTCTGGCCGGTGTCATCGTCAAGCTTCGGATGCTCATGTTCACAAGCACGGGCGTCAGCCGCATCGAGGCGACGGCGCTAGGTGCAACAGTTCCCGGCTTTGAAGAAAGCATCCGGGGCGACGACTACGTAACTGAACTGGTTTGGTCGGCCATCAAAGACCTCAAAGCGATGGAGGCTGGGCGTGCCTAACCTGCTCCGCGCTTGTCGGACGTGCGCCTATTGGCGTGCCGGCGCCTTGCCGGACACGGCGATCCCGGCACTTGATGAAAGCGCCGATCACATGGGCGTCTGCGAGAATATCGTGCCCATGGTGTTCATCATCAACGGCGGCCCGGTGACACTCCAACCGACCATCCACGGTTCCCGCCGCTGCGCGGAATGGACGCCGGATTGGCCCGGTGACGAAGATGACAACGGAGGCGGTGAGCCCGCCCCTGACCCGGCAATCAACCGTGTCCGCCAAATTTTCCCGATCCGCCCTGTCCCGACCGCAGCATGAAGGAGCGATGCCCCATGCCTACCGCTGACGCCACGAAGCGCGACTATACCGCCGCTGAAACGCAGGCATATGAACGCTACATCAGCGCCGTCGCTGATCACAACATCGTCTGCGCCCGATCCGGCGCCACCACCCGCGAGAAGATGGACGCCGCATTCGTCATGGACGCCCGGTTCCGGGAGTTCTGCGAGACAGCCGGGCTGGCGATAGGCCAGCCGCGCAATCCGGCAGACACGGCACGCATCGCTTCGCTGGAGGGCGAAGTTGAGAAGATCACGAACGCGGCCCGGAAGGTCGCGGAGGCGATCCGCAGCGGCGTGTCGATGCTACACGGCATCGAGAGCATCAGCGTCTTTCAATATCTCCCCGCCGACGAATCTCTCCACGACGATCACAACGCGTGCTGCACGTTGCTGGACGATGCGACCACTGTTTTGCGCGTGGCGCTGCGGGAGGCGAGCGAGCTGTGAGCGGCATTACCGTCACCCTGCGCGAAGCCTTCGCCTTCATGGCCTGGCGGCGTAATCCGTCGCGCGATCCGCGCTTCCGGCATCAGACCGCCGAACAGGCGATGGCCGATGCGGAACGGCTCGCCAAGGAGCGCCCCGGCTCGACGTACATCGTCTTGCAGGAAATCGCACGGGTGACGGCCGCAGATAGCAATTCAGTTCCAGCCGCGCAGGCCTCTGCGGCTGGTGGAGCCGGGCGGCGTTTGTCCCCCCTGCCGTCCGGCTCCAAAGGGGGTGCGTGATGCGGATGCATCTTGTCTTCGCGGGCATGCTGGCTGGCTACCTCCTCTTGCTGCTGATCGCGTTCCGGATCGCCATCCCTGCGCTGGTCAACATGCAGAACGATGGCGCGCTCATCCTCGCCATCCTGCTCGCCTTCGCCTTGGCGGCGCTCCCATTTTTCGTGTGTTTTTTGATGGAGAAGAATGATGAAGATTAAGACCGTTCTGACCGCGTCGCTGCTGGCGATGTCTCTCGCGGCTTGCACCCGCGTCGATCCCGGCCATGTCGGGGTGAAAGTCAATCGCTACGGCTCCAGCGCTGGCGTTGAGAGCAAGGCTCTTGGCGTCGGCACCTACCAGACTATGTTCGGCGTCGATATTTACGAGTATCCGATCTACACGAACAACTATGCCTGGACGCGTGGCGGCAGGGATAGCGACGGCAACGAACTGCCGAATAATGAGATGGCGTTTCAGGACAAGAATGGACTGATCGTCACCGGGGACGTGGCGGTGGCCTACCGCGTAGATCCGATCAAGGCGCCGGTCCTGTTCCAGAAATATCGCACCGATATGGACGGCATCGTCGCCGGCCCGCTGCGCAACGCCGTCCGCTCAGCGATCGTGGACACGGCTTCGAACATGACGGTCGAGGAGATTTACGGCCCGAAGAAGACTGTCCTCATTAATCGTTCGCTGCTTGCCGTGCGCAGGTATTTCGAGCCGTTCGGCCTGCATGTCGAACAGCTTTATTGGGCTGGCCCGGTTCGTATCCCTGAGAATATTTTGGAGCGCATCAACGCCCGCGCCCAGAACGAACAGGCCGCCATCGCGGCGCAGGCGAACGTCGCCACGATCGAGGCGCAGGCCCGCGCCGAAGTGGCCAAGGCCGAAGGTCAGGCGAAGGCTCAGACCGTCCGCGCCCAGGCGCAGGCAGAAGCGATGAAGATTCAGGCCCAGGCGCTCGAAGCGAACCCGAAGCTGGTCCAGTACGAATGGGTCCGCAAGTGGGACGGCCGGATGCCCAGCACGGTCTTCTGCTCCACCGCGAACCCCTGCGTTCAGGGCGGGCAGTAATATGATGGGCAACCTCCCCGTGCAGGCGGGTGCCCGTCTGGCGATCCAGCCGGCCGGGGAGGATGCCGCCGATCGCAAAGCGGCTTGGGCGCTCTGCCGCCATGAAAGCTGCGGCCATCGCTGGGTCGTGGTCTATCTGCCCATGGACCTGATCAAAGCCGCGACCGCGATGAAGCGGGCTACTTGTCCCATGTGCGGCGACACCCGGCCGTTCGCCTATGCGCCGCCAGTGGACAAGTCGGCCGAGCCTGAAATCGGGTGCGATTATTGCCGGAACGATGGGCCGCTGGTGCATGGCGGCACTCCCCGCTGCCCCCGCTGCGATGCGGAGTATCCAGAGGAGGATGGCGCTGATGCCTGACCTATTCGGTTATCCGCACACGCCTGGCGCCAAGGCCCGCGACACGTCGTTTCAGGCGGCGGAAGAGACGGCGGACAAGGCTCCGGTCATCCGCGCTCGCTGCCTCAAGGTGCTGGAGCATTCCAACGGCCTGACCGCCGATGAGGTCGCCGGTCGACTTGGCCTGTCGATCCTGTCCGTCCGACCGCGCATCACCGAACTGGCCCGCGACGGCAAGGTCCGGGACAGCGGTGATCGGCGGCACAACGCCAGCGGCAAGCGGGCGATAGTCTGGGCTCCCGTCACCCCGGCCCGGCTGCGTAGGAGCCCGGCGCGGTGAAACCGGACGATGACATTCGGCAGGAGGTCCGGCGCTGGCCAGGTGCAACGGTCATCTTTGAAATGGGCGGCAAGCATCGGCGCGCAATCTTCAAATTCAATGGAAAGGAACGCTTTGTGACAATGCCCACCTCACCGGGCGACACCGTCCACGGGCCGAAGAATAACCTAGCTATCATCCGCCGCAGCTTGAAGGCGCTTGGCGCGATCCGCGTCGCCATTCCGATCGGGCGCGGGCGCAAGCGCTGGCGCAATCCCGGCGTCATGCAGCGCGTGGTCGTGGCGGGTGAGCCTGCCCCGGTCATGCCGGACCCTTGGGACCCGCTGCGCCAACTGCGCCCCGATGACAACCATGTTGAGCTTGATGAGCGTCAAGGTTTTTCCCACCGCCGGGAAAAACCCTGCGACTGCCTTTCCTGCGCATCGGACATGAAGGGCATCTATCCCTGTCTACTGGAGGACGACCGTTGACCGAGAATGCGACCCTAACCGCCGTCGCGGTGGCCCGGCATGTGGAAACCCTCCTGCCGCCCCTCCCTGAATTTCTGTCGGCGCCTGATGCAGCCAGTCTGCCCGGCGCGGGCCTGGGGCCATCTGTTACAGTGCCCGCCATCTATCTGCACATCATCATCAAGGCGTTCGAAGGTGAGACGCTTGAGCGCCAGCGCAAGGAGATGGAAGATAAGATCGACAGCGCAGCGCTGAAACCGAAGTCCGAACTGGACGATGATCAAATCACCGCGCTCGCCGTGCATCTGGCGGCAGATGCGCACCGACGGTCATTCGAACCGCAGGAAGCGGCAATGTCGCTCTGGAAGGCGGCGGCGACGATCGCCGTCGCGCATATGCCCGCCGACACTGCCTTGAACGCGCTTGACGGCATTCACGCTATGACGCGGGCCGATGTCGCCCAAGCAATCGGCATGGGAGCCACGAAGCAATGACCGATTTTCAGCCCACAGGCGAGGTCGTCATCTTCGTGCGCGAGGAAGGCTTTTACCCGATCCAGCTTTCCGGCCTGAAGCCGCCTGCGGAGGAAGCGGCGGAACATGCCGTCTGTAATCCCGGCACTCTGCGCATCGAGGACATGGGCGGCAAGGTCATCTGGCCGGAGGGGGTAAAGCAATGAGCGAGGGGACTGGCATCCTCTTGCTGCTGGCGATCATCTGGATCGGCTGGCCCCTTATGCGGATCGCGGAACATCTGGGCGCGCTTCGGGCGCTGGCGGAAAGGAACCGGAAATGACCAACCTTCTCGACCTTGCTGCCCGCCTCGAAGCGGCCTGCGACATCACGGGCAAGCCGGTCGGCCGCCATATGGTTCCGGGTCTAAAGGCAATGTCCACAGCTTTCGCTGAGTCAGATGAACAGGAGGCGCGGGAGCTTGCTGAGACGCACGATTGCATGGCCCGCTGCATTGAGAACGAAGCTAAGCTGTTCGATGATCTGGCCGCCTGCGCCAAAGAGGCCATCGCCGCGCTACGGTCCCATGGAATCCCAAGGGACATCAGCGCAGCGCCGCCGGGTGACGGCTGGATATTGGGCTATGATCCGAGCATCGCGGATGATGGGCGATCCCCCTGGGTTCCGATGACTCGCGGCGATGGCGGCTGGTATGACGACGGCGTCGATGACTATCAGCCGACAATGTGGGTTCCGCTCCCCGATCCCCAGCCGGAGCCTTCAGGCTGGCGGCCAGCGGAAGGTCATGTTGAGATCGCGGCCGGCATGCTCCGGGGAAGGCCGGTCTTCATCGCATCCATCATCAAGCCGGACGGCACGCAGGACATTCCCCGCGACTGTCGGCTGGCGAACACGGCCGAGGGCATCCGGGCAGAAGGGTTTTCATGGGCAAGCGACCTTAACCTGCCTGTCGTGGATCTGATCGACGCCAATGTGGTTCCGTTCCGCCTGGGGGACCAGCAGTCATGATGATCCTGACCCGCCTCGACGCATGGCTGGGCATGACCCTGTTTCACCCGCCAATCATCCTGCTCTGCCAGCTAACGCGGCAGACGCAATACGCCATGTATCGGGCGCTGTGGTTCTTCGCCTGCTGCCATGCGACCTATTACGCGAAGGATGCCGGCTGGGGCGTGGCTGTACTCATGTGGCTCTTTACAGTCATTTCATTCCTGAGCGCGGCGATCGAGCCTGACCGGCCGACCAGTTCATGGGGAGGCTTCCGCCTGTTAATCTGGACGACGCTGCTCATCGCGACGGTATCGCTACTGAAGGGCACCGACGCATCCGCCGTCGCGGTCCGGAACCTCATCATCCTGTTCGCGGAGTACGCCGCGACCATCAGGACGATACCGCCTCGCCGGAAGCGCGAGCGGCGTTCCAGTGCTAAGGAGGCCCGCGCTTGAACTCTGGCCCCTTCACCGCGATCACGGACGCATTGGAGCGGGCGGCCCGAAATGGGACACGTGCGCACTTGAGCCCCGATCTCGTTCGCGCCCTCATCGCTTCTGATGCATATTCCCTGCTCCTGGCAGACAGGAAGAAGGAGATAGTTTCAACATGGCAGGACAACGAAGAAGCGTTGCCCCGGCCGGTCGAACCCAGCTTGGGCCATTCTGGCTTTGGTATAGGGCCGACCGCGACGACTGGCGCATATGCTGGTACGATGACGGCGGAGGAACGGGAAGCCGTCGGACACGCCGCAAGTCAACGGGCATTGGAGGCGGTCGGCAGGATAGGCCGCCGCAAGAGGCGCAAGACGCCCTAGTCGCGCACTATGAGGCGTGGCGCCAGCCGACGCATGAGCCGACCAATATCGCGATGGTTGAGGCCATCATGGCGGACTGGCTGGTCGAGCATGCCGAAAAGCATCTCGCGGACCCGACGCGTTACGCGAACTCGATCGCGCATTGGCTGCGCTTCTTTAGGTCTGAGCGACAGGCCGGACGCCTGACCGGCCCCCCAACAGTTTCAGACATCAAGAAGGCACTTGTCGAACGGTTCATATCGCTGCGCCAGTCCGAAGGGGCGAGCCTGTACACGATCAGCCGCGACATTGCTGCGCTCCGCCAGCCACTGAATTGGGCGTGGAAGGATGAGCGCATAGAAAGCGCGCCATTCGTACCGGACGTGAAGGGCAAGCCGGAAGGGAAGACGCTCGTCTATACTCCGAAGCAGATCGCCGCGCTTCTCGATGCCGCACGGGCAGAGCCCGACCGCGAACATATCGCCCTGCTGATCATCATCGCGCTCAGCACGCATGGCCGGATCGAAGCGATACTCGAATTAACCACGGACCAGATCCAGGACGGCCTAATCTACTTCAACGCCCCAGGACGGGCGCAGACCAAAAAGCGCCGCTCGATCGTGACGATCGCGCCAACGCTTGCTCCGTGGCTGGCGGACCTTCCGGACGGCAAGGTCATCCAATGGAAGAAGCCGAAGCGCAACCGCACGACCGGCAAGCTCGAATATGAGTTGCTGCCAGCCGGAAGCGTGAAAAGGGCATTTGAGAACTGCCTTTTGGCGGCCGGGATCAGCGCCGTGGAGACGGACGACCTGGGTGAACCCGTCTGGCTTCCAGCACGCAAGAAATTGGGCGAGAGTAAGCCACGCCCGAAACTCGTTGGGTTGGGATCACCGAATACGCTGCGTCATACATGCTCGACGGAGATGCACCGAAGAGGCGTCCCGGAAGCCCAGATCGACACGGCGGCCGGGCACAGCGGCGACAGCACGAACAAGAAGCACTATCGCCACCTGCGACCCGATTACCTTCAGGACTTCATCGCGGGCGTCGAATCATTCTGGGCCGACGTGGGACAGTTCACCACAGCCCATTTGCGATCCCATAGTGATCCCAAAATCATCCCGATCGGCGCAGCAAAGGCCAGCCGCTCCAAGAAAAAGTCCTGATTTCAAAGGGAAGCTCTGGTGCCGCTTACGTGACTCGAACACGTGACCCTCGCATTACGAATGCGATGCTCTACCGACTGAGCTAAAGCGGCGTTGGGGCGGGCAGATAACAGTGCTTGGGCTGGAGGACAAGCCGACAAATGCGATTCACCCGTCCCATCCCTCATCAAACCGCATCGGACCATCATTTCGCCCCGCCTTTACGGCCTGTTTACCATCCCGTGGCACTGTCGAGTCTGAAGGAAAAGCTTTTACCTGGGCTAAGGACCGATTGATGGACACTCTGCGGGGGCATGAAGTCGCGGATGACGAGGATGATTTCGGTCCTGCCGACGACGCAGCGATCGAAACGCCGCCCCTCGTCGGCTCCGACGAGCGCCGGATGCAAGTGCGCGCCTATAATTATTGGGCGTCGCTGCTGGGCGACCGCAGCTTGCCCTCGATCGAGGATCTGGCGCCGGAGGATCTGGAGGATTTCGGCCCGTACAGCGTCCTGCTCGACTTCAGCACGGGCCTTGAAAATCCCGCCATCGTCTATCTCGGCACCGCGCTGCGCGAGGAGTGCGAGATCGAAGGGCAGATTCAATATATCAACGATGTCCCTTCGCGCTCGCTGCTGTCGCGGCTGACCGATCATTATCTCCAGATCATCGCCAACGCCGCGCCGATCGGCTTCGAGGCGGGCTTCGTCAATCAACGCGGCGCGGAAATTCTCTATCGCGGCATATTGATGCCCTTCTCCTCCGATGACGAGACGATCGATTTCGTCTTCGGCGTCATCAACTGGAAGGAAGCGGCCAGCCAGGCCGTCACCGCGGAAATCGACCGGGAGGTGGAAGCCGCCCTGCTCGCCAGCCCTGCCGCGCCGCCGGTCGCGCCGATCTGGGCCGACGGTCCAGCCGCCGACGATTTCGACACGCTCGACCTCACCGGCATGGAAAGCCCGGATGAGGACGCCCCGTTGGCCGACTGGCTCGCCCTCGCGCGCGACAGCGCGGAGCAGGCCCGCACCAGCGAAGCGCGCAGCCATGCCGCGCTCTACCGCGCCATCGGCCTCAGCTACGACTTCGCGCTGGTCACCATTGCCCGGCCGGAGGAATATGCTGAGCTGCTGGAAAATAGCGGCCTCAAGGTTCAGGCACGCGCTCCGATGACCGCTGTGGTGAAGCTGGTCTTCGGCTCCAGCTACGACAAGACGCGCATCACCGAATATGCGACCGCGCTGGATCATGCCCGCGCGAACGGCATCCAGCTTGGCGCCTTTGGCGACTATCTCGCACATTATGATGGCGGCCTCAAAGCCCTGGTCCGCGACGAGCGCGCCCAGCGCCGCACCGACGGCCCAGCCAAGCCAGACCGCCAGCAGACCGCCCGCGCCGCGATGAAGGCCGCCGCCGTGCTGGACCCCTACGCGGTCGCCACCGATGGCGACGGCCTGGCCGTGGTCATCGCCCGGCGCGAGAAGGACGGATCGCTCGCCATTGTCGGCGCCCTACCGGAAGGGTCGGATCTCAGCCAGCGCGCGATCATCGCCGCGGCGAGTTAGGGTTCCCCAAACCCACGTCCAACCTTTGGCCCGTGCTCCTGCCTCCGCAGCGGAACGAAGATATTGCCATTCGAATAGAACACGCCTTAATCACGGCCCAAACCTCTTTTATCGGCAGAAACCGCCGCGCCGGATTGACAGAACGGGATCATGGTCCGATTCCGTGCATTATCCTCCGGGACGTTCGTCCCCCATGCTGCGCTGCATCATATTGTTACAACTTTAAGTAACTTTATTTCTCACCCTGGGTTGAGCCTCAAGACGCAGTGGCGCATAGTGGATGGCATCGGTTTGAGAAGTCGCGTGGCGGTTCTCCGGCGCCTTCTCCGTTCACAAGAAGCGGGAACAAATCCCGCGGGTAAGAGGCAAGCGCATGACGGCATTGGCTGAATCGAGGCAGGTTGACCACAGCATTCACGACGCGCTGGAAGCGGCGCTGGCACGCGGCGCGCTCCCGGGCGAGAGTGAAGGCTTCGATCAGGACGCGATGCTGGAGGCCGCCGGCTTCATAGCGCGCGCCGCCGCGACCCGCCGCCCCGGCCATGTCGCCATCGCCATGGAGACGCTGGGCGAAGGGGCGACGGGGCGCTTCATGCGGATCGCCATCGTCAATGACGACATGCCCTTTCTGGTGGATAGCATCGCCAATGCGCTGGCCGCCGCCGACATCATCATCCACCGCCTGCTGCATCCCGTCCTTTCTGTCGAACGTGACGCCCAGGGTCATTTGAAGGCGATATTGAAGGATGACGCCGCCGGCGCGCGCCGGGAATCGATGATCTATATCGAGGCGGACCGCGCCGACGCCAAGGCTCGCCGGGCGCTGGAAAAGGCGCTGGAAGGCACGTTGGCCGATGTCCGCGCCGCCGTCACCGACTGGCCGAAAATGCGCGAGGCGATGGCCGCCGATGCCGACGCCGTGCCCGATGAGGAAGGCGCGGCGCTGCTCCGCTGGTTCCTCGCCCGCCATTTCACCCAGATCGGCCATGAACGCCGCGACCGCGGCGGCAAGGCAGATGTGCGCATCGGCATCTGCGGCCTGCACGACCAGCCGCTGCTGGCCCCCGCCACGATCGAGGCCGCCTTCACCTGGTTCGAGGAAGGCAAGCGCACGCCGCTGATCATCAAGTCCAATCGCCTCTCCCGCGTCCACCGCCCGGTGCTGCTGGACCTGATCGTCGTCCCCGTGCGGGAGGGCAAGCAGGTCACCGCCCTGTCCATCCACGCCGGCATGTGGACCAGCGCGGGGCTGGCGACGACGCCGGACAAGGTGCCGCTGCTGCGATCCGCGCTGTCGGCGCTGATGGACAAGTTCAATTTCGATCCGCACGGCCATGCGGGCAAGGTGCTGACCCATGCGCTGACCGCCCTGCCCCATGATATTCTTATCGGTTTCGACCGCGAGACGCTGGAACGGCTGGTGCTGACCTTCATGTCGCTGACCGACCGGCCGCGCCCGAAGCTGGTGCTGGGGACAAGCGCGCTCGCCCGCCATCTCTACGCCTTCGCCTGGCTGCCGCGCGAGGAGCTGACCACGGCCCGGCGCGTGGCGGTGCAGGACATGCTGTCCCAGGCCTGCAACGGCCCGGTGTTGAGCTGGTCGATTGCGCTGGAGGAAAGCGGCCTCGCTTTGCTGCGCATCACGCTCGACCTGCGCGGCGAAGGCATGGTGCCGGACGAACAACCGCTCGACCGGCAGTTGAAGCAGATGGTGCGCGGCTGGCTGCCCGCCGTGGAGGAAGCGCTGGCCGACGGCGAGGAGGCGGGCCGCGCGGCGACGCTCGCGCAACGCTACGCGCCTGGTTTCCCCATGGGCTATCGCAATGGCGCGGGTCCGGTCGAGGCGGCGACCGACATCCGTCTGCTCCATGGCCTGTCCGGTCCCGGCGACAAGTCGATCCGCATCTACCGAAATGGAGACGACGCGCCCGAACGGCTGCGGCTCAAACTCTACAGCCATGACGCCATCGCGCTTTCCGAAGTGGTGCCTGCCTTCGAGAATTTCGGTTTCCGCGTGATCGACGAGATGATGACGGCGGTGGAGGGCGGCACGCTCGGCCATGTCCAGCGCTTCGTCCTGGAACTGCCCGCGGGCGGCAATGCCGATGCGGTGATCGCCCGTGCCGACATCGTCACCGAAGCCATTGCGCAGGTCACCGAAGGCGTGGCGGAAAATGACCGTTTCAACGAACTGATCGTGACCGCCGGCCTCGACCAGCGATCGGTCGTGCTGCTGCGCGCGCTCTTCCGCTATCTGCGCCAGACCGGCATGGCCTACGGTATGGCGACCTTTGCCGAAACGCTGCGGCGCGAACAGGTCATCGCCCGCCAGCTCATCGAACTGTTCGAAGCGCTGCATGACCCCGATGCGAAGGATGGCGCGGCCCGCGCCCAGGCCGCGCAGACCGCCATTGACGAAGGCCTCGAAAAGGTCACCGCGATCGATGAGGACCGCGTGCTGCGCCTGCTGCGCGCCGTCATCACCGCGACGCTGCGCACCAATTTCTACGCCCCCGCGGCGCAGGAAGCGCTGGCGTTCAAGCTCAACAGCGCTCTGATCCCCGGCCTGCCTGCACCACTGCCGTGGCGAGAAATCTGGGTCTACAGCCCCCGTGTCGAGGGCATCCATCTGCGCGCCGGGCCAGTGGCGCGCGGCGGGCTGCGCTGGTCCGACCGGCGTGACGACTTCCGCACCGAGATACTGGGGCTGATGAAGGCGCAGCGCGTCAAGAACGCCGTCATCGTGCCGACGGGCGCCAAGGGCGGCTTCTATCCCAAGCAGCTCCCCAGCCCGCAGACCGACCGCGACGCCTGGTTCGCGGAGGGCACGGAAAGCTATCGCATCTTCATCCGTTCGCTGCTCTCCGTCACCGACAATATCGACAAGGGCAAGGTCAAGCATCCCGCGCAGGTCGTCATCCATGACGGCGACGATCCCTATTTCGTCGTCGCCGCCGACAAGGGCACGGCGACCTTCTCCGACGTCGCCAACGCCATCGCATTGGAGCGGAATTTCTGGCTGGGCGACGCCTTCGCCAGCGGCGGCTCCAACGGTTATGACCATAAGGCGATGGGCATCACCGCCAAGGGCGCGTGGATCAGCGTGAAGCGCCATTTCGCGGAAATGGGCGTCGATGTGCAGAGCGAGCCGGTGCGCGTCGTCGGCTGCGGCGACATGTCGGGCGACGTGTTCGGCAACGGCATGCTGCTGTCGAAAGCGATCAAGCTGGTCGCCGCCTTCGATCATCGCCACATCTTCCTCGACCCCGAACCCGATCCGGCTAGGTCGTGGAATGAACGCAACCGCCTGTTCCAGCTCCCCCGGTCTAGCTGGGACGACTATGACAAGAAGCTGATCTCCAAGGGCGGCGGCGTCTTCTCGCGCAGTCTGAAAAGCATATCGCTGACCCCGGAAGTGCAGGCCATATTGGGCGTCACCGACACGGACATGGAGCCGACCGCGCTCATCGCCGCGATCTTGAAAAGCCCCAACGACCTGCTCTGGTTCGGCGGCATCGGCACCTATGTGAAGGCCGCCGCGCAGAGCCATGGCGACGTCGCTGACCCGGCCAACGACCGCCTGCGCGTCAATGCCGAACAATTGCGCGTGAAGGTGGTGGGCGAAGGCGCGAATCTGGGCACCACCCAGGCCGCGCGCATCGCCTTCTCCCTGCGTGGTGGCCGGATCAACACCGACTTCATCGACAATAGCGCGGGCGTCGACTGCTCGGACAATGAGGTGAACATCAAGATCGCGCTCAACAAGGAAATGGCGGAAGGCCGCCTGCCCTTCGATGATCGCAACAAGCTGCTGGTCAGCATGACCGACGCGGTGGCCGACATCGTGCTGGAGGACAACCGGCTCCAGGCGCTGGGCCTCTCCATCGCGGAGGCGGGCGGCGCCGCCGACCTTGCCAGCTATGTGCGCCTGATCGAAACCTTCGAAGAATCAGGCCGGCTGGATCGCCAGGTTGAGGGTCTCGCCGCCAACGACCAGTTGCTGCGACGCGGGCAGGATGGACTTGGCCTCACCCGCCCGGAACTGGCGGTGCTGCTGTCGACGGCCAAGCTCGCCTTGCAGGACGCGATCGAGCATGGCGATCTCGCCACCGACGCCAGCATGGACGGCGAACTCGCCGCCGCCTTCCCCCCCGCGATGCGGAAGAAGGAAGCCGACGCCATCGCGGCCCATGCGCTGAAGAAGGAAATCATCGCCACCAAGGTCGCGAACCGCATCGTCAACCGCCTCGGCCTTATCCATCCGTTCGAATTGACGGAGGAGGAGGGCTGCTCGCTGGCGGATCTGGCCAGCGCCTTCCTGATCGCGGAGCGGCTGTACGACATCCACCGGCTATGGGACGATATCGACGCGGCAGAGATGTCCGAAGCCGCGCGCCTCGCCCTGTTCGGTGACATCGCCAGCGGCATGCGGGCGCAGATCGCGGACATATTGCGCAGCCTGTCCTCCGGCACGCTTCCGCAGGCAGGTCATGCCGCGCTGGCCAAGGGCGTGGGCAAGCTGGCGAAGCAAGTGGACGACCTGCTCACCAGCGAAGCGCTGCGCCGCGTTACGGCTGTGACGGATCGCTTGCTGTCGCTCGGTGCGCCGGCAGAACTCGCTCGCCGCACCGCAGGGCTGTTCAAGCTGGACGGCGCGGTCGGCATCGCCGCGCTGGCGGGGCGCCTGTCGGTCGATGAGGTCGCCCTCACCCGCGCCTTCACCCATCTGGGCGAAGCGGTCGGCATCGATTGGGTCCAGTCCACCGCAGCGCGCATGGAGCCGTCCGATCCGTGGGAGCGGCTGCTGATCTCCGGCGTGGCGCGCGACATGCAGCAGGTCCGGCTCGATTTCCTTGCCCTGGGCAAGGGCAAGGACATCGGCCATCATGTCGAAGAATGGCTGAAGGAAAAAGGCGCCCGAATCCAGCAATTCCGCGCCCTCGTCCACCGCGCCAAGGCCGCGGCGACGCCCAATGTCGCGATGCTGGCCGAAATCGCCGGTCAGGCGCGCGGGTTGTTGGGAAGGTAAAACTGCCCGTCATTCCCGCGAAAGCGGGAATGACGGCTTGCCGGATTATTGCGGCGCGTCCGCCGTTCCCTCAATCACATCCTGCGGCGTGACCTTGCCCAACCCCGGCCCATAGACCGGCACCACAGGTTGCTCGGGCTTGCGTCCATGCAGCGCCTCGATCTCGGCCTTGCGCTGGTTCAGATACAGCTCGCGATAGAAGGCATAAGGGTTTTCCTCATCGCGGATCTGCTGGATCGTCTCGTCAAAGGCAGCGCGCTGGCCCAACTGGTTCAGGATCGTCGCCGGGATCACATATTTGGGCTCGTTGAACGGCTTGCCGATCGCGAAGGGCACGATCATCTTGTCCACCGTATCCCCGATAACGTCGCGCAGCGTCGTCGGCCCGATAATCGGCAGATACATGTAAGGCCCCGGCCCCACGCCATAATAGCCCAGCACATTGGCAAGCCCATTGGGCCGGTAGGGCAGGAAGAAGGGCTTGCGTTTCGCCACGTCGAACAGCCCGGCCACGCCCAGCGTCGTGTTGACGGTGAAGCGCCCGACCGTCTCCATCGCCTTGCCCGGTTTGAACTGGAGCATATAGGCCAGGAACACCACAGGCTCCTGCAGGTTGGAGAAGAAGTTGCGGAACCCCTTTCGCACCGGCTTGGGCAGACCCTTGTTATAGGCCTTGGCGACCGGCTCCACGACGGCCTTGTCGACCGCCTGTACCGTCTCGAAACTCTTCATGTTGAGCCGTTCCATCGGGTCGCCCGGCGGCGGAGTCGTGCGACCGGTGACGATGATGTCGCCCGTCCGCGCCGCCGGAACGGCAGGCTGGTTGCCGGTGCCGGGCAGGTTCGGCATCACCGGCGGCGGTGGCACGACCAGCACTTGCGGAGCGGCCTGCGGACTGGACCCTGCTTCGGTCGCCTGCGTCGCAACGGGTGTCGCGGGTTGCGACGCACCGGCCGCCTCCGCTTGCGCACCCATCATCAACATTCCAGCGGCAATGGCTGGCGTCAGCATATGTTCGTCCTTTGCGGGTAAGCCATCGGAACCGATGACGTTTTCATGTCACCCCCGTTTCAAAGGCGGCTAGTTGGGATGGCGCCACCCGTCAATAGCAGGACGCCGCAACCCCCAGCCAGCCGCCGCCGCCCGGCAACGATCCGGCTTCGCATCGTACATTTTGATACAATTTTGGCACAGCGGCAGGTTTGCAATTGCGAGTCGTTCGCGTTATGCCGCCAGCCTCATCCCCTACAGGACTCGTCCCGCTCCCGATGCACGCCCCCGTCCGCGCTCAGCCGAACAAGAAGAAGAGCCCCAAGGCCTTCTGGCTGAAACAGCTTCACACCTGGCATTGGGTGAGTTCCGCCATCAGCCTGATCGGCCTGCTGCTGTTCGCCTTCACCGGCATCACGCTGAACCACGCCGCCGATGTGGAGGGTTCGCCGCAGACGGTCACCAAATCCGCCACTTTGCCGCCCGTCCTCTTGAAACGGGTCGCTCCGGATGATGCGGTCTCCGACACGCCCGACGCCAAGAAGCCCCTTCCCGCCCCCGTCGCGCAGTGGATCGAAAAGCAGATCGGCCAAAGCGGCAAGGGCGAAGCGGAATGGTCGGCGGATGAGGTCTATCTCGCCCTGCCTCGCCCTGGCGGCGACGGCTGGGTGTCGATCGACCGGCATAGCGGCGAAGTCACCAGCGAAGCGACCAGCCGGGGGTGGATCAGCTATTTGAACGATCTGCACAAAGGCCGCAATGCGGGCGAGGCGTGGAAATGGTTCATCGACATCTTCGCCGTCGCCTGCTTCCTCTTTGCGCTCACCGGCCTGCTACTGCTGTGGCTCCATGCCAGGAAGCGCCCGACCACCTGGCCGCTGGTCGCCATGGGCCTCGCCATTCCGGCGATCCTCGCCATCATCTTCATCCATTAAGCGGGAATTTTCACCTCATGCAGATCAGCCACAAGATCGTCCTGACCGGCGGCGCGGCATTGGGCGCGGCCACCGCCCTCGCCGCTCCCGCGACCGCGCAGACGCTGGACGTCACGCTCACCCTGCCCCGCTTGTCGGTGGCCGAATATCACCGCCCCTATGTGGCGATCTGGCTGGAGAAGGAGGGCGCGCCCGCCCGCACCCTGTCGGTGCTCTACGATGTCGACAAGCGCAACAATGGTGGCGCCAAATGGCTGCGCGACATTCGCATGTGGTGGCGCGCCTCGGGCCGATCGCTGACCTTGCCCGCCGACGGCATATCCGGCGCCACCCGCGCGCCCGGCACCCATAAGCTCAGCTTCACCGTCGGCAAGGGCGGCATGCCGACGCTGACGCCTGGCAAATATACGGTGGTGGTGGAGGCCGCCCGCGAAAATGGCGGCCGCGAACTGGTGCGGGTGCCGCTCAACGTGACCGTCGCAGGGGGCAAAGGCAGCGCCACAGGCAAGTTCGAACTGGGCGCGGTCAGCGCCGTCCTGTCACGTTAAGCCTGCCTCCTCCGTGTTCCTGCGCAGGCAGGAATACGGCTTAAATTATTCGAGATATCCCAAGGAGATAAGCCGATGACCAAATTCCGCAAGCTCCTGCTGCTCGCCGCCGCCACCGCTTTCACCCTGCCGCAAATGGCAGGTGCCGCGCGCCCCTGGATGCTGCCGTCCGAAACCATGTTCGCAGGATCGGGCAATGAATGGCTGACGGTCGACGCCGCCATTTCCAGCGATCTTTATTATTTCGACCATCCGGGCCAGGACTGGCAGCCGGTCGTCACCGCCCCCGACGGCAGCACGGCGCAGGTCGAGAATCGCACCATCGGCAAGCTGCGCCAGACCTTCGACCTCGGCATCAAGGCCAAGGGCACGTACAAGATCGCCATCACCAACGAGATGCTGATGGGCAGCTATATGCTGAACGGCGAGCGCAAGATGCTGCCGCGCGGCACCACTGCCGTCACACTGGCGACCGCCGTGCCGCAGGGCGCGACGGAAGTGCAGACCGCGACCGCAACGACGCGCATCGAGACCTTCGTGACGGCAGGCGAACCGGACCGGAAGGTCTTCGCCACGACCGGCAAGGGGTTGGAAATGGTGCCCGTCACCCATCCCAACGATCTTGCCGTGGGCGAAGCGGCCACCTTCCAGTTCCTGCTCAACGGCAAGCCGGCCGCCGGGCTGGACGTGGTCGCCATCCCCGGCGGCATCCGCTATCGCTCCGACCTCAAGCAGATGGATGCCAAGACCGATGGGCAGGGCAAGGTGACGTTCACCTGGCCGGAAGCAGGCATGTATTGGATCAGCCTCAGCACCGGCGGACGGCGCGGTCCGGGCGAAAACCCTGGCGCTGGCAATCCGCAGAGCCAGGCCAATCCCGCAGGCGAAGGCGCCCCGCGCCCCATGGGTCCGCCGCAGGACCGCGCCACCTATGCCATGACGGTCGAGGTGCAGGGCTGACCCCCACCCCCATCCGCATCGCCATCCCGCCCGGCCTGTCGCCCGACGCCTTCGGGCCAAGGAAAGGGCTGGGCCGGATCAGCGACTTCGGCGGGCCGACCATGGGCACAAGCTGGTCGGCCCGCATCGTCGATGCGCCGCCGGGCAGCGCGATGGCGATCGAGGCAGTGCTGAACCGCGTCATCACGCAAATGAGCAATTGGGAAGCGGATTCCGCCATCAGCCGCTTCAACGCCGCGCCGGTCGGCCAATGGGTGCCCTTACCTGCCGACATGATGACCGTGCTGCGCGCAGGGCTGGACATGGCGCGGCTGTCCGGCGGAGCGTTCGATCCGGCGGTGGGCCGCCTCGTCGCGAGATGGGGCTTCGGGCCAGACGGCCTCACAGGTCTGTCCGCCGCGCCCAACCACCCCGCGCCATGGACCGCGATCGAGGTAGAGGGCGACCGCGCCCGCCGCACCGCCGACGTGACACTGGACTTTTCCGGCATTGCCAAGGGCTTTGCGGTGGATGCCGTGGCGATGGCCCTGCAAGGCCTCGGCGCCGCGCATTTCCTCATAGAGATTGGCGGCGAATTGCGGGGACAGGGCGTCAAGCCCGCCCTCCAGCCCTGGTGGGTCGATGTGGAAGCCCCTCCCGGCCTGTCCCTGCCCACGCTGCGCATTGCGCTATGCGGCCTGTCGGTCGCGACCTCCGGCGACTATCGCCGCTTCCGCGAGGTGGACGGCACCCGCCTCTCGCACAGCATAGACCCCAAGACCGGCGCCCCGATCGCAAACGATGTCGCTTCCGTCACGGTCCTCCACGAAAGCGCGATGCTGGCGGACGCCTGGGCTACCGCGATCATGATATTGGGCCAAGACCGGGGCATGGCCCTCGCAACGCGCCAGGGCATCGCCGCCTGCCTGATGCAGCGGACGGCATCCGGAGGGCAGGAATATATGACCCCCGCCCTCGCCGCCATGTTGGAGTGACTGGATTGGGTGGATTTCAGACACGCCCCCTCCCGCACGCGGGAGAGGGAATGTCTTGGAATGGCCCATTGCAGTTCTGGGTCAGCCTCAGCTCCGCACATCCTGCTCCGTCACCGGAGCAATCTTGATTTCGACCCGGCGGTTCGACGCCTTGCCTTCCGCCGTCGCGTTGGAGGCGATCGGCTGGGTCTCACCAAAGCCGCGCGTCGCGATGCGCGCCGACTGGACGCCGTGAGTCGTCAGATAATCGCCCACAGCCTGCGCGCGCCGTTCCGACAGGCTCTGGTTATAGGCGTCGGTGCCGTCGCTGTCCGTATGGCCGTATACGTCGATATAGGTCTTGGGATATTGCGCCAGCACCGATGACACATCGTTCAGCGTCGGCTGGAACTGCGGCTGCACGGCGGAGCTGTCGGTGGCGAAGGTGATGCCCGACGGCATGCGCAGCACCAGATTGTCGCCATCGCGGATCACGTCCACGCCGCTGCCGGCGGTTTCTTCCCGCAATTTCTTTTCCTGCGCGTCCATATAGGCGCCGATGCCCGCGCCCGCGACCGCGCCGATGCCCGCGCCCAATATCTTTTCGGTGCGGTCATGCCGCCCACCGACCAGATCGCCCAGCAAATAGCCGCCCAGCGCGCCGCCGATGCCGCCGATCGCGGCCTTGGAAATGGTGCGGTTGCCGGTGTTGGGATCGGTGGTGCAGGCGGTGGTGGCCAGCATGGCGGCCAGCCCGGCCGCGCCGATGATGCGATGAAAATTCCGCATGGATTCAATTCCCTTTTTTTGTGCGTCCGACAAGCGACGGATGCATCCCCAATGGTCGAGACGGAGCATTTGTTCCACAAGCGAACTGAACTGTGGCTGATGGAACGGTTGTGAAATTGTAAGAATCAAGGTTATAGGTGGCCCTTGACCGCCATGGCCAATATCCCCCCGCACGCTCCGACGCCCTTTCCCTGGGTCGACCTCGTCATCATTCTGGCGCTTGTCGCGCTGAATGGCGTTTTCGCCATGTCGGAACTGGCTATCGTGTCCGCCCGCAAGCCGCGCCTTCAGGCGATGGAGAAAGCGGGACGGCGCGGCGCGCGCTCCGCCCTCGCGGCGCAGGCCGATCCGGGCAAGTTCCTCTCCACCGTTCAGATCGGCATCACGTTGATCGGCATCGTCGCGGGCGCCTATTCGGGCTCCAGCCTGGGCGGACCGACGGGCGAGCGGTTGCAGGTGCTGGGCCTGTCGGCCAATGTCTCGGAAAATATCGGCTTCGCGCTGGTGATCGGGCTCACCACCTATGCCTCGCTGATCATCGGTGAGCTGGTGCCCAAACAGTTCGCCCTGCGCGCACCGGAACCGATCGCCGTGGTGATGGCGGCGCCGATGCTGTGGCTCGCGCGGATCACCGCTCCCATCGTCTGGCTACTGGACAGGTCGAGCGCGCTGATCTTCCGCCTGCTCAGAATGACCCGCGAATCGGAACATCATGTGACGGCGGAGGAACTGCATCTGATCGTGGCCGAAGCGAGCAAGTCCGGCGTGATCGAGGAAAGCGAGCGCGCCATCATCTCCGGCGTGGTGCGGCTGGCCGACCGCCCGGTGCGCGAGGTGATGACGCAGCGCATGGATGTCGACTGGATCGACATCCATGCCGATGAGGAGGCGATTCGCGCCAAGTTGCTCGATACGCCGCACACACGACTGCCGGTGGGCCGGGGCACGGTGGAGGACATCATCGGCGTCGTGCAGGCGCGCGACATCATGACGGCGCTGTTCCGGGGCGAAGGGCTGAACCTGGAAACGCTGATGCGCAAGGTGGAGATCGTGCCCGACCAGGTCGACGCCATGGACGCTCTGGAAGTGCTGCGCCGCGCCGAAGTGCCGATGGTCATGGTCCATGACGAATATGGGCATTTCGAGGGGATTGCGACGCCCGCCGACCTGCTGTCCGCCATCGCCGGGCATTTCGTGTCCGATCTGGGCAGCGAGGATGAACCCGATCTGGTCGAACGAGAGGATGGCAGCCTGCTGGTGTCGGGCCAGATGGCGGTCGACCTGCTGGCCGAGCGGATCGGCATCGACCTGCCGGATGATCGAGATTATGCGACGGTCGCAGGCCATGCGCTGTGGCTGCTCAAGCGCTTGCCCGAAGTGGGCGATTTCATCGACGATCAGGGCTGGCGATTCGAGATTGTGGATATGGACGGGCGCAAGATCGACAAGCTGCTGATCGCGGCGCGCTAGCAATGGCGCATGAGGCGCTGGATGCGGTCGACGAACTGGTGCGGCGGGCGCTGGCGGAGCGCGGTGACCGGCTGCTGGTGATCGGGCTGTGCGGGGCGCAGGGCAGCGGCAAATCGACCCTGGCGGACGGATTGCGGACGCGGCTCGCGCAGGACGGGGTTCCAGCGGCGATCCTCTCGATCGACGATCTGTATCGTACGCGGGCGGAGCGGGAGGCTCTGGCCAGGGCCGTGCATCCGCTACTGCGCACGCGGGGGGTGCCGGGGACGCATGACGTGGCGTTGGGATTGCAGGTGATCGAAGCGCTGGAGCGCGGCGAGGCGGCGTTGTTGCCGCGCTTTGACAAGGCGTCGGATGACCGCTTGCCAGAGGCGCGGTGGGAACGGGCGGCGGCGGGGACGCGGCTCCTGTTGCTGGAAGGCTGGTGCGTGGGTGCGCGACCTCAGGAGGCATCGGAGCTTGCGGCGCCGGTCAATGCCCTGGAGCGGGAAGAGGATGCGGACGGTGTCTGGCGCGCTTTTGTGAATCGGGCGTTGGCGGGCGATTATCAGACCCTGTTCGGGCGGCTCGACCGGCTGGTGATGCTGGCCGCGCCGGGCTTCGAGGTGGTACGGCGCTGGCGAACCCAGCAGGAGCATGGTCTGCGAAAGGCGGCGGCGGGTGGCATGTCCGATGCGGAAGTGGCGCGCTTCATCCAGCATTATGAGCGGCTGACCCGGCATATGCTGGTGGAGATGCCGGGCCGGGCGGACTTGGCGATCGCGCTCGACGCGGCGCGGCGGGTGACGGGGATCGGCGGCACGCGAGTCTGACGAAGCTCCGTGCGGCGGCCGGTCAATCCATGCCGAGGGACTTGACCCAGAATTGCATGGGATGGCTGGTTTCGGTGGGCTCGCCCAGATCTTTCCAATCAAAATGGCCGACCAGCCCCTCAGCCGGGGCATAGCCGCGGGCCCGCCAGAAGGGATCGAGCGGCGCATAGCCGGTGGGGCGGGCCAGGTGATCCGGTGGACGGACGACAGCGCAGAAGCTGGTCATGGCGAAACCCAGTTCCCGTGCCTTGGCTTCGCGCCGGTCGAAAAAGGCGTGGCCGATGCCGCGCCCTCGCCAGTCGGGCAGCAGCACCGATTCGCCAAAATAATAGATTTGGCCGATGTCCATGCCGCATGTCCGAAAGGGGGCGGCGAATTCGGCGGCATGGTCGGCCATGGGAGCGGCAGTGGCGGCGCCGACCAGCCGATTGCCCGCAAAAGCGCCGGCGATCAGCGCGCCCGGGCTGTTCGCATAGGCGGTGAGATAATCGCGCTCATAAGCGCGGCCAGCAGGGCCGCGCCCGTCAGATCCTCGACCCGAACGGGGTCGCCGGTCAGCTTTTACTTGCCCGTGGCGGCTTTGGCGGCGGGAGCCTCGGCCACGTTGGACGCAGCGGCATTGCCGCCCTCCACCGCTGCGGCATTGTCGCCGGCAGCAGCCGGAGCCGCATCGGCGGCGGGCAGCGGCAGGTTCGAACCCTGGGTGTTCAGCCAGGCGATCAGATTCGCGCGATCGGCAGGATTGCCCAGGCCCGCGAAGGTCATCTTGGTGCCAGCCGCGAATTCACGCGGGGAAGTCAGCCAGTGATCCAGGCTCTCGAAAGTCCAGTTGCCGCCCTTGCTCTTGAGCGCTTCGGAGAAGGCGAAGCCGGCCTTGCCCTGGCCGATCGGTTCCCCGACCGTGGCATAAAGGTTCGGGCCGATGCCGTTGGCGCCGCCCTGGTTGACGGTGTGGCAGGCCGCGCACTTGGCGAATATCTTTTCGCCCGCCGCGACATCCGCGCTGGCGAGCAGGGTGTTGAGGCCGGGACCGCTCGCCGCGCCGCCCGTGCCTTCCGCCTCGACGCCTTCGATGGCGTAGCCCAATTTCTCGGGCCGTTCCTCATGGAAGAATTTGGAACTGACGATGGCACCGCCCAATGCGATGATACCCGCGAACAAAGCCCAACCGGCAGCGGTGTTGAAACGATCGCCCATTCGCTCGAATTCCCCTGGATTTCTATTCTGGCCGCTGGTTGTCGCGTCCCCTCTAGCGCGCTGCCATAATGGCGCAAGTGCGAACGCGCAAGCGGGGTTGAGAGGGATCGCGCACGCTTTTTCATGGCTTTGCATCCAGACAGGATGCTTGCGCGGGCACGATGAAGCGAATAAGCGCGCTAGCGCCCATGGAAAATTATCCCGCCCCCGCCCGCGATCTGGTCGCGGACCTCGCCGCAAAGGCCGCCGTCGATCCCGCGCGCGCGGTCGCCTTTCAGGGCGCGCCGGGCGCCAATTCGCATCTCGCCGCGCTGGATTATGCGCCCGATTGCGTGCCCCTGCCCTGCTTTGCGTTCGAGGATGCGATCGATGCGGTGCGGGAAGGACGTGCGGCGCGGGCGATCATTCCGATCGAGAACAGCCTGCATGGGCGCGTGGCCGACATGCATTTCCTGCTGCCCGAATCCGGGCTGCACATCATCGACGAATATTTCCTGCGCATCCGGCACTGCCTGATGGCGGCCGATATCGCGCCGGTGACGAGCGCGGTCAGCCATCCGCAGGCGCTGGGCCAGTGCCGCCATTATCTGCGCGAGCGGGGCATTCAGCCGGTTTCCTATGCCGATACGGCGGGCGCGGCGGCGCTGGTCGCGGAAACCAGAGTGGCGGGCGAAGGCGCGATCGCGCCCTATCTGGCGGCGGAACTCTATGGCCTGCGCCTGGTGGCGGAGAATATCGAGGATAGCGACGACAATATGACGCGCTTCCTGGTCCTCTCGCGCGAGCCGAAAATGCCGGCGGCAGGGGTTGGCCCGGTTATGACCACCTTCCTGTTCGAGGTGAAGAATATTCCGGCCGCGCTCTACAAGGCGATGGGCGGCTTTGCCACCAACGGCGTCAACATGACCAAGCTGGAAAGCTATCAGCGGGGCGCGAGCTTCGCCGCGACGGAATTCTATTGCGACATCGAGGGGATGCCGGGCGATCCGGCGATCGACCGGGCGCTGGCGGAGTTGGAATTCCATACCAAATGGGTGCGGATACTCGGCAGCTATCGGCAGGCGCGCCCCCGCACCTGAAGCCTGTGGGTGACGGCGGGCTTCGGACTGCCTAAGGTCAGCGCCATGCCTGCCACCATCTTTCTGTCCACCCTGGCCATGAGCATGATCGTGGGCGTGCGCTATTTGCTGGCCAGCGGGGCTTTCGCGCTGGCGACCCGCTATCGCAAGCCGGGCCTTTATGCCGGGCTGCACCAGCAGATCCGGCGGGAAATCACCTGGTCGCTGGCGTCCGCGCTGATCTATGGCGTGCCTGCGGGCGTGGTCGCCTGGGGTTGGCAGGCGCATGGCTGGACGCGGGTCTATACCGACGTTCACGCCTTACCGCTCTGGTATCTGCCGCTGTCCGTGCTGCTCTATCTCGCCGCGCATGACGCCTGGTTCTACTGGACGCATCGCTGGATGCACCGGCCCCGGCCGTTCCGGATCGCCCATGCCGTGCATCATGCCAGCCGCCCGCCGACGGCCTGGGCCGCGATGAGCTTCCACCCCTGGGAAGCGCTGACCGGCGCGGTCGTGATCCCGGCGCTGCTGTTCCTGATTCCGATCCATGTGGCCGCGCTGGGCGTGGTGTTGACGATCATGACCGTGATGGGCGTCAGCAACCATATGGGGTGGGAAATGTTTCCCCATTGGATGGTGCAGGGTCCAGCCGGGCGCTGGCTGATCACCGCCAGTCATCATCAGCGGCATCATGAGCAATATGCGTGCAATTATGGGCTCTATTTCCGCTTCTGGGACCGGCTGTGCGGGACCGACAGGGGATTGGGCAGCTTCGAGGAGGCGACGTGAGAATCAAGGCAGGGTTGACGATCGTCGCGGCGGCAATGATGGCGGGCGCCGCTCCCCCCGACCAGGCGCAGCCGCTCAGCTTGGACGTGCGGGGCTTGCGATCGGTCAAGGGCGATTTCCTGATCTGCGTCACGCGGCAGGCAGCGCATTTTCCCGATTGCCGCGACGATCCCGAGGGACGGCATTTCACCGTGCCGGTGACGTCCGGCGCCATCGCGCTGGGGCGGATGGAGCCGGGAACCTATGCCATTGCCATCATTCACGACGAAAATGGCAATGGGAAGCTGGACACCTTCGCAGGCATTCCGCGTGAAGGGGTCGGTTTTTCGCGCAATCCGGCGATCCGTTTCGGCGCGCCCAGCTTCCGCTCTGCGCAGTTCGCCATGGCGGGGACTGCGGTGCGGCAGGATATAAAGGTCAAATATTTCCTTTAGGGCGAGGCAAATATGCGCTGATTTTGGCCGATCATGCCGACTCGACCATCATTTCCTTCGCCGGATCGAGGCCCGGCCGATCGGCGCGATCGGCACCGGCCACGCCTTCCAATCTCCCTTGTTCCTATGGGGTGACGCCCCACATAAGGCGCTGTATGAGAGCGGCTTGGCAACCGCGTTTGCAGCAGGAGATAAGTGAAGTGGCGACCCTTGGACTGAGCGAGGCCGACAAGGCATCGGTGGAAACATTCCGCCGCGATGTGGTGGAGCCGTCGCGCACCAGCCTGGTGATCGTCGATTTCTGGGCCGAATGGTGCGGGCCGTGCAAGCAGCTCGCCCCGGTGATCGAGAAGGTCTGCGCCGATTATGCGGCAAAGGGCGTCAAGCTGGTCAAGATCAACGTCGATGAGGACAAGTTCATCGCCGCGCAGTTCCGTGTCCAATCGATCCCGACCGTCTATGCGGTGTTCCAGGGCCAGCCGGTAGCCGACCTCAGCCAGGCGCGGACAGAGGGGCAGTTCAAGCAGTATCTCGACCAGTTGCTGGGCCAGTTGCCGATCGAATCGGATGAGAAGGCGCAGCTTCAGGAAATCGCGCCGTTGATCGCCATGGGCGAGGAGTTGCTGACGGGCGGCGAAGCGGAGCGGGCGCTGTCGGTGTTCCAGCAGGTCGCGCAAATGGTGCCGGACAATGCCGATGTCGCTTCGGGCGAGGCGCGGGCGCTGGTGGCGCTGGGGCAGTGGGACGAGGCGGAAGCGGTTTTGGCGGCTCTCCCCGCCGATATCGCCAAGGATCAGGCGGTGGAGCGAGCCCGCGCCGCGATCGCCCTGGCACGAGACGCCAGGCCGGTGGCGGACCTGTCGGGCGTGGAGGCGAAGGTGGCGGCCGATCCCGACGATCATGAAGCGCGCTTCGAACTGGCCAATGGCTTGATGGCCAATGGCGACCGCGACCGGGCGGCGGAAGAATTGCTGGAACTGGTGCGGCGCGACCGGGCATGGAATGACGGCGCGGCGCGGGCGCAGTTGCTCAAGCTCTTCGAGGCGACCGGGCTGGAAGACCCCTGGGTCGCGGGGCAGCGGCGCAAGCTTTCCCAGATACTCTTCTCCTGATCGGCGCAGGGTCATGTCGCGCATCTCGATCTTTCCCCTGCCCGGCGCGCTGCTGCTGCCGGGCATGGAACTGCCGCTGCATATTTTCGAGCCGCGCTATCAAGCGATGATTCATGACGCCATGGCCCGCGACCGGCGCATCGGCATGATCCAGCCGCGCGAGGAAGGCGTGAAGCCGGCCTTGTTCGATGTAGGCTGCCTGGGCCATATCACCCATATCGAGGCGCTGGAGGGCGGACGCTACAATATCCTGCTGAAGGGGCTGGCGCGCTTTCGGGTGGTGCGGGAACTGGACGTGCCCACCGCCTTTCGCCAGATCGAGGCGGATGTGGAGCCGATCGGGCAAGAGGATGAAATCCTCTCTGCCGTCGAGCGGGCGGCGCTGGAGCAGGAATCGCGGCGCTTTGCCGATGCGCTGGGCTATGTGGTGGACTGGACGGCGGTGTCGCGGCTGGACGACATGGCGTTGGTGAATGGGATTGCGCAGATCGTGCCCTTCGATCCGGCGGCCAAGCAGACCTTGCTGGAAGCGGACACTCTGAACGAGCGGGCGGACCGGATCATCCAGCTCATGCAGATCGTCGGGCGGATCGAGCGCAACGGCGGAGCGACGATGCAATGAGCGAGGCGCCCGATCCGGCGCTGCTCGCCAAGCTGGTGTGCCCGGTAACGCGCACGCCGCTGCGTTGGGATGCGGAACGGAGCGAGCTGGTGTCGAAGGCCGCGGGGCTGGCCTTTCCGGTGCGGGATGGCGTGCCGGTGCTGGTGGTGCGCGAGGCGCGGGCTATCGGCGGTTGATTCGGGCTGGAAATGCCCGGGTTGAGCAGATGGTGGCCCATATTCCACCTCACAATTCTTCGCTGTCCCGCAACCCTTATGCGATCAGGCGTCGGCCCAGCGCCGCAGCAGATTGTGATAGACGCCCGTCAGACGGATGACCTGCGCATTATCATGCCCCAGATCGACCGCCAGTTGTTGGATGCTGCTGTCGAGATCGAACAGCATCTGCCGTGCCGCATCGTCCCGCACCATGGACTGAAGCCAGAAGAAGCTCGCCACCCGCCGCCCGCGCGTCACCGGCTCCACCCGATGCAGCGAGGATGACGGATAGAGCACCGCATGCCCGGCGGCCAGCTTCACCTGCTGTACGCCGAAATTGGTCTCGACCGTCAGCTCGCCGCCGTCATAGCTGTCCGGCTCCTCCAGAAAGACGGTGATCGACAGGTCCGAGCGCACGCGAAAGCCGGTCCCGGACTGAATCCGCACCGCATTGTCGACATGGGTGCCGAAGGCCTGTCCGCCCGCATAGCTGTTGAACAAGGGCGGAAAGACCTTGAGCGGCAAGGCGGCGGCAATGAACAAGGGCGAGCGGCCCAGCGCATCCAGCACGATCTGTCCCGCCTGCTTCGCTTCAGCGCAGTCTTCGGGCAATTGCAGATTGCGCTTGGCCAAGGCCGATTGATGCCCGGAGGTGACGTTGCCGTCGACCCACTGCGCCGCGTCGATCAGCGCCCGGACGCGTCCTACGGTATCGGCATCCAGCAGCTCGGGAATGACGGTCAGCATGTCGGCAACTCCTGTTCCAGCAGGGCAGCCAGACCCGCCTGCCGCGCTATCTCATCGGACGAATGGCGCAGATAGTCGGCCGCCTTGGCCATGAAGGCGGGCGTAGCCGTCTCCCGCACCCGGCCAAGCCAGCGCAGCGCCTCTTCCATCGCGCCATCCTCGGCCAGCAGCCGGGCGAGATTGAACTGACCGCGAAAATCCCCGCCCTCGGCAGCGATACGATAATGGCGCAGCGCCTCGGCCCGGTCGACCGCGACCGCCCAGCCGTCCTCGTGAAAGCTGCCGATATAATTGGCCGCCTTGGCCCCGATCAGCCCCGGATCAAGCGCCGCCCGCCGAAACCAGTCCAGCGCCGTCTCGTACTCCTCCACCAAAGCGAGGCGGGTCGCATAATTATACATGGCCTCGGCCAGCCCCTGCCCGGCGGCGACGCGATAACATTCGGTGGCGCGATCCAGATCGATGGCGATGCCCCAGCCCAGCTCATAACAACGCCCGACCATGTTGAGCGCGAACATGTCATGGCTGGCCGCCGCCCGGTTGAACCAGCCGAAGGCCGCGCGCGGATCGGCGGGCAGTTCGGTCCCGTCCAGCAGCATCTGCCCCAGCAGCAGTTGCGCCTGGGCGACGCCACCCTCCGCCGCCACGCGGATCAATGCGGCGCGATCCGCCCCCGGCTCCGCCAGCCGCGCGGCAAGTGCCTCGGCACTCATCGCGCTCAGATCGGCCAGCGAAGGCGGGGACGCTTGCGCCATCAATATTTGACGCTGAGCGTCGCGAAGGCCGACCGCCCTGCTGCCATCGTCGCATAATGGTTGGAGAAGGCCTGGCTGAAATAGAGTTTGTCCGTCAAGTTCTGGACATTGACGCTGAGGCTTACCTTGTCGTTGAACTCATAGCTGGCGCGGGCGTCGAAGCGCCAGTAGCTCGGCACCGACCGGGCGATGATCCTGCTCGCGGGGCTGACCGTCACCGCGCCTGAACTGTCCTGCGTGGCCTTCCGGTCGTCGGCATAGCCGCCGAACACGCGGCTCATGTAGAAGGCGCCGCCGCCGATGTTGAGCTTGGGCAGCACTTCCACATTGGTCCAGAGCGAGAAGCTGTGCTTGGCGGTCTGCGGGAACTGGCGGCCGGTGTTGACGGATTCCACCAGCACCGTCTTGGTCGTCGGCTGCCCCGGAACAGCGGCCGCCGTCAGCGCGGTGAAACCGCCGTCGACAATCTTGGCGTCCATATAGGTATAGCCGCCGAAGACGCTCCACTTGGGCAGGATTTCGCCGTTGAAGCCCAGTTCCACGCCCTTGATCCGGCGCTCACCGACGAACTCGACCGTATTGTTCGGGCCAGTGACGCGAGCGTTCTTCGTCTCGGTCCGGAACAGCGCGACGTTCAGCGACAGGCGGGAGTTGAACAGATCCGCCTTGGCGCCGACCTCGTAGCTTTTGGTCCGCTCGGTCTTGAGCGCGTCGACGCCCGCCGCATTGTTGACCGTGCCGAAGCTGTTGCCTTCCTGCCCCTCGCCCACCAGGCTGTTCGGCGGCGTAGCGGCGGTGGAATAGGAGGCGTAGATGCTGGTGTTCGGTGTCGGCTTGGCCACCAGCCCCGCCTGCCAGTTCCAGATATCGTCCTCCCGCGTCAGGCGGAAGCTCTGGGTCGCCGCGATCGGCTGACCGGGCAGGACCGAGGATTTGAAGCTGTCGAAGCGCAGGCCGAGATTGGCGATCAGCCAGGGCGTCAGCGTGATCGAATCGAACAGATAGGCCGATTGCGTATCGGCGTCGGTCTGCGTTTCCGCGATTGGCAGAGTCCTGGAGATCGCCGCCGGAACCGGGGAGGTTTCATTGGCATAGTTGACCCAGGGATCGGCCGGATTGGGCGCGAACAGGCTGGTGCAATTATAGCGCAACTGGGCTGCGGCGGAACAACGGGTGGAGGCGCCCTGAGTCCCTCCGGTCGTCAGCGCCTCGCTCCCCACATTATTGCCGCTGGTGTTGAGCAGGCCGCGGGTGACATAGGAACCGCGCCGCGCCTTTTCCCAGGAAAATTCGACGCCGGCGGCGAAGCTGTGCTCGATGCCGCCAGTGTTGAACTTGCCGAACAGGTCGGTCTGGTTGGTCAGCGTATCGACATAGCCGTAGCGGCTGTTGGCGCGGCGCCACACCAGGCCGTTATTATAGACATTGCCCAGGCTGTCGTCGGGCTGGGTATAGATATAGGCCTGGTTGTTGTGGCTGTAGCGCACCGTGTTGCGCAGCGTCACGCCGCCGAAATCATGTTGGGCGCGAACCGTGAACTGGTCCGTCTTGCTCTTGCGGAAATCGCGGTTCTCAAGGCCGTAGAAAGTGTCGCGGCCGACATGGCCTGTGGTGCCGTTGGCCAGCGTCACATCCCCAATCGCCGGTTCCGAAAAGGTGAAGCCGGTCGGCGCGTTGCAGGTCGTGGTCGAGCAGACATAAGTATAGGGAATGCCGCTGTCGGGCAGCTCGTCCGTATCGAGATGATACCAGGACAGGGTGAGCTGCGTCGGAGAGTTCATCCCGATGGTGAGCGAAGGCGCCACGCCCCAGCGCTTCTGCCAGATGGCGTCGCGACCGGCCACGTCCTGATCGTGCCACATGCCCGCCACGCGGAAGGCGACCGAGTCGGTCAGCTTGTAATTGATGTCCGCCGTGATCCGCTTGTAGTCGGCGGTGCCGTAGGACAGGTCCATGCTGGCGAAATCGCGGTCGCGGGGCAGCTTGGTAATGATGTTGAGCGACCCGCCCGCGCTGCCGCGCCCGCCCAGCGAGCTGTCGGAGCCGCGCACCACCTGGATCTGCTCGATCGCGAAGGTTTCCCGCGACTGAGCGGAGGTATCGCGCACGCCGTCGACATAGGTGCTGCCCTGGCTGTCGAAGCCGCGGATGAAAGGACGGTCCCCGATCGGATTGCCGCCCTCCGCCGCGCCGAAGGTGATGCCCGGCACGGTGCGCAGCGCCTCCACCAGCGTGGCCGATCCGGTATCCTTGATCACATTTTCGCTGACGATCGCGATCGACCGGGGCGTGTTGATCAGGGGCGCGGTCGCCTTGGGCGAGATGATTTCCTGATTATAGCGGCCATTGACGATGATCTGACCTGCATTCGTCTGCTGATCGGCCGCAGCGTCGTCAGCCTTGTCGATCGCCAAGGCGGGACTCGATGCAAAGGCTCCGACGCAGCCCAGCGCCAGAAAGGCGGGCGCCACGCGGCGGCGGTTATCGGATTGCATGACGGATAGTCCCCTTTTTCTGCCTTCTTTTGGGAGGGCAGTTATTGAGACGCGTTCTCAGAGTCAAACACTATTGAGAAACAAAAGCAGAATAGGGTGGGAAGGCCGCCCCTCTCCTACCCCGCTTCGCTGCGCAGAATGAAGGGGATTTCGACTACTCCTTTGACGCGAACGGCCTGCCCGTCGCGCATCACAGGCTTCCAGCGCCAGCCGCGCACCGCGTCACGGGCCGCATGGTCGAGTCGGGGGAAGCCGCTGCTCTGCGCGATGCCGAGGCTGTCCACCGCGCCATCGACCCCCAGCGTCAGGGCGAGAACGACCGTGCCCTGCTCGCGCTTGCGGCGGCTTTCGATCGGATAGCGGGGCGGCCTGCCCGCGACCATCTGCGTGCCGAGGTCGCCGCCCTGAACGATGCCGGTGCCTGGCGATGCGACCGGTGGAGCGGGCGGAGCAGCGATCGCCACAGGGGGAGCCGGTGGCGCAGGGGGCAAGGCGTCCGGCGTCGTCACCACGGTCGGAGCGGGCGGCACAGGTACCTGGACCAGTGGCGGCGGCGCGACGACCTGCGGTGGGGACGGCGGTGGTGACGTATCGGCTGCCGGTGGAGGGGGCAGCGGTGGCAACAGGTTCACGACCGACAAGCGCGTTTCCCGCACGCGCTGCACATGATGCCGGGCCTGGATCAGCGCGGCGATCAGGACGGCATGGAGCAGCGCGATCAGGATGACCGCCGGCACATTTATCCCGCTCCGCGCTCCATAACGGGCGGGCGGCACGTTGGGCTGGACAGCCGCGCTGGAAACGAGGGCCAAGCTTGCCGGTGGCGAGATAAACAGGTCATCCGCCGCCTCAAATCCATCCGCTACGCGAAGCATGCCAGATTCCCTTTGAGCCGTGCGGGCGAGAGGCCCGCTCATAACGATAAATCTAATACGAATCAATCGCATCATTGAAAAGGGACCGGACGGGTGGCGACCCGAGGAGGAGAGGAGTGCATCGCCACCCGCCCGTTTCCCCCGGCAAGGGACAAGTGCCGGGGGTATGAGGCTTGATCAGAACATATAGTTGAGGCTGAACACCGCCGACCGGGTCGGGGCCGGCTGCGCCCAGCTATTGCCGGTGTTGTTGCGCACGGTCGTCACATATTTCTCATTGGTGAAGTTCTGCACATTCACCTGCGCCTTCAGATTCTCCGTGATCGGATAGGAGGCCATGAAGCGGTGAATGGTGTAGCTCGGCACCCGATAGCCGACATAGCCGTTGGCGACCAACTGGGCGAGCGTCGGCTGGTTGAGCAGGAAGCTGCCCTGATAGGTCAGGCCATAGCCCAGTTCCAGACCGAAACCGAAGCGATAGGTGGTGAACAGGCTGCCCGAATGCTTGGGCGTATTGGTGAGCGAATAGCCCGCCGTCGGATCGGGGAAGGCGGCGCTGTTGGCGCAGGTGCCTGCCGCCGGATCGGTCGCGCCGGGATGGGCAAGGCAATAGTCTGAAACGCCCTGCTTGATCCTGCTCTTGAGGTACATGTAGTTGGCGGAGATCGTCCAGTTGCTGGTGATGTTGCCCGACGCGCCGAAGGACACGCCCTCCACCCGCTGGAAGCCGTCCGTCGCCTGATCGGGCAGGGTCGGATCGCCTGACACCACCTTGATCTGGTCGCGGTCGTTCCGGAACAGGGCCAGCGTCAGCAACAGCTTCTTGTCGAACAGGTCCGCCTTGGCGCCGATCTCGTAATTCTTCGTCGTTTCCGGCCTGACGTTGCAGGTGCCGCTCCCGCCCGACGCGTTGTCCGCCGTGCAGCTCCCGTCGACGGAAGACTTGGAGGGCAGCTTGCTGTTGCCATAGGCGACATAGAGGCTGGTGTTCGGCGTCGGCTTCACGACCGCGCCGATACGGAAGGAGAAGAGATTGTCCTCCACCTTCAGATAGGTGGGATTGGTCGCTCCGGCGGCGGGCGGCGACAACTGGCCCAGCGTGGCGCCCGGCGCGGTCACATAGCTGAAGGTCCGGTTGAAACCCTTCACCTTCTCGTAGCGCAGACCGCCGTTGATTTCGAACCAGTCGGTGAACTTCAGCGTGTCGAACAGATAGGCGGCGTAGCTGGTCTGCTCACCGACATTATGCGTGCCGAGGATGAAGTTGACGGGACCGACATAAGCGTTGCTGCCATAGACGCGCGCCAGGCCGCTGGTGGCGGCCGGGCCGACGATGCCCGAAGACGGATCGGCTATGTTGACGAGCGGAAGGTAGAAGCCAAGGCTGCTCCCGGCGCCGTAGGTCGGAGTGGCGGTGCCGTTGCCGCTGGCCGGTGCGCTGAACGGCGCGGCATAGGGATCGAAACCGTTGGCGGTACGGCCAAGGCTGCCCTGCAACTGATCGTAGCGCTCCCACAAGGCCGAGCCGCCGACGACCAGCGTATGGCCAATGCCGCCGGTATCGAAATCGGCGCTTAGGTCGATCTGGTTATAGGCCGTCTCATTGGTGATGAAGCGCTGGTTGCCGCGACCGCCGGTCGGGACATAATAACCGACCGGAATGGTGAGCGTCTGGCCTATGGCGGTCGATCCGACGCGCAGCGTGCAGGCGCCGCCGGTATCCGGGTTGAAGCCGCCCGCCGTGCCGTTGTCGAGGCAGAAGACGCCGTTCGGCTGGCTCGTGACCGTGTCCTGGCGGATATGTTCGTAACGCGTCAGGTTGCGGATCTTGACCGTGTCGCTGAAGGCATGGCTGAAGATCGCCTGCAGCGACTTCGTCTTGCTGTCCTGATGGTCGAGATTGGCGAAGCCATAATAGCCCGACCGATCGAAGTCCTTGACGATGCCGCCCAGCGCCGGGAAGTAGCGAATGCCATATTGCGGCATTGCCTTGTCATCCAGATATTCGCCCTGGAGCGTCAGGCTGGTCGGCCCGTCGATACCAATGGTGATGGCGGGCGCGATGCCCCAGCGTTCATAATCCTCGACATCGCGGCCCGGCACGTCGTTCCTGTGGTAGACGGCGTTCAGGCGCACTGCGATCAGATCATTGACCCGTTTGTTGGCGTCGATCGTCGCGCGATAATAATTATCGGTGCCGATGCCTGCATTCAATATGGTCTGATCATCGGCCAGCGGACGCTTCGTCACCAGATTGATCGTGCCCGCGACCGAACCACCGCCGTTCATGACCGAATTGGCGCCGTTGGTGACTTCGACCTGCTCGATATTATAGACTTCATTGCGGTTCAGGAACGCGCCGGAGCGCACGCCGTCAACCGTGACGTCGTTCTTGGCGTCCTGGCCGCGCAGGATGATGCGGTCGCCATAGCCGAAGCCGCCCTCACCCGCGCCGAAGGTGATGCCCGGCACAGTCGACAACACTTCGCGCAGCGTCAGCAGATTCTGCTGCTGGATCGTTTCCTTGCCGATCACCGTGATGGTCTGCGGCGTGTCGAGCAGCGGGCGGGTATATTTGGGCGACTCCGCCTTCTCGACCTTGATCGATGACTCGTCGATCGCCGTGTCGGTGACCGTCATCCCGCCGAGCTTGGCGCCCCGCGCGCCGTCCTGCGTAGCATTTTGCGCATGGGCGGTGGAGGCGAAGGCCATCGCGCCGACGCAACTCAGCGCCAGGAAGGAAGGACGTGACATTGCTTTGGACATGAAAACAGAACCCCTTTTTGAACCTTGGGGATCCTGCTATTGCGACTCGTTCGCATAGTCAATGCTATTGCGAATAATTATTATATTATGGCTGCATATTATCCCTGAAAAGCCAGCATCTTATCGCGCTCGCCAGATTGGGGGGATCGGCCGCCGCCATGCGCGCGACGTCGATGCGCGCGATCAGCGCATTGACAGGCAAGCCCTCGCGCGCGGCGACCGCACGGAGGGCTTGCCAGAATATCGGTTCAAGACTGATCGCGGTCTGATGGCCCGCAATGGTCACGCTGCGCTTGACCGGCGGAGCGAAGGGCGATCCCGCCAACGCCGAGGCGTCATCGGAAGCGCCCCCTTCCTCCATCAGTACATGTGCTGGCCGCCGTTGATCGACAGCGTGCTGCCGGTCACAAAGCCGCCATCCTCGCTGCAGAAGAAGGCGACGCCGCGCGCGATTTCATCGGCATGGCCCAGACGGCCTACCGGAATCTTGGCGACGATCTTTTCCAGCACAGCCGGAGGAACGGCCGCGACCATGTCAGTGTCGATATAGCCGGGCGCGATCGCATTGACGGTAACGCCATATTTCGCGCCTTCCTGGGCCAGCGCCTTGGTGAAACCATGAATGCCGGATTTGGCGGCGGCATAATTGACCTGGCCATATTGGCCCGCCTGCCCGTTGATTGATCCGATATTGACGAAACGGCCCCAGCCGCGCCCGCGCATCCCCTCAAAGGTCGCCTTCGCCATGTTGAAGCAACCGCCCAGATTGATGCGCATCACTTCGTTCCAGTCATCGAAGCTCATCTTCGCCAGCACGCCGTCCCGCGTGATGCCCGCATTGTTGACGACGACATCGATCGGGCCGAGCGCTTCGGCCACATGCGCGCAGCCGTCCAGGCAGGCCTGGTGATCGCCCACATCCCATTTGAAGGATGCTATGCCCGTCTTGTCCGAAAAGGCCTGCGCCTTGGCATCATTGCCCGCATAATTGGCAGCGACCGTGAACCCCATCTCCCTGAGCGCCAGGCTGATCGCCTCGCCAATTCCACGCGTTCCGCCCGTGACGACTGCAACCTTGCTCATAGTGGCTCTCCTCAGCAAAAAATGACGGGACGAAACTTACCTCTCCAACCAACCAGCCAGTTCGCGACGGGCCAGATTCTCATATAGGTTCATAGCGTCCGGAGACGCGTTCAAACAACTCAAATGGACAAAATTATTACCACCGAAAGAGATAAAATCCTCTTTGCCGCGCAGGGCGATTTCCTCTAGGGTTTCCAGGCAATCCGCCGAGAATCCGGGGGTCAGGACAGCAACATTTCCGACACCTTCGGAGGGGAGCTGACGCAGCACCGCATCGGTCGCCGGACCCAGCCATTTCGCACGACCGAAACGCGATTGAAACGTGACCCGCACCTCCCGTCCCAGAGCCTCGCCCAGCAGCCGCGCACTCTCGACGCACTGGTCGCGATAGGGGTCGCCCAATTGCCGCGTCCGTTCCGGCATGCCGTGGAAACTGGCGATCAGCAGGTCCGGCGCGAAATCGAGCGCGGCGAGTTGCGCCTGCGTCGATGCGCGCAGAGCCTCGATATAAGCGGGATCGGCGTAATAAGGCGGCAGGGTGCGGACCGCCGGCTGCGCCCGCATCTTCGCCAGCGCCGCATAAGCGGCATCGAATGCGGTGGCCGTCGTCGCCGCGCAATATTGGGGATAAAGCGGCGCCAGCAGGATGCGGTCGCACCCCGCCGCGATCATCGCCGCCAGCCGGGTGTCGATCGCCGGATTGCCGTAGCGCATGGCCCAATCGACCATCACGGCGGCCCCCATCCGGTCTTGCAACGCGCGGGCCGTATCGCGGGTGTAGACGGCGAGCGGCGATCCCTCCTCCATCCACACCTGGCGATAGGCATGGGCGGATTTCTTCGGCCGGGTCAACAGGATCGGGCCGCGCAATATCGGCTGCCAAAGCAGTTGCGGGATCTCCACCACCCGTGGGTCGGACAGAAATTCGGCCAGATAACGCCGCACTGATGCGGGGTCAGGCCCGTCGGGCGTGCCGAGATTGATGACGAGGATACCGATCCTGCCCATGGCCTTCACCCTTCCATCAACAGGGGCAGGGTGCGGTACCGTTGCCCGGTGGTGGTGAACAGCGCATTGGCGACCGCCGGAGCCACCAGCGGCACGCCCAGATCGGTCAGTCCGGCGGGCGGCGCGGTGCTGCGGATCAGTTCCACGGTCACTTCCCCGACATCCCCCAGACGTGGCAAACCCATGCGGCCCAATATCGCCCGCGTGGGCATGCCCTTCGCATAGGGCACGGACGCCCCCATGGCGAGCGCCAAGCCATGGATCAGGCCGCTTTCGATCTGCTGCCGGGCGATGTCGGGATTGACCTGCTCCCCACCATCGACGGCGGCGACGATCCGCCCGACCTGCAACTTGCCTTCGATGATGCCCGCCTCCACCATGATCGCAATGAAGGCGCCGTTCATGACATGCGCCGCCAGCCCCTGCCCGCTCCCGACGATACCGCCCTGCCAGCCGCCCATGGCGCCGACGGTGGTCAGGCAATGCGCCAGCCTAGGATTGCCGCCCAGCATCTGGATGCGGAAGGACATGGCCTCCATCTGCGCCTGATGCGCCAGCTCGTCCATGAAACTTTCGGTGAAGAAGGCGCCGTGCAGATGCGCGTTGCCCCGCGCAAAACCCAGCGGCAGGCCGACATCGGCGGGAAAATGATCGACTGCCCAATTGGGCACCGCATAGGGCAGTTCCATGCCCGCCACCGCCAGCCGGGTCGAAACGTCCGAAGATTCCGCGCTGGCTTCATGCGGCAGCTTGCCATGAGCGATGCGCGCCCAGCTCTGGCTCATGGCGCAGGGCGCCGCGATCTTCGCGGACCACCCTTCGATCGCGCCGTTGCGGCCAAGCTTCCCTGCCATGCGCGCATGGGCGGGGGCGCTGGGGCGATCCTGAATCACATCCTCCAGCCGCGACCAGAGCAATTGCACCGGCCGCCCCATGTCGCGGGAAAGAAGCGCCGCCTGCACGCCCGCCTCGAAATCCATCCGGCGGCCATAGCCCCCACCCGCATGCAGCGGATAGAGCGTCACCGCCTCCGCCGACAGGCCCAGCGCCTTGGCGATGGCGGCGCGGGCCAAGCCGGGCGCCTGGGTCGCCATCCACACTTCCGCGCCGTCGTCACTGATCCGCGCCGTGGCGCACATGGGCTCCAGCGCCAGATGCAGACCCGGACCCACCCGATATTCGCTGGCAAGGATGGTCGCATCCTCGAACAGCGGCTTCAAATCCCCGCGCGCATAAAGCCGCTCCCCGGAGGAACCGGCAAAGGCCTGCTCCAGCGCCGCCTCGATCCCGGCGCTGTCCACCGGACTGCCGGATAGTTCAAACACCGGATCGGCCAGGTCCAGCGCCTTGTTCGCCGCCCACCAGTTGCTGGCCACCGCCGCCACCCAGCGTTCCTGCCGGACCAGCTTCAGGAAGCCGGTGACGGATTTCGCCGCGCCCTCATTGACGCTTTTCAGCACGGCGTCCCCGATCGGCCCCTGCCGGATCGAGGCGAAGACCATGTCGGGCAGGCGGACGTCGGCGGCGAAATTATGGCTGCCGTCAATCTTGGACGGGGTGTCGAGCCGCGGCAGTTCCTGCCCCGCCAGCCGATCCACATCGCCCTGACGGAAGGGCAATATGTCGGGCAGGTCGAAGGTCGCTGCGTCCTCCACCACCTCGCCCAGCTTCAGCCTGCGCTGCCCGCCGTCGGAGATGATGCCGTTCTGGATGTCGCAGCTTTCCCACGCCACGTCCCAGCGCGCCGCCGCCGCCTTGCACAGCAGCACCCGCGCAGCCGCGCCCGCTTCCTGATAGGCCTGGTGGAACATCGGGATCGAGGTGCCCGCCCCGGTCAGCATCAATGCGCGCCGGGTCGCATATTGATCGATGGCCCAGTCGCCCGCTTCGCCCGCCAGCCGGCTCCAGTCATTGGCCAGCCATTCACGCGCCAGCAGGCTATTGGCGTAAAGCGGGCTGACCGGCGCGCTCTGCACCCCCACGGTGCGCCAGTCCGCGCCAAGCTCGTCGGCCAGAATCTGCGGCAGCAGGGTGCTGACCCCCTGTCCCATCTCCGTCTGCGGCACGATGACGATGACCTGCCCGGACCGGTCGATCTTGAGGAAGGCGTTGAAGGCGGTTTCGCCCGGCGCGGTGTTGAGATTGGGGCGATAAGCTCGCGGCCACACCGCCCATGCCAGCAGCAGCCCCGCCGTCGCGCCCCCGCCGATCAGCAGCGTGCGCCGGTTCAAACCCTTTTCCGTCTGCTGACCCTGCTTCCGCGGTGCGCGCCCCATAAGTCCGCTGATAAAGAGGCTTGCAAGCTCTGGAAAGCCCTATTGCGCGTCGACCGGCTGGAGCTGGAGACGGCGTATCTCGATCACCGGACAACGGTCCATCACCACCTTGAGCCCGGCGGCCTCGGCACGGGCTGCCGCGGCTTCATCGATCACAGCGAGCTGCATCCATACCGCCTTGGCGCCAGTGGCTATGGCATCGTCAACCGCGTCCCCAGCGGCCTCGCTGCGGCGGAAGATGTCGACCATGTCGATCGGCACGCCGACGTCGGACAGTCTCGCCCAGACGAACTCGCCATGGACATGCTCGCCCGCGATCTGGGGATTGACCGGCAGGACGCGATAGCCGTGGCCCTGCAAGGTTTTCATCACGCCATAGCTCGGCCGGTCCGGCCGATCGGAAATACCGACCAGCGCTATGGTGCGAGTTTCGTTCAACAGATCGGCAATGTCCTGCGCGGCGGTAAGTGGCATCGGCCAGTCTCCTCGATATCCTTCCGACATGGGAAGGACGCGGGAGGGACGCAAGCCGTTCCCTTTAAATGAAGGACTTTGGGATGGGTCTTGGGTTGGTTTTAGAAGCCACCCCTCTTCAGCCAGTCCGCCACCTTGTCCGCGATCGCGCGGAAGGCGGCGCCATGCACATCGTCCCCCGCCGCCGGAGGATCGCCCGCATCGGAGCGGCGGCGAATGTCGATGGCGAGCGGAATGCGTCCCAGGAAAGGCATCCCCATCTCCCCGGCCGCTGCCTCCGCGCCGCCTTGACCGAAGGGATCGGACGACTCCCCGCAATGGGGGCAGACATAGCCCGCCATATTCTCGACCAGCCCGATCATCGGCACATGGGTCTGCTCGAACAGGCTGACGGCGCGGGTCGCGTCGATCAGCGCCAGATCCTGCGGCGTCGAGACGATGACGGCCCCGGCAGGCTTATGCTTCTGCACCATCGACAACTGCACGTCGCCGGTGCCCGGCGGCATGTCGACGATCAGCACCTCCGCATTGCCCCAGTCCGCCTCGATCAACTGGGCGAGCGCGTTGCCCGCCATCGGCCCGCGCCAGGCCAGCGCTTTGCCCGGCTCGACCAGATGTCCCATGGACAGCATCGGAATACCCAGCGGGCTTTGCACCGGGATGAGCTGCTTGTCCTTAGCCTGCGGCTTCCTGTCCTCGCTCGCCATCAGCCGCGCCTGCGAAGGGCCGTAAATATCGGCGTCTACCAGCCCGACCCTGACGCCCAGCCGCTGGAGCGCAACGGCCAGATTAGCCGACAGCGTCGATTTGCCCACCCCGCCCTTGCCGGAAGCGACGGCGATGATCTTCAGCGGCTTGCGCTCTGCCGTCATGGCGATGCGCACGTCGCTCACGCCCGGCACGGTCAGCGCGCCCTCGCGGATCGCGGCGGCCACGGCGTCGCGCTGATCGGACGACAGGCCCGCCACGTCCAGCGCCAGCGTCATAATCCCGTCCTTCAACCGCGGCGCGCTGGCGCGCCCTTCAGTCAGCGTTTTCAGGCGGGCGGCGAAATCTTCAAGCTCGGTCATAGGAGCGCCATCTAATGGCTTTCGACATCCAGCGAAACCGGCCCAACCCCTTTTTTGTCAGGAAGATTCTCGTTTGCCGTGATTTAGCTTCGCTGGCCTTCGGCTCCAAGTCGCCAGATGTGTCCCATCTGGCTCGAAATCACTCTAGCGACATCATTCGAAACAATAATCGTTGCGAAGGGCACTGTTTTTCGCCGGAAAGCCTTCCTATAGAGGAGCGATGAAGAGAATTTTCGGGTGGATGCCGGGCATTGCGAGCGCCATGGCCCAGGGTCCCTGGGGCGGCAAGAGCGACGGGCCGGACGGCAATGACAGCCAAGGCAAAGGGGGCGATGGCGGACGTGAAGGCGGCCCGCGCAATCCCTGGACGCAACCCGGACGCCCTGGCGCCAAGGGACCTTCCGCGATCGAGGAACTGCTCCGCCGCAGCAAGGAAAGCTTCGGCCCGGGCGGCGGCTTCGGCAACCTGCCCCCCCGCCCCTCCGGCAAAGCGCTGTGGCCCGCCGCGATCGGCATATTGGTCGTGCTGTGGCTGGTGCTGACCTGCTTCCACCGCGTCGGCCCGCAGGAGCGCGGCGTCGTCACCCTGCTCGGCAAATATAGCCGCACCCTCTCGCCCGGCATCAGCCTGACCCTGCCCGCGCCGCTCGAGAATGTGACGACCGTCGACGTGGAGGAAATCCGCACCATCGACATCGGATCGACGCGGGCGGAGAGCGAGAATCTGGTGCTGACCGGCGACCAGAACATCATCGACCTTGCCTATTCAGTGCGCTGGAACATCCGCAGCCCGGAACTTTACCTCTTCCAGCTTTCCGATCCCGACGCATCCGTGCGCGAAGTCGCGGAAAGCGCGATGCGATCCGTCGTCGCCAGCGTCAGCCTGGAGGATGCGCTGGGCGCCGGCCGCACCGAGATCGAGCAGCAGGTCGAGCAGCGGATGCAAGAAATCCTCGACGGCTACAGGTCCGGCATCCGCGTGCAGGGCGTCGCGATCAAGCAAGCCGACCCACCCACCGCCGTCAACGACGCGTTCAAGGCCGTGTCCGCCGCGCAGCAGACCGCCCAGACCTATCTCAACGAAGCCCGCGCCGCCGCGCAGCAGGTGACGGCCAAGGCGCAGGGCGAAGCCGCCGCCTTCGACAAAGTCTATGAGCAGTACAAGCTCTCGCCCGACGTGACCCGCCGCCGCATGTATTATGAAACCATGGAGGGCGTCCTGTCGAACGTCGACAAGACCATCGTCGAAAGCGGCAATGTGACGCCGTTCCTGCCGCTGCCCGAACTCAAGCGCCGGGCGCAGGCCAGCGCCGCGCAGGGCGCCGCCGCCGGGGAGGGCCAGTGATGCAAGGTCTGATCCGTCATCCCGTCGCGCTCGCGCTGCTCGCCATCGCCGCGCTGCTGCTAATCGGCAGCACCATCGCCATCGTGCCCGAAACCAAGCAGGGCGTGATCGTGCGCTTCGGTGATCCCAAGAAGATCATCAACCGCTACCGCCCGAACGAGGATTTCGGCAAGACCGGCGCGGGCATCATCCTGCGCTGGCCGTTCATCGACCAGGTGGTCTGGATCGACAAGCGCGTGCTGTCGGTCGAGATGGAGCGGCAGCAAGTCCTCTCCACCGACCAGTTGCGCTTGCAGGTCGACGCCTTCGCCCGTTACCGCATCGTCGATCCGCTGCGCATGTATATCGCGGCGGGCAGCGAGGAACGCGTATCCGACGCGCTGCGGCCCATTCTCGGCTCCGCGCTGCGCAACGAATTGGGCAAGCGTCCCTTCGCGGCGCTGCTTTCGCCCGAACGCGGCCAGGTGATGGACAATATAGAGGCGGGCCTGAACCGCGTCGCCCGCCAATATGGCGCGCAGATCGTCGACGTGCGGATCAAGCGCGCCGACCTGCCCGACGGCGCGCCGCTGGAAAGCGCCTTCACCCGCATGCGCACCGCGCGCGAGCAGGAAGCGCTCACCATCCGCGCCCAGGGCGCCAAGCAGGCGCAGATCATCCGCGCCGAAGCCGACGCCAACGCCGCGCGCATCTATTCGGACAGTTTCGGCAAGGATCCGCAATTTTACGATTTCTATCGCGCCATGCAGGCCTATCGCTATACTTTCTCACCTGACAAGCAGGGGTCGACCTCCATGGTCCTCTCCCGCGACAATGATTTCCTGAAGCAGTTTCAGGGACGTTGAGTAGGCGTTGAATTCATTACGGAACCAGCGCCATTCAAAGTCGGTTAAGGCAAGGCGGCGCATCCCGCTCTCTTCGCAGAGTCCCGCCTTTCCTTCGCCCAGTTCATGAGAGGACCGTCACGAGTGCGTTACGCTTATGCCATTACCGGCGCCCTGCTGCTCGGCGGCACCGCCATCGCCGTTACGACCAGCTCCAATGTGGGCGCGCAAATCGCGCAAAATGAAGGCATGCAGGCCGCCGCCCCCGCCGGCGCCCCGGCCAGCCTGGCCGACATGGTCGAAAAGCTGCAGCCCGCCGTGGTCAACATCTCGACCCGCCAGCGGGTGCAGGTGCAGAATCCCTTCGCGGGCACGCCCTTTGGCGACCTGTTCGGCCAGGGGCAACAGGGCGGCAAGCCCCAGACCCGGCAGGCCCAGTCGCTGGGGTCCGGCTTCATCATCTCGGCCGACGGTTATATCGTCACCAACAACCATGTGGTGTCGGCGGGCGCGGAAGGCGCATCGGTGGATTCGATCACCGTCACGCTGACCAACCGCGAGGAATATCCGGCCAAGCTGATCGGCCGCGATCCGGCGACCGACATCGCCGTGCTGAAGATCGAGCCGAAAAAGGCTCTGCCCTTCGTGAAGTTCGGTGACAGCACCAAGGCGCGCGTGGGCGACTGGGTGATCGCCATCGGCAATCCCTTCGCCCTGTCGGGCACGGTGACGGCGGGCATCATCTCCGCCGTGCATCGCGGCACTGGCGGCACTTACGACAAGTTCATCCAGACCGACGCGTCGATCAACCAGGGCAACTCCGGCGGCCCGATGTTCGACATGCGCGGCAATGTGATCGGCATCAACAGCCAGATCCTTTCGCCTTCGGGCGGCAATGTCGGCATCGGCTTCGCCATCCCGTCGGAACAGGCCGCGCCGATCGTGGACACGCTGCGCAAGGGACAGGCCGTCAAGCGCGGCTATCTGGGCATCCAGATCAGCCCGCTGGGCGAGGATTTGGCCGATTCGCTCGGCCTTGCCAAGAATCGCGGCGAGTTCGTCCAGGGCGTCGAGCCCGGCAAGGGCGCCGACAAGGCCGGGATCAAGGCGGGCGACGTGATCGTCAGCGTGGCGGGCCAGGAAGTGACGCCGGACCAGAATCTCTCGTCCATCGTCGCCAACCAGCCCATCGGCGGGCGCGTCCCCATCGTGCTGCTGCGCAACGGCCAGCGCCAGACGGTGACCGCCATAGTCGGGGAGCGTCCTTCCGAGGACGAACTGAACGCCTTCGCCCAGCAGCAGGATGACGATTTCAGCCAGCAGCAGCAGGACGACCAGTCCAGCAGCGGCCAGGCGACGCAACAATCGCTCGGCATTTCCGCCATCCCGCTGACCTCGACCATCATCCGCCAGCTCGGTATCGCGGCCGACACGCGCGGCATCGTGATCACGGCGGTGGACGGCTCGACCGATGCGGGCGCCAAGGGGCTGCGCCGTGGCGACGTCATCATCACCGCCAACAATCGTCCGGTCGCCACCCAGGCGGAACTCGACGCGCAGGTCAAGGCCGTGTCCTCGCAAGGCCGCAGTGCGATCCTGCTCCAGGTGCTGCGTCGCGGCCAGCCTGCGGTGTTCCTGCCGGTGCGGCTGCGCGACAAATAAACCGCTGATAATCAGCGGATCGTTACGGGCCGCGCTTGCCGGGAACCCTGCCTCCCCTCTACACTGAGGCGACAGACTCCGGCGGGCGTGGCCCGAAGCTTTTGGGGAGCATGACGGAATGAGCGACGGCATTTTCATCGGCCTTGGCGCACCGGACAAGGATGGCGGCATCCCCCAGACGCTGAACCTGCGCAGGGCCAATCGCCATGGCCTGATCGCGGGCGCGACCGGCACAGGCAAGACCGTGACGTTACAGGGCATTGCGGAGAGCTTTTCGGCGCTCGGCGTCCCCGTCTTCCTTGCGGATGTGAAGGGCGACCTGTCGGGCATTTCCATGGCCGGCTCTCCCACCGCGAAAAATGCCGACAAGCTGGTCGCCCGCGCCAAGGAGATCGGCCTCGAAAATTACAGCTATGCCGATAATCCCGCCATCTTCTGGGATTTGTATGGCGAGCAGGGCCATCCCATCCGCACCACCGTCAGCGAAATGGGACCGCTGCTGCTCTCCCGCCTGATGGACCTCAACGAAACGCAGGAGGGCGTGCTCTCCATCGCCTTCAAATATGCCGATGAGCAGGGGCTGCTGCTGCTCGACCTGGGTGACTTGCAGGCGATGCTGGCCTATTGCGCGGAAAATGCCGACACGCTCTCCGCCCAATATGGCAATGTGACCAAGGCCAGCGTCGGCGCGATCCAGCGCCAGTTGCTCCAGCTCGAAAGCCAGGGCGGCGCGCATTTCTTCGGTGAACCCGCGCTCGACATTCACGACATGCTGCAGGTCGACGACAAGGGGCGCGGCTATGTGAATGTGCTAGCCGCCGACAAGCTGATGCAGAGCCCCAAGCTCTACGCTACCTTCCTGCTCTGGCTGCTGTCCGAACTGTTCGAGACGCTCCCCGAAGTGGGCGATCCAGACAAGCCCGTCCTGGTCTTCTTCTTCGACGAGGCGCATCTGCTGTTCGACGACGCGCCCAAGGCACTGACCGACAAGATCGAGCAGGTCGTGCGCCTGATCCGTTCCAAGGGCGTCGGCGTCTATTTCGTGACGCAGAACCCGATCGACATACCGGAGGATGTGGCGGGCCAGCTTGGCAACCGCGTCCAGCATGCCTTGCGCGCCTTCACGCCCCGCGACCAGAAGGCGATCAAGGCCGCCGCCGACACTTTCCGCGTCAATCCCGACCTCGACGTCGAAACCGCCATCACCGAACTCAAGGTCGGTGAAGCGCTGGTATCGCTGTTGCAGGAGGATGGATCGCCCGGCATCGTCCAGCGCACGCTGATCGCCCCACCCCGCTCACGCCTCGGTCCGGTCGATGCCAAGGAGCGGGCGATCATCCAGTCCATTTCGCCCTGCGCGGGCAAATATGACACGACCGTAGACCGCGAATCCGCCGAGGAAATCCTCGCCGCGCGGGGGCAAGCCGCCGCTGCCGCCGCGCAGGCGTCCAAAGCGCAAGCCGAAGCCGACAAGGCCGCCGCCGCCCAAGCCAAGGTCGAGGCCAAGCAGCGCGAGGCGCAACTCAAGGAACAGGCCCGGCAGGACGCCGCGGCGGCCCGCGACGCCGCCAGGCCATCCGGCATCGACAAGGCGATCCAGTCGGCCACCCGTTCCGCCGCCTCATCGGTCGGGCGTCAGGTCGCCAATGAGCTGGGCCGCGCGGTGTTCGGCGGGTCCAGCCGCAAAAGCTCGGGCGGGATCGCGGGGCAGTTGGTGCGGGGCATATTGGGCAGCCTGTTCAAATAGGCTGCGGGAGAGGAGAAGGTCATGCAAAAGGCGCTTATCGCCACTTTGGGTCTGGCGCTTGCCATTCCCGCTCATGCGCAAGATTATCGCGACCTCCACCGCGCCGCCGATGCCGCCATCGCCAGCGACATCGCCCGCGACCGTCAGGCTGAGCGCGACGCCAAGCGCCAGCCCTATGCCTCGCCCGGCTATGGCGCGATCCACACCGCCACGGCGGCCCGCAACGCCTGCGCCGCCAAGGCACGGGAAGAGGCTGGGCCCGGCACGAAAATCCTCGGGCGGATCGCCGCCAGCACCATGTCCACCGGCTGGGAAGTGGAAGGCGAAGTCGGCCCCTTTGGCAACCAGCGTTCCGTGCCCTTCGTCTGCTCGGTCCGCAACGGGTCGGTGAGTGGGATCATGTTGCAGCCCGATCGCTAGGATACTCACACGCCGCAATTCCATCTGCGATCCAACGTAAAGCCAGACCATCAACACCCCAAATATTGCTGCGCCTTTTCTCTACCGATCAGGTTGCGAAATTCATTGTGCAGGCGCTAAGGAGGGCCGATGCATAGCCCTTCCATCCCCAGCCATCCTCTGCGCTTCGGCAATTTCCGGGCCTATCTGCTGGGGCGGCTGACGGCGGTGCTGGCGCAGTACAGCATGATGATCGTCCTCGCGTGGCAGGCCTATAATGTCGCCCGCGAGACGATGAGCACGGGCGCCGCCTCGGCCCAGCTCGGCCTCATCGGCCTGGCCCAGTTCTTGCCCCTGTTCTTCCTGACCCCGGTGACGGGCTGGGTGGCCGACCATTTCGACCGGCGCAAGATCACCTGCTTCACCCTGATCCTTCTGGTGCTGGCGTCGGGAACCCTCGCCTTTGCGACCTATGAAGGCAGGGTCAGCCTGCCGCTGATCTTCGGCATCGCCGCCATCGTCGGCATCGCCCGCGCCTTCAACGGCCCGGCCTATAGCGCGCTCGCCCCCAATCTGGTGCCGCGCGAAGTGCTGCCCAACGCCATCGCCATTTCCAGCGTCGTCTGGCAGACGGGGATGATCGCAGGCCCGGCGCTGGGCGGCTATGCTTATGCGATCCAGCCCTGGGGCGCCTATGCGCTGGCATCGGGCCTGTTCGCCGTGGCGTTCCTTTGCATGCTGCTGATCGGCCCGGTGCCTCAGCCGCCCCGTGACACCAGCCGCCATCCGGTGCGTCAGATGATCGACGGCCTCACCTATGTCCGCGGCAACCGGCTCGTTCTGGCGACCATCACGCTCGACCTGTTCGCGGTGTTGCTGGCCGGAGCGACGGTGCTCCTGCCGGTTTATGCCCGCGACATATTGCATGTGGGATCGGCGGGGCTTGGCCATCTCGCCGCCTCCCCCGGCATCGGCGCGGGCATCACCGCCCTCTTCTTCTCCTTCCGTCCCATGAGGACCGAGGTGGGCCTCAAGATGCTGGGCTCCGTCATCCTGTTCGGCATCGCCACGATCATCTTCGGCGCCACCGCCTTCCTGCCGCGCAACATCGCGCCGGAAGTCGGCATCGGCGCGCTGATCCTGCTGGGATCGGCGGATATGGTTTCCGTCTATGTCCGACAGTCGCTGATCCAGCTCCACACCCCCGATGAGATGCGCGGCCGGGTGTCCAGCCTGTCGCAGCTCACCATTTCCGCCTCCAATGAATTGGGCGAGGCGGAATCCGGCTTCCTCGCCGCGCTGGTCGGCCCGGTCGCGGCGGTGATCGGCGGCGGCATCGGCGCCATCGTGATAACCCTAATCTGGGCACGGCTCTTCCCAGAGCTGCGCCTTGCCCGTACCTTCGACCCACCTGAAACAAAGGCGGCCGAATCCAAGCAGGAGAAAGCGCAATGAAGGCATCCAGCATTTTGGAAACTATCGGCAATACGCCGCATATCCGCGTCAACCGGCTGTTCGGTGACGCGGAGGTGTGGATCAAGTCCGAACGTTCCAACCCCGGCGGGTCGATCAAGGACCGAATCGCCCTGTCCATGATCGAAGCGGCCGAAGCATCGGGCGACCTGAAACCTGGCGGCACCATCATCGAGCCGACATCGGGCAATACCGGCGTCGGCCTGGCCATGGTCGCGGCGGTCAAGGGTTACAAGCTGGTCCTGGTCATGCCCGAAAGCATGAGCCTGGAGCGCCGCCGCCTGATGCTGGCCTATGGCGCCAGCTTCGACCTGACGCCGCGCGAAAAGGGCATGAAGGGCGCGATCGAGCGCGCCTTGGAACTGGTCGAACAGACGCCCAATAGCTGGATGCCGCAGCAGTTCGAGAACCCGGCCAATATCGACGTCCATGTCCGCACCACCGCGCAGGAAATCGCCGTCGACTTCGCGGACAGCCCGATCGACGCGCTGATCACCGGCGTCGGCACCGGCGGCCATATCACCGGCGTGGCGCAGGTGCTTAAAACACTCTGGCCCCACCTCAAAGTCTATGCGGTCGAGCCTACCCTGTCCCATGTCATCAGCGGCGGCCAGCCCGGCCCTCATCCGATCCAGGGCATCGGCGCGGGCTTCATCCCGGCGAACCTCCATACCCAGTTGCTGGACGGCGTGATCCAGGTCGACCCCGCCGACGCCAAGGAATTCGCTCGTCGGGCGGCGCGGGAGGAAGGCGTGCTGGTCGGCATCTCCTCCGGCGCGACACTGGCGGCGATCGCGCAGAAGCTGCCGGAACTTGCCGAGGGCAGCCGCGTTCTGGGCTTCAACTATGACACCGGCGAACGCTATCTGTCGGTACCCGATTTCCTGCCCGAATAAGGCCCAGAAACAGGCACGATCCGGACCGGGCATGACCGACGAAACCTCCAACGGCCAGCCGCATCGCGCGATGTGGCTGTTGTGGCTCGTGCTGTTCGTCGGCCTGCCCGCCCTGGTCGCTGCATGGGAGGCTCGGACGCCTTCGGGCAAACCGCGGCTCGACGCCGTCGCCGCCGCCCGGTTCAAGCGCCCGACGACCCTGCCCCCGGCGGTCGCGCCGGTTCAGATCTATGCGCTCGACCGCGATGAGGCGGAAGCGTTCAACGCCGCCATTCCCTTTTCCCGCCTGCCCAATCCGGCGGCACGGCCCTTCATCTTCTCAGGCTCGCAAACCGACCTCGCCCGCGCCACGGACTGCCTGGCCGCAGCGCAGATCTATGAGGCGGGCGACGACGCCGTGGGCGAGCGGGCCGTGGCGCAGGTGGTGCTGAACCGGGTGCGGCATCCGGCCTTTCCCAAGACCGTCTGCGGCGTCGTTTTCCAGGGGCAGGAACGCGCGACCGGGTGCCAGTTCACCTTCACCTGCGATGGTGCGCTCGCCCGCACGCCGACCCAGGCGGCGTGGGAAAGGGCGCGGGACATCGCGAAATCGGCGCTGGCAGGCAAGGTTTACAAGCCGGTCGGCTATGCCACCCATTATCATACCGACTGGGTCGTGCCCTATTGGAGCAGTAGCCTGGACAAGATCTCTTCCGTCGGCACGCATCTCTTCTTCCGCTGGCGGGGCTGGTGGGGGACGCCGCCCGCTTTCCGCCGGACGGGGGAGAATGGCGAACCGCTGGTCGAGCGCATCGCGCGCCTGTCAGCCGCGCATCAGGGCGGACCCGCCGGTCTGCCGGTTCTGGCTGGCGGCACGGTCGTGGATCTCGCGGCGCTGCCCCAGCAGATGATCGGAATGGAATCCCTGGGCCAGATGATGGCGGGCGTACGGTTGATCGCCATCGCGCCGGGGGCGAAGAGTTTTCTCGTCGAACTGGGCCACACGGCTTCGCCCGACAATTGGCCGACGATGGCGCAGACCTTCTGCGCCGGGCGGCCCGAATGCCGGATCATGGCATGGCGAGCCGGAACCGCGCCGACTGGCCTGCCACTGTCGGGCGATCAAATGGAAAGCATGGCCTTCGCCTATATCCACAACAGCGCGACGGGGTTGCAGCGGTCGCTGTGGAACTGCATCCAGACGCCGCGAGCCAACAAGGATGAATGCATGCGCCAGCGGATTCCGGCGGCGACCGCCACTGCACAGCCCGCTGCCGCTCCGGAGTTGGCCGGAGTCCGGCGCAAGGAAAGGTTCGAGGTGGTGAAGATCGTGCCGCCTGCAACGCCACCCCAGGTCATGGTGCCGCCGGTCAAGCCGTAAGAGGGGAGTCTATTCTTCCTCGAACCCGCTCAAACGCGGCAGCGCGCCGATGCGGGCGACCAGTTCGGACTGGCGGCTGCAATCCAGCTTCACATAGATATTCTTGATCTGCGTCCGCACCGTGTTGAGCGCCACGCCGCGTTCCTGCGACAGCTCCTCCAGGCCACGGCCCGCGCAAAGCGCTTCGGCCACCTCCGCCTCCGCCCGGGTAAGGCCGTAGAGCGCGCGGATGCGGCTGGTAAGGCTCAGATCCCGGTCAGCCGGATCGGTCACGATCACGACGATCTGCCGTTCCATGCCGACGCGCACCGAAGCGATCGACAGCACATAGGGCAGACCCTGTTCGCGATGGACGAAGATCGCGCTCGCCTGCCCGCCCTGCCGCGCCGCCGCGCCCCTCAGCGCAGTCTGCAAGGCTTCATCATCGCGCGGCGCGCGCGCCTTCAATTGCCGCTGCCGCAAGCTCAGCGCATCGGCACGGCGCAACAGCGCGTCCGCCAGATGATTGCAGTCGATCAGCACGCCGTTGGGGCGGAGAGTGAAGACCGCATGGCCCACCATGTCGAGCGTCGCATGCAGCGACCGGCCATAATGATTGGCGCGGTCCAGCTTGCTGCGGATCGCGAACATGCGGCCGATATGGTCGATGCTGCCCTGTACCGCCCGCACCTCACCCTCGCTGAAGGGCTTTTGCGTGCGCCCGCGGTGCAGGCCGATATGGCCCGTCGTCCCATCCTTTTGAATCATGCCGCCCAGGCAGCGAAAGGTGTCGTCACCCATCCCCCTGATCCACTCATTGTAGATCCGGCTGCCTTCATAGGTCTGGGCTGGCACGAAGGCTTCGATATTCCAGACGCGATTGATCGCTTCGGCCCGGTCCAGCGCCACGCCCCAGATATCGTCATCCTGAAATTGCTGGTCGTAAACCGCCATCTGCGCATCGGAAAAATAACCGGAATAGGATATTTCCGCGACATGTTGGGGCGCGCGCCCCCAATGCAGGACGCCCGAGCGCGCGCCGACCGCCTCCGCCAGCGTCGAAGCCAGCCGGTCGAACACTGCATCGTCGGTCGCCGCGTCGTAGATTTCCTCCGTACGGATCACAATCCTGCCCCAACTCCCCATGCCATCTGGCAATAGGGGAATATACGCAGCTTCCGCTTGCCGCATTGCACAAATCGGACATCAGCCCATTCAAATCACTGAAAAAACGGATAATGCTGCTGCCATGTTCCGCCGGTTCTCCCCTTTGCCCCCGGTTTCTGCGGATAGTGAGGCGCAAAACGCCTGGCTTCCAGTCGGCGCATTGTCTGCGATCACCCTACCGATCCAGGGCTGCACGCTGATGTCGCTGGGCGTGTTTCTGCCTGCCCTCGCGGTCGATTTCGGGGGTCAGGCGGGCGGCGCAGCCACCGCCTTCTTGCTGGCGATGAGCCTTGCCAGCCTGGCGGTCGGCTGGGCGCTGGGGAAGGTGGGCGCCCGGTCGGTCCTGCTGATCGGCATCGCGCTCAGCGCCGCCGGATATGAGCTTGCCGCCATGGCGCAGGACCGGCTGGCCCTGACAGCCGCCATGGCCTTGACGGGCCTAGGCGTCGGCGCATCGACCATCGTGCCCGGCATCGCCGTCATCACCCGGCATCATTTGGCGCGGCGGGGCATGGCGCTGGCGATCTTTCTGGGCGCGGCGGTCGTGGCGGGCGCGCTCGTGCCGCCTTTTGTCGGGGCGGCCATGGCGATCTGGTCGTGGCGCACGGCCATGCTGCTCTGCGCGGCGGTCATGGCGCTGGCCTGCCCGCCGCTGGTCCTGATGGTGCCCGGCGGCCGGATCGACAGCGGCCAGCCGACGGCCGGTCCGGACGCGACCAGAGCCGCGCTGCGCAGCGCGAATTTCTGCCGCATCGTCCTGGCGATGACCCTGTTGCAGCTCGCGATCAACGGCGTGCTGTTCGCGACGGTGGACAGCCTGATGGCGCAGGGACTGACGCAATCCAGCGCAGTGCTTGCCTATAGCAGCGCCAATCTGCTGGGTCTGCCCGCGCTGTTGATGGGCGGTATGCTGGCCGACCGGCTCGGCGCGGGGCGCAGCCTGATCGCGACGGCCCTGCTGCTGGCGATGGGGACGATGGCGCTGATGGGGGTTCGCGCCCTGGATATGGCCGGGGTCTGCCTGTTCGTCCTGATCTGGGGCGTCGCGAGCGCGCTGCCCGGCCAGTCGGGATCGATGCTGCTGGCCGATGTGGTGGAGGCGGAGGCGTTCCCCAGGCTGCTTGGCCTCAATACCGCGATCATCAGCCTGGTCGGCGCGCTGGCGCCGCTCTTGACCGACCAGATGCGGGCGGCGGGCGGCGGCTATGGCTTGCCTATATTGGTCTATGCCGCACTCGCGCTGATAGCCGCCCCGGTCATCGCGCTGGTGCGCCCGTCAAAGGCCGATGCTGGCTGACAGGCCGATGGTGCGCGGGCGCTGCGCCATTTCGCGCAGCGGCGATCCGGTGACCGGCACCAGTTCCGCATTGCGGTAGAGAACCGCCCGGCTGTCCAGCAGATTGTCGGCAAAGGCGGACAACCGCCAGCCATCCCGGCCAAGCCCCACGCGCAGGAACAGCAGATCGCTCCCCTCCCCCGCATAGACACGGGGATCATAAGCGACCGACCGGGGCGAAGGCGCGCGGCGATAGCGGCCCGCATGCCGCCATTCGGACCGGATGAAGCCGTCCACCCGGCCTGGCAGCACGAAGCCATATTCCGCCGCCAGCGTCCCCGACCAGCGCGGCACATAAGGAACACGATCCCCGGCGGCAACGATGCTACCCGCTCCGGCAAGCCCGACATCGCGGCGAAAGCGCGCATCGACAAAGCCCAGCGAAAAGTCGAGCTTCAGCGCACGCAACGGCTCGGCCTGCACCGCCAGCTCGACGCCCCGGTTGCGCGCCGTGCCCAGATTGTCGACATAGGAAAAGCCGCAATTGGGCAAGGAGACCGATTGCTGGATGCGTTCCCAATCGATGCGGAAGGCGGCCAGCGACAGATGAAATCCCTGCGCCGGAAATCCAGCCTTCACCCCTGCCTCAAAGCTCCAGAGGGAGTCCGAATCATAGCTGTCCGGCGCGGCGATGCGTCCCATGGCGGACAGATCGGCGGCGCAACTCGCCGCCGGAACCGCCCCATTGGTGCCACCGCTGCGAAAGCCCTTACCCGCGCTCAGATAGACCAGGCTGTCGTCCGCCGGACGCCAGGACAGGCTGGCATGCGGGATGACGGGCGTGCCGCTCTGGCGGCGGGGGCCGACGGCGTTGCTCCCGCCTGCGAACGGCCCCTCGGACATCAGGCGGAAGCTCAGCGGATTATGCGACACGCGCAGCCCCGCCGTCACCTCCCAGCGGGGTGCCAGCGCCCAGCTCGCCTGCCCGAAAGCGGCCAGCGTGCGCTCGCCAATCTGTTGACGGCTATGATAGCTCTGGCCGCCGGGCAGCAACGGCAGGCCGAAAATCTCCTCGATCGACAGGCCGAGCTGCGATTGCGCGAGATCAGCGATCCCCGGTTCGACCACGCGCTGCTCCATGACGATCCGCGACCGGCCGTAAAAGCCCCCGATCAACCAGCGGACCGCCCCCTCCGCGCCGGAAGCGAGCCGCACTTCCTGCGTGAAATTGCGCTGGCCGACGGTGGTGCGGCTATAGCTGCCGCCCGGCGTACGGATGCCGGGCACGGCGCCGCCCAGCACGATCTCGCCAAAGAAGCCGGAATAATCGACGATCTGGCGGTTCCGGCGATCCAGCCAAGCGGTGACGCTGGTCAGCGTGGCCCCACCCAGATCCAGCCGGGCGGTCAGGCTGGGCAGCAGGAAGCGGTCGCGGCCGGGCTGGCGCAGGGTTGCGGACTGGCGGAATCGGCCAAGGGTGCTTTCGTGGAAAGGCAGGTCGCCTCGCTCCGTCCTCTGGTAGAAAAGCGACGGCGTCAGTTCCAGACGCTCGCTCGGGGCCGCCTTGACCGCCAGGCGCAGGCCCAGCGCCGCGCCATGATCGACATTCTTCGTCAAAAGCGCGCCGGAAGCGGGGTCGAACCGGTCGATGACGCCGGCATCGCGCCGATAATAGGCGCTGACCCGCGCACCGATCCGGCCCGGCAGGATGGCGCTGCCCAACGCCGCCTGCATCTCGCGGGTGAGGCCGCCGCCCCTGACCGCCGCCGCCTCGCCGCTGATCTGCGCGTCCATGCCCTCCAGTTGCGGCTGACGGGTCAGGGTGCGGATGGTGCCGCCCATGGAATCGGCGCCGAACAGCGTCCCCTGCGGTCCGCGCAACACCTCCACCCGCTCCAGGTCGAAACGGCGCAGGTCAGGATTGCCCGCTACCTCCAGCGAACGGATCTGCACCGGCACATCGTCAACATAGAGGCCGACGGTGGACGCCCCGATGGGCGAAAAGACCCCGCGAATGATCGGCTGCCGCGCCCCGAAGGCGCCGACCGTCGGCATGGTCAGATTGGGCACCGCCCCCGCCAGATCGGCCAGCGCGTCGATGCCCCGCCGTTCCAGATCGTTCCGGTCGAGGCGGACAAGGCTGATCGGCACCTTGTCCTGCGCTTCGGGAACCCGGCGCGCGGTGACGATGACGATCCGTTGGCCCGCCAATTGGCCATAGGCTTCATCCTCTTCCTGGCCGAAAGCAGGCGCAGCGATCGCCAGCACAGACGCGCAGCACAGACGCGCCCACCCCTTCACGCAAGGCGCGCCATCGGCGGAAGGGATTGAATGACCGAGAGAATCATTCCATCTCTCTACAGCAACGCCCCAAAGCGGCAACTAAACTGGATCAGGCAAGCTGCCCCCTTCACAAAGGAAGGTGCGGCGCCTATATGGGTCGTTCAAATTCGGTTCGTGCCGCGCCTTCGGGCAAGGCGGGAACCGTCCCCCGGATCGCCCGGGGACCGGCTTCGTTTAGCGCACGAAACCGGCGGGATTGGGCGAAAACGGCGGGTCACCAGACGCTGACAGTGCGGATCGGACAGTCCCGGCCCGCACTTTTTTGCGTGACGATAGAGGGGCGAATCACCCCCGAAATCGACAGGCCAGGCTGAATTTTCGCTGCGATGCGAAAAAATGCGACGAATAACACGCTTAGGCAACAGGCAGGATACGCAATGGCGACCAAAGCTCTCCCCACGATCAGCAATACCGGCGCGAAGAAGCGCATCAGGAAGGTGTTCGGTGACATCCACGAAGTGGTGCAGATGCCGAACCTGATCGAAGTTCAGCGGGAGAGCTATGAGCAATTTCTCCGTTCGAACCCGGCCATCGGCTATGTGTCGGGCCTGGAAAAGACCCTGCGCTCGGTCTTCCCGATCCGCGATTTCGCGGGCACCGCAGAGATGGACTTCGTTCACTACGAACTCGAAGACCCGAAATATGATGTCGAGGAATGTCGTCAGCGCGGCATCACCTATGCGGCGCCGATGCGCGTCACCCTGCGCCTGATCGTGTTCGAGGTGGATCAGGACACCGAAACCCGCTCCGTGCTCGATATCAAGGAGCAGGACGTCTACATGGGCGACATGCCGCTCATGACCGGCAACGGCACCTTCATCGTCAACGGAACCGAGCGCGTCATCGTGTCGCAGATGCACCGCTCGCCGGGCGTGCTGTTCGACCATGACCGGGGCAAGACCCATTCGTCGGGCAAATATCTGTTTGCCGCTCGCGTGATCCCGTACCGTGGTTCGTGGCTCGACTTCGAGTTCGACGCCAAGGACATCGTCAACGTCCGTATCGACCGCAAGCGCAAGCTGCCGGTCACCGCGCTGCTCTATGCGCTGGGCCTGACGCCCGAGGACATGCTCGGCTATTTCTACAACAAGGTGGTCTTCGTCCGTGGCGAAGGCGGCTGGCAGATCCCCTATCTCGCCGAAGCATGGCGCGGCCAGAAGCCGGCTTTCGACATCGTCGACGCCAAGTCGGGCGAAGTGGTGTTCGCCGCCGGTCACAAGATTTCGCCCCGCGCCGCCAACAAGGCGGAGAAGGACGGGCTTGAGACGCTGTTGATCCCGACCGAGGAAGTCTATGGCCGCTACAGCGCCTATGACCTCATCAACGAGACGACCGGCGAGATCTACATTGAGGCCGGTGACGAAGTGTCGCCCGAAAATCTCGAAAAGCTCGACAAGGCGGGCATCGACCGTCTCGAACTGCTCGACATCGACCATGTCACCACCGGTCCGTGGATCCGCAACACGCTCAAGGCCGACAAGGCCGAGGAACGCGACCAGGCGCTGTCCGACATTTATCGCGTCATGCGCCCCGGCGAACCGCCGACGAAGGAAACCGCCGAAGCCCTCTTCGCCGGTCTATTCTTCGATCCGGAACGCTATGACCTGTCCGCCGTTGGCCGCGTGAAGCTCAACATGCGCCTCGACCTCGATGCCGAGGACACCGTCACCACCCTGCGCGTCGAGGACATCCTCGCCGTGGTCAAGGAACTGGTGAACCTCAAGGACGGCAAGGGCGAGATCGACGATATCGACAATCTCGGCAACCGCCGCGTCCGTTCGGTGGGCGAACTGCTGGAAAACCAGTATCGCGTCGGCCTGCTGCGCATGGAGCGCGCCGTCAAGGAGCGCATGAGCAGCGTCGACGTGTCGACCGTGATGCCGAACGACCTCATCAACGCCAAGCCCGCCGTGGCCGCGGTGCGTGAATTCTTCGGCTCCTCGCAGCTTTCGCAGTTCATGGACCAGACCAACCCGCTGTCGGAAGTCACCCACAAGCGCCGCGTGTCGGCGCTTGGGCCGGGCGGTCTGACCCGTGAACGCGCAGGCTTCGAAGTCCGCGACGTTCACCCGACCCATTATGGCCGTATCTGCCCGATCGAAACGCCGGAAGGCCCGAACATCGGTCTGATCAATTCGCTCGCGACCTTCAGCCGCGTGAATAAATATGGCTTCATCGAGACGCCTTATCGCAAGGTGATCGACGGCAAGGTGACCAATGAGGTCGTCTATCTGTCCGCGATGGAAGAGGCCAAGCACACCATCGCACAGGCGAACGCCGAACTGAACGTCGACGGCACGCTGGCCGAAGACCTGATTTCGGCGCGTGAAGCGGGCGAATTCCTGATGGCGCCCAAAGACCATATCACCCTGATGGACGTCAGCCCCAAGCAGCTCGTCTCGGTCGCGGCTTCGCTCATTCCGTTCCTGGAAAATGACGACGCCAACCGCGCGCTCATGGGATCGAACATGCAGCGTCAGGCCGTGCCGCTGGTGAGTGCCGAAGCGCCGTTCGTCGGCACCGGCATGGAAGGCACCGTGGCTCGCGATTCCGGCGCGGCCATCGCCGCCAAGCGGGCGGGCATCGTCGATCAGGTCGACGCGACCCGTATCGTCATCCGCGCCACCGGCGACATCGCGCCGGGCCAGTCGGGCGTCGACATCTACACGCTCCAGAAGTTCCAGCGTTCGAACCAGGACACCTGCATCAACCAGCGTCCGCTGGTGAAGGTGGGCGACCTGATCGAAGCCGGCGACGTGATCGCCGACGGCCCGTCGACCGAGTTCGGCGAGCTGGCGCTGGGCCGCAACACGCTGGTCGCGTTCATGCCGTGGAACGGCTACAACTACGAAGACTCCATCCTGATCTCCGAACGGATCGTGAAGGATGACGTCTTCACCTCGATCCATATCGAGGAGTTCGAGGTCATGGCCCGCGACACCAAGCTGGGGCCGGAAGACATCACCCGCGACATCCCGAATGTCGGTGAGGAAGCGCTACGCAACCTCGACGAGGCGGGCATCGTCTATATCGGCGCCGAAGTGGAGCCGGGCGATATCCTGGTCGGCAAGATCACCCCCAAAGGTGAATCGCCAATGACCCCGGAAGAAAAGCTGCTCCGCGCCATCTTCGGTGAAAAGGCGAGCGACGTGCGCGACACCTCGCTGCGTCTGCCGCCGGGCGTCGCCGGGACCGTCGTGGAAGTGCGCGTCTTCAACCGCCACGGCATCGACAAGGACGAACGCGCCATGGCGATCGAGCGGGAGGAAATCGACCGTCTCGCCAAGGACCGCGAGGACGAGCGCGCCATCCTCAACCGCGCGACCTTCAACCGCTTGCAGGAAATGCTGCTCGGTCAGACCGCCACGGCCGCGCCCAAGGGCGTGCGCAAGGGCGTCGAGATCGACGAAGCCCTGCTGGGCGAAGTCGAGCGTCATGAATGGTGGAAGTTCGCGGTTGCGGACGACACCCGTCAGGCCGGCATCGAAGCCGTCAAGGCACAGTATGACGAAGCGGTGAAGCTGATCGTCGAGAAGTTCGAGGACCGCGTCGACAAGCTGCAGCGCGGCGACGAGCTGCCGCCGGGCGTGCTCAAGATGGTCAAGGTGTTCGTCGCGGTGAAGCGCAAGCTCCAGCCGGGCGACAAGATGGCCGGCCGTCACGGCAACAAGGGCGTCATCTCGCGCATCCTGCCGATCGAGGACATGCCGTTCCTCGAAGACGGCACCCATGTCGACATCGTGCTGAACCCGCTGGGCGTGCCGTCGCGCATGAACGTCGGGCAGATTTTCGAAACGCATCTGGGCTGGGCCGCGCGCGGTCTGGGCCAGCAGCTCAAGCATGCGCTGGAGGACTGGCGGGAAGCCAATCCGAACGCGCAGGCCGGTGAGATGCCGGATGCGGTCAAGACCCGCCTGCTGGAAACCTATGGCGAGCATTATGCCGATCAGATCAACGGCCGCACTGCGGAACAGATCGTCGACCTTGCCGAGCATCTTGCACGAGGCGTGCCGATGGCGACCCCGGTGTTCGACGGCGCCCGCGAAGCCGACGTGTCGGCGATGCTGGAGCTGGCGGGGCTGCATACATCGGGTCAGTCGGACCTGTACGATGGCCGCACTGGCGACCGGTTCGACCGCAAGGTGACCGTTGGCATCATCTATATGCTCAAGCTGCACCATCTGGTCGACGACAAGATCCACGCCCGTTCCATCGGCCCCTACAGCCTCGTCACCCAGCAGCCGCTGGGCGGTAAGGCGCAGTTCGGTGGCCAGCGCTTCGGTGAAATGGAGGTGTGGGCGCTCCAGGCCTATGGCGCCGCCTATACCTTGCAGGAAATGCTGACGGTGAAGTCGGATGATGTGGTCGGCCGTACCAAGGTCTACGAGGCGATCGTCAAGGGCGACGACACGTTCGAAGCCGGCATCCCCGAAAGCTTCAACGTGCTGGTCAAGGAAATGCGCTCGCTGGGCCTCAACGTCGAACTCGCCGCGATGGACGAGGTCGAGGATGACGACGGCTTCGCGCAGGCGGCGGAGTAAGGGTTGTCGGGCGCTGCCTGTCGGCGGCGCCCCTCCCCTTCTTCACCCGGAAATTTTACCCTCTAGAGGGACATGAAATATGAACGAACTGACCAATTTCGCCAATCCGGTCCAGAAGCCGGAAACCTTCGACCAGATCCAGATCGGCCTCGCCTCCCCGGAACGCATCCGCAGCTGGTCCTTCGGTGAGATCAAGAAGCCGGAAACCATCAACTACCGCACGTTCAAGCCCGAGCGTGACGGCTTGTTCTGCGCGCGCATCTTCGGTCCGATCAAGGATTATGAATGCCTGTGCGGCAAGTATAAGCGCATGAAGTACAAGGGCATCGTCTGCGAAAAGTGCGGCGTGGAAGTGACCGTGTCGAAGGTCCGCCGCGAGCGCATGGGCCATATCGAACTGGCCGCCCCGGTCGCGCACATCTGGTTCCTGAAGTCGCTGCCCTCGCGCATCGGCCTGCTGCTCGACATGCAGTTGAAGCAGCTTGAGCGGGTGCTGTATTTCGAATCATACATCGTCACCGAGCCGGGCCTGACCCCGCTCGAAAAGTTCCAGCTTCTGACCGAAGACGAACTGCTGGACGCGCAGGACGAATATGGCGAGGACGCCTTCTCCGCCGGGATCGGCGCGGAAGCGGTCAAGCAGATGCTGATGGACCTCGACCTTGAGGGCGAGAAGCAGGCGCTGCTGGACGAACTGGCCGTCACCAAGTCGGAACTCAAGCCCAAGAAGATCATCAAGCGGCTGAAGGTCGTCGAGAGCTTCCTGGAATCGGGCAACCGTCCCGAATGGATGATCCTGGACGTCGTTCCAGTCATCCCGCCGGAACTGCGCCCGCTGGTGCCGCTGGACGGTGGCCGCTTCGCGACGTCGGACCTTAACGACCTCTATCGCCGCGTGATCAACCGCAACAACCGCCTGAAGCGGCTGATGGAGCTGCGCGCGCCGGACATCATCGTCCGCAACGAAAAGCGCATGTTGCAGGAAGCCGTCGACGCCCTGTTCGACAATGGCCGCCGCGGCCGCGTCATCACCGGCGCCAACAAGCGTCCGCTCAAGTCGCTGTCCGACATGCTCAAGGGCAAGCAGGGCCGCTTCCGTCAGAACCTGCTCGGCAAGCGCGTCGACTATTCCGGCCGTTCGGTCATCGTGACCGGCCCGGAACTCAAGCTGCACCAGTGCGGCCTGCCCAAGAAGATGGCGCTCGAACTGTTCAAGCCCTTCATCTACGCCCGCCTCGACGCCAAGGGTCTCTCCATGACCCTGAAGCAGGCGAAGAAATGGGTCGAAAAGGAGCGCAAGGAGGTCTGGGACATCCTGGACGAAGTGATCCGCGAGCACCCGGTCATGCTGAACCGCGCGCCGACGCTCCACCGCCTCGGCATCCAGGCGTTCGAACCCGTGCTGATCGAGGGCAAGGCGATCCAGCTTCACCCGCTGGTCTGCTCGGCCTTCAACGCCGACTTCGACGGTGACCAGATGGCCGTCCACGTGCCGCTCTCGCTGGAAGCCCAGTTGGAAGCCCGCGTGCTGATGATGTCGACCAACAACATCCTCAGCCCCGCGAACGGCAAGCCGATCATCGTCCCCTCGCAGGACATGGTTCTGGGTATCTATTACCTGTCCATGGAACGTGAAGGCGAGCCGGGCGAAGGCATGCTGCTGTCCGACATGCAGGAGGTCCATCAGGCTCTCTATGCCAAGGCCGTGACGCTGCACTCGAAGATCACCAGCCGCGTGCCGCAGACCGACGAAGCCGGCAATCAGTATATGAAGCGCTTCGAAACGACGCCGGGCCGCATGCTGCTGGGCGAATGTCTGCCCAAGAGCCACAAGGTGCCCTTCGACGTCGTCAACCGCCTTCTCACCAAGAAGGAAATCGGGGACGTCATCGATCAGGTCTATCGCCACACCGGCCAGAAGGACACGGTGCTGTTCGCCGACGCCATCATGGCGCTGGGCTTCCGCCACGCGTTCCAGGCCGGCATTTCGTTCGGCAAGGACGACATGGTGATCCCGGACTCGAAGGAAGGCACCGTCGCCGAAACCAAGGCGCTGGTGGCTGATTACGAGCAGCAATATCAGGACGGCCTGATCACTCAGCAGGAAAAGTACAACAAGGTGATCGACGCCTGGAGCCGTTGCGGCGACGTGGTGGCGAACGCCATGATGGACGAGATTCGCGCCCAGCCCAAGGATCCGGCGACCGGCCGCATGGCCCAGATCAACTCGATCTACATGATGGCGCACTCCGGTGCCCGTGGTTCGCAGGCCCAGATGAAGCAGCTTGCCGGTATGCGCGGCCTGATGGCCAAGCCGTCGGGCGAAATCATCGAAACGCCGATCATCTCGAACTTCAAGGAAGGCCTGACCGTCCTTGAATATTTCAACTCCACCCATGGTGCTCGAAAAGGGCTTGCCGACACCGCGCTCAAGACGGCGAACTCGGGTTACCTGACCCGCCGTCTGGTCGACGTGTCGCAGGATTGCACCATCGTCGAGGAAGATTGCGGCACCGAAAAGGCGCTGGAGATGAAAGCCATCGTCCAGGGCGGTTCGGTCATCGCCTCGCTTGGCGAGCGCATCCTGGGCCGCACCACGGCGCAGGATATCGTCGACAGCAAGGACGGCACCGTCATCGTGCCGATCGGCACGCTGCTCGACGAAGCGCTGGTGGCGCAAATCGAGGCCATCGGCACGCAGGCCGTGAAGATCCGCAGCCCGCTGATCTGCGAAAGCAAGATGGGCGTCTGCGGCAAGTGCTACGGCCGTGACCTCGCCCGTGGTACGCCGGTCAATATCGGTGAAGCGGTCGGCGTCATCGCGGCGCAGTCCATCGGTGAACCGGGCACGCAGCTGACCATGCGTACCTTCCACATCGGCGGCGCGGCGAACTTCAACGAAACGTCGAACCTGGAAGCCATGTCGGACGGCACGATCGAGCTGCGCGACATGCCGACCATCATGGACAAGAATGGCCGTCGCCTGTCGCTCGCCCGTAACGGCGAGATCGCGATCATCGATAGCGAAGGTCGCGAACGCGAAACCCACCGCCTGCCTTACGGCGCCACCGTCCTCATTGCCGACGGTGACCCCGTGGCGAAGGGCGAACGCTTTGCCGAGTGGGATCCGTTCACCATGCCGGTGATCACCGAAAAGCCGGGTATCGTGAAATATGTCGACCTGATCGACGGCAAGACGCTGGCCGAACAGACCGACGAAGCCACCGGCATCGCGCAACGCGTGGTGACGGAGCATCGCGGTGCCGCCCGTACCAAGGAGGATCTGCGCCCGCGCCTGACCCTGCTGGACGACGGCTCGGGCGAAGCCGCCCGCTACATGCTGGCGGTCGGCGCGACCCTGTCGGTCGATGACGGTGCGCAGGTGCAGGCCGGTGACGTGCTGGCGCGTGTCAGCCGCGAAGCGGCCAAGACCCGCGACATCACCGGCGGTCTGCCGCGCGTCGCCGAACTGTTCGAAGCCCGCAAGCCCAAGGACAATGCGATCATTGCCAAGGTGTCGGGCCGCGTTCAGTTCCTCAAGGATTACAAGGCGAAGCGCAAGATCGCCATCAATCCCGAGGATGGCGGCGAGCCGGTCGAATATCTGATCCCCAAGAGCAAGGTGATCGACGTTCAGGAAGGCGACTTCGTGAAGCGCGGCGACAACCTGATCGGCGGTTCGCCCGACCCGCACGACATTCTGGAAGTGCTCGGCATCGAGCCGCTGGCCGAATATCTGGTCGCGGAAATCCAGGAAGTCTATCGCTTGCAGGGCGTGAAGATCAACGACAAGCACATCGAGACGATCGTTCGCCAGATGCTGCAAAAGGTCGAGATCATCGAGTCCGGCGACACCACTTTGCTGGTGGGCGAGCAGATCGACCGCGAGGAAATGGACGAGATCAACAGCAAGCTCCAGCCGGGCTTCGCGCCCGCCGCGGGCAAGCCGGTGCTGCTCGGCATCACCAAGGCCTCGCTCCAGACGCGTTCCTTCATCTCGGCGGCGTCCTTCCAGGAAACCACCCGCGTCCTCACCGAAGCGGCGGTTCAGGGCAAGAAGGACACGCTGGTGGGCCTCAAGGAAAACGTCATCGTCGGCCGCCTCATCCCGGCGGGTACCGGCGCCGGCATGAACCGCATGCGCGTCGCCGCCTCGTCGCGTGATGCGGCGATGCGGGCCGCGCTGCGGGCGTCGAGCCAGGTCGACCTGATCGCGCCCAAGACGGCCGCGCAAGAGCATGCCGCCGAACTGGCCCAGGGTCCGGAAGCCGCCATCGGAGACGATCCGCTGGCTGCTGTTCAGGGTGAGGATTTCACCACCGAGGACATGGAATAAGTGCTTTGAAAATCAGGGAGTCGCTTCCTATCTCGGGAAGCGGCTCCCAGCCCTTCGTACCCTATAAGGGGTCGATGAAGAGCCCGCCGGAAGCGACAGCCTGTCCGGCGGGTTTTCTTTTGGGGTGGCGCCCGGCAAGCCATGAAATTGTCCGGCAAGCCTGTCGCAAACCCTCTTGACCAATCCGGAATCGCCGCCTATTTGCGCCTCTCCGGTGAGCCACTGGCCCACCCTGATGCCCGATCCTCTAATGGTAAGAGAGCGGACTCTGACTCCGTCAATCAAGGTTCGAATCCTTGTCGGGCATCCAGACTTTTCCTCGAAAAGCGCGCATCGCCGGCGAAACGCGCTGCGCCGGGATTCTCTAGGCAAGCCCGGTCATCGCCTCGACAGGAAACGGCATTCCTTCGCCAGACGGCGGCCCATATCCCAGGCGGGCTTATAAACGGCCATGCCCTTTCGAATCTGCTCGCAGGACATGTTGAGCCCCCCGGCATAGACGATCGCGACAGTCCGGCCATTGGCGTCGCGGGCCACCGGAACGATGGTGATGGGATCCCGCAACGCGCGCTTCAGGCTTTCCTTGCTCTGCCGGGGACTGATGGGCGCGCAAGTCCCGCGCTTGGCGCAACGGCTGGCAACGTCCGGGGCGTCGATGCCCAAAAGCCGGATACGCTCGCCATTCACGCGCAGCATGCCACCATCAACGACAGTCAAGGCAGATGCGAAGAACAGGGCGGCGATCACTCTTCCACCCCCGCAATGGCCGACGCGGCGTCCAGGCTAAAAATCATGCCCTCTCCCCATCATCGCCGCTCCCTGCCATTGGGTGCCGGCGCGGCCCTCGCTTGCTTACACCCCAGTCCACCAGCATTCTTGCCTCGGTTCAATTTTTAGCCAGTAAATCTATCTGTAAATTCTATATTGATCTCTTCACCCAGTTTTTCATGATATTTAACGATAATCGACAGATATGTATCGCTTTGATACGAATGAATTAATTTCACTCGCCCATCCTCTGTCTTTGGATATACCCATCCTCTGCCCGAAACGGATGCGAGGCCCGGTCGCCCTCCCCATTTCATCATCAGGGGATGGGGTTGGCGGCCAGGAGGCGGATGCCACCTTCCATGCCGTTCGCAATCCCTTTTCCGAATTTGCTTGGGGTTTCGGCGGGTGTCGCCGCGACTAAGACCAAAGCAATATGGCTTTGCATATCCCACGATCCGACCGACGAAATAAGCATTAATGGGCAGCCATTACCCATTATCGCAAATTGTCCTGAACCATCCGGCAGGGGTAAATTATCCCGATAAATCAAATAGCTCATATGAAATATGAAATGGGCATGGTTTATTGGGGAGATAAGATGCACCCAGCATGGACCGTCCTGCCCGCGCTGTCCCTGTGCATCGGCTCCACCTCCGCTGCCGCGCAAAGTGGCGATGATCCAGGCCTTCGATCTGCCGCTCCCAGCCAGTTGGCTCTCATGGATACCGCCTTCGATCTGGGCGCCATGACACCCCACCCCCCGCCAGCCAATCCTGTCGTGCAAGGGCCAGCCGATCCGCAAAGCCCGGCAGCTCCGGATGCCGATACCGACAGTCGCTATCATTCGCTTGGCAGCCGCATCGGCGCCGCCAAATGGGAAACCATCGGCCTCTTCGCCTATATCAGCGCGACGCAGGCCTATTGGACGGACGGCACGACTCATTTCCATTTCAAGGATGAAGGCTGGTTCGGCAAGGACACCAACAATCTGGGCATCGACTAGCTGACCCACGCCTTCAACGCCTATCTGTTCGCGGAATTTCTCGGCGCGCGGATAGCCCGCAAAACCCATGACCGGGCCAGGGCGGCAGCCCCGGCCGCGCTGCTTTCCATGGGACTGATGCTCTATGGCGAAATGTGGGACGCGCATAAGAAGGATAGTGGCTTTTCGCCACAGGATCTCCTCTTCAATACCGGCGGCGCGGCCTTTTCGGTGCTGCGCCATACGGTGCCGGGACTGGAGGAGAAGCTGGATTTCCGCCTGCTGATGATGCCCAATTCAGAAGTCTACAGCTTCAAGGGCAAGCGCCATTATGAACAGCAGCGCTTTCTGCTTTCGCTTGAACTCGCCGGTTTCGCAAGGTTGCGCGACAGCCCGTTGCGCCTGGTCGAACTGCAACTCGGATATCGCGGCAAGAATTTCACCAATGCCGACCGCGCCGCCGGCATAAGGCCGGAACGCGACATCTTCTTCGGCGTCGGCCTCAACATCAAGCAGTTGTTCTTCCGAAACAGCCGATCGCGCCTGGGTCGCGCGATCGGTAGCGGGCTCGACTATTTTCAGCTCCCCTATACCGCCGCCTATGTCCATTGAAGGAGAGCGGAAGCTGGAAGAGCGAAGGAGGCAGATGCGCGCCGGCTGAACCGCGCGCATCGGGTCGCCAACCCGGCCGCTCCTCCAGACTCCGCATCGGGCCAACGCCATCCGGGGGGAAGGGCGGCGTTCAGCGCGACGCAATCAGAACGGGCTGCTCGGCGCCTGCCTGCGCCAGCGTCTGTGCCCGATGGTCCGTACGAAGCCGGTTCAGCATATCGTCCCGTTCCCAGGCATCGTTGGCGACGATGATCCACGCCTCGAACCTGGAAGCCGCGCCGATTTGCGGCGGCAACGGCGTCAACCGCCCCATGGTCTTGACCGCCCGCATCGATATCCGGTCGATGGAACGAGACGACGAAGGCTGGGCAAGGGCGATGGCCTGGGGCCGCCCCTCATCATCCAGACGGAACTGAACCCGGGCATAGCCGGTCGCGCTATGGTCGGAAGCCAGATTGGCGGTCCGGCGAATGCTGCTGGTCAGCCGGTTCGCGGTCCGATTCTGCCATTTCTCGTACGTCATTTCCTTTTCCGGCGACGCCACCACGGTCAGTTGGTCGCCTGGCTGTCTGGCACTAACCCCTGTTGACAGCAGCAGGGACGAGCAAAGCGCCAAAATCAAGGGCTTGGCATGCATGAGAGCCTCCTCTGCGATGATGTAGGATTATGATTGGAGCGGCTGCGGCGGCATCTGGCCGGCCGAAAAGCTGCGGGACTTTATATATTACAAAGACGATCGATTGAGTAACCAATATAAATGAATGATCTCATCGGCATACATAATATTTCAAACCTGGGCCATCCTGTCCCATTTTGAAGCATCGTTTCCGCGCCGTCGCAGCACCCTTCGGCAAGTCGTTTCAATCAAGGCATTTTGCGAGGGCGGCCGATAACGCTCCGGCGCATCGACTCGGGCTTCAGAGGAACGGTGCGTGACGGAAGGAGTCAGCCCGCCGCGATGCTCAAGCCCACCGCCTCCGCCACCTTTATCCCATCGATCGCGGCGGAGAGAATGCCGCCCGCATAGCCCGCCCCCTCCCCGGCGGGATAAAGGCCCGCAACATTGAGGCTCTGATGATCCTTGCCCCGCGTGATGCGGATCGGGGAGGAGGTGCGGGTTTCCACCCCCGTCATCACGGCGTCGGGATGGTCGTAATTGGCGATCTGCCGCCCGAAGACGGGGATCGCCTCATGGAATGCCTCCAGCACGAATTCGGGCAGGCAGCGCGAGAGGTCGGTCAGGGTCACGCCCGGCTTGTAGGACGGAATGACCTCGCCCAACTCGCTCGAAGCGCGGCCCTCAAGGAAATCCCCCACCTTCTGTCCCGGCGCATGGTAGGAGGAACCGCCCGCGACAAAGGCCATGCTTTCCCAATGACGCTGCAATTCGATCCCCGCCAGCGGCCCGCCGGGATAGTCCCGCTCCGGATCGATGCCGACCACCAGGCCAGAATTGGCGTTGAACTCGGCCCGTGAATATTGGCTCATGCCGTTGGTGACGACGCGCCCCTCCTCCGAAGTCGCCGCAACCACCCGTCCACCAGGACACATGCAGAAGCTGTAGACCGTCCGCCCATTGGCGCAATGATGGGCAAGGCTATAGGCCGCCGCGCCCAACACCGGATGCCCCGCGCAATTGCCGTAGCGCGCGCGGTCGATCCAGCTTTGCGGATGCTCGATGCGCACGCCGATGGAAAAGGGTTTCGGCTCGATATGCACGCCGCGCCGGTGCAGCATCTCGAAGGTCGGGCGGGCGCTGTGGCCCACCGCCAGCACGACATGGTCCGTCTCGATGAAACCGCCGTCCGCCAGATGCAGCCCGCGCAGCTTCTGCATGCCCTCGCCCTGCCGTTCCAGTTCCAGTTCATCAACCCGGTGCTGCCAGCGATATTCGCCGCCCAGCCCCTCGATCTGGCGGCGCATGGATTCAACCATGGAGACGAGGCGGAAAGTCCCGATATGCGGATGCGCTTCGGTCAATATGTCATCGGGCGCACCCGCGGCGACGAATTCTTCCAGCACCTTGCGGCCCAGAAAGCGCGGATCCTTCACCCGGCAATAAAGCTTGCCGTCGGAGAAGGTGCCCGCCCCGCCCTCCCCGAACTGCACATTGCTGTCGGGATTGAGTTCGGCGCGGCGCCACAGACCCCAGGTATCCTTGGTCCGCTCCCGCACCACCTTGCCCCGGTCGAGGATGATCGGGCGAAAGCCCATTTGCGCGAGGATCAGTCCCGCAAACAGTCCGCACGGTCCCGCACCGATCACGACGGGCCGCTTGCCCGACCAGCCCTGCGGCGCCCTCGCCACGAATTTGTAGTCGGTGTCCGGGCGCAGACGGACGTCATGATCCTTGGCGAAGCGCTCCAGCACCTCCGCCTCGTCCGTCACTTCGACATCGACGGTGTAGACGAGCTGGATCGCATTTTTGCGTCGCGCATCATTGCCCCGGCGCACCACGGCATGGCTCAACAGTTGCTGCGGCGCGAGATCCAGCCGCTCGCAAATGGCGGCAGGCATCGCCTCGGCGGGATGGTCGAGGGGCAGTTTCAATCCGGAAAGGCGCAACATTCGCCTGCCCCTAAACCTATTAGCGAGTCGGCTCCAGTCCTCCTTGGATCATCTCTCCCATCGTCGTTCCCGCTGGGGCGGGAACCCATCTCCCATAAGAATAGACTTGATGCAGCGTCGGAGATGGATTCCCGCCTTCGCGGGAATGACGATTGAATTAGAACCGGGCGCGCACCCCACCATAGAACGCCCGCCGCTCGACAGGATAAAAGGCGACGCTACCTTCATTCACCAGAGTTGCCGGATTGTCCGGCACATAGCGAACCAGAGCGCTGATATCCCCCACAGCCCGCTCGCCGGTCAGATTGCGGGCATCGAGGAACAGGGTGACACCCGGCTTCACCTCTGCCTGCGCCCCAAGGTTCAGCGTGGCGTAATCGCCCACCCGTTTCGTGTTGGCATAGTCCACCCAGGCACCCTGCGGCAGCCATTCGACCGCCGGCGAGACGCTGAACCGCTCCGTCCCCAGCTTCAGCTCCGCCCGGTAAAAATGGCGCGGCACCACCGGCAAGCGGTTATTGCCGAACTGCTCATCGTCGCGGAAGCGGAAATCGCTATATTGATAGACCTGCCGCAGCATCGCCCAGGGCGCCAGCGCAAGGTCCAGCCCCGCCTCAATCCCCTGATGCCGCGTGCGGCCTGCATTGAAAGTCGCGGCGGGAATAGCGCTGTCGCCCGCGCCATATTGCAACATCTCGCCACGAAGATCGGCCCGATAGATGCTGATGTCCCAATGGGCCATGCCAAGCGTCCCACGGGTGCCGATCTCCCCTGTCCATGCCTTTTGCGGCTGAAGGGGGACAAAGCCGACGGCCAGCGTATCAAACTGTGTCTGCCCCAATTCGATAAAGCCCGGCAGCTCCACCGACCGGCTATAATTCGCATAGAATTGCACCGTCTGCGCGGGCTCGAACAACAGCCCGAATTTCGGGGCGAAGGCATCGAACGACGCATCCCCGCTCCTTACCGGGGCGAAACGATTGTCGAGCCGCCGCTCGCCATGGGTATAGATGCCGCCCGCGATCAGCCACAGCCCTGCAATCGGTGCGATCCGCGCCTCGCCATAGCTGTTGATCGTCTGCGCCCGCGCCTTCTGATAGGAGGTCGGCGCGCCGGGCCTGCCGTTCAGATTGACGAACTGCCGGAATTTGCCCTGCCCGAAGCGCGCCTGGCTACCCAGCGTCAATTCGACCGGCAGCCCGCCCAGATCCCCTGCCAGATCAAGGCTGGCGAAGACGCCGCGATCCTTCGACTTCTGGTCGACGAGCTGATAGATCGGATGGTTGAGCGCCTTGGCATTATAATAGACCCCGAAGGCCAGCTCGCCGCCGTCAAGCTGAACCGTGGTGCGGTTCTGCAAGCGGATCGAATCGATATTGCGCGCCTGATCGCCAGCGAAATTGCCCTTGGCCGGATGGTTCAGCGCATCGCTTTCATTGAGCGCGCCCGACAGTTTCTGCCGGATCGTTTGCGCGCTGGCGTAGAAGCGCGTCTCCACCCGGTCATTGAGCTTCAACCCGACATTGCCGTTGAAGCGCAGCGCCTTGCGCCGCCCATGAGCGCGATCGCCATCGGACCGATCGGCGGTGACGGCCGCCCAGGCATCGCCCCGCTCATCGGCATAGCCGTAGGCCGCCTTGGCCCGCAGCGTATCGAACGACCCGCCATCGACCCGCAGCTCGGCCCCCGGAGCCGTTCGCCCGGTCGGCGTCACCGCATTGATCGCCCCGCCCAGCGTCGACCCGCCTCGCCGCAGCGCATTGCCGCCGCGATAAACCTCCAGATGCTGGAAGATCTGCGGGTCCAGCTCCTGAAAATCGCCATTGTCGTCGGCCATGTTGATGGGGATGCCGTCCTGCAACAGCGTCAGCCCGCGCATATGATAGCCACGCGACAGGCCGGACCCGCGAATGGAAATCCGCACCTCCTGCCCGAAGCGCGGCTGGGTATAGACGCCGGGCGAAAAGCTCAGCGCATCGCGCAGGGAAACGGCCAGCTTGTCTTCGAAATCCTCGGCGGACACGACATCGATCCCGCCGGGCGTGCGGGCGACTTTCGCCGCGGCCTCCTCGACCACGGGGCTGGCGGTGACGATGATCCGGCTTTGCTCGGCCACCTCATCGGCCAGAGCGGGAGAAGATAGCGAGCAGGCAAGCGCACACAGCGAAACGCCGCGCGAAATGGAAAAAACGGACATGAAAAAACAACCTTACTGAAAAAGCACGAGAAACAGCGGATTCAGAAGGTGGCGGGCGGTCCCGAAGAAGGCGGCGGCGGTGCGGCCAGCCGCGCGATCAGCCCGGTCTTGAGCGCGAAGGCGATCGGCCCGAAGCCAAGCTGCCAGACCGGCAGCGGCAGATCGGCCAGCGCGAGCGGCGGCACCACCGGCTGAACGGACGCGGCAAAGGGGCAATGCTGCTGCCCCGCCATGCCGTCATCCGGCGCGTGATCCTTGGCGGGAGCCTGCCCCCGGTCGACCACGATATTGACCGCGCCCTGCCCCGTGCAAAGCGTCACCACGACGCCCCGATCGGTCCGCACCGGCATGAAGCCCGAGGGCGCAACAAGCTGAATCGCCAGCACGAGCAGAGCCAGCGCGGCCAGCAGGCCTTTCGCCAATTCCGATCGTCTGACTGCCCCCATCATGGCGCCAAGCCCTAGCGGCGACGGCCCGCCCTGTCACTAGGACAAAAGGGCCACGGGCCGCACACTCACCTTGACGTAAACGTAAGGCAGCGTTACATCACCCGGCATGGACAAACGCACCAGCATCGCCGGCATCGAACTCCCCGATCACAGCGACCGGCAATCTTACACCATCACCGACCTGTCCGAGGAGTTCGGCGTCACCGCCCGCGCCCTGCGCTTCTACGAGGATGAAGGGCTGATCGCGCCGGAACGGCAAGGCCTGGCCCGCATCTATTCGCGCCGCGACCGCGCCCGGCTGGCGTGGATATTGCGCGGCAAGCGGGTGGGCTTCAGCCTGTCCGACATTCGCGAGATGATCGACCTCTACGATGCCGACGAGGGACATGAGGAGCAGCGCCGCGTCACCATCGCCAAGTGCAAGGCGCGCATCGACCTTCTGACCCGCCAGAAAGACGATATCGATGCCGCCATCGCGGAACTCTCCCAGTTCGTGACCGTCCTCGACAGATAATCCCCCTCACCAGAACAGAATCGTCCGGAGAAGATCATGCCCAGCTATACCGCCCCCGTCCGCGACACCCGCTTCGTGCTCGACCATGTGCTGGGGCTGGACCGCTACACCAATCTGCCCGGTTTCGAAAATGCGACCGCGGATCTGGTCGAGGCGATCCTGACCGAAGGCGGCAAGATCGCCGCCGAAGTCCTCTTCCCCTTGAACGCCGTGGGCGACAAGGAAGGCTGCACCCGCCACCCGGACGGCAGCGTCACCACGCCGACCGGCTTCAAGGCGGCCTATGACGCCTATGTCGAGGGCGGCTGGACCACGCTGCATGCGCCGGTCGAATATGGCGGGCAGGGTCTGCCCCATGTCGTGGCGACGGCGGTCAGCGAATATATACTCTCGGCCAACCACAGCTTCGAAATGTATCATGGCCTGACCAGCGGGGCCGTGGCCGCCCTGATCGCCAAGGGCAGCGAAGAGCAGAAGCAGACTTACCTCCCCAATATGGTGTCGGGCCGATGGACCGGGACGATGAACCTGACGGAACCGCATTGTGGCACCGATCTCGGCCTCATCAAGACCAAGGCCGTACCCCAGCAGGACGGCAGCTTCACGATCAGCGGGACCAAGATCTTCATTTCGGCGGGCGAGCATGACCTGGCGGAAAACATCATCCACCTCGTCCTTGCCAAGACTCCCGACGCGCCGGAGGGCAGCAAGGGAATCTCGCTGTTCGTCGTCTCGAAATTCCTCGTGAAGGAGGATGGATCGCTGGGTGAACGCAATGCGGTTTCCTGCGGCTCGCTGGAACATAAGATGGGCATTCACGGCAATGCCACCTGCGTCATGAACTATGACGGCGCGACCGGCTGGCTGGTGGGCGAGGAGAATAAGGGTCTGGCCGCCATGTTCATCATGATGAACGCGGCGCGGCTGGGGGTTGGTCTCCAGGGTCTGGGCCAAGCGGAAATCGCCTATCAGAACGCCGCCGCCTATGCGCATGACCGGCGCCAGGGCCGGGCGCTGACCGGCCCCAAGGAGCCGGAGGAAAAGGCCGACACCCTGTTCGTCCACCCCGATGTGCGCCGGATGTTGATGGAGGGCAAGGCGCTGACCGAAGGGCTGCGCGCGCTGATGCTCTGGGGCGCGCTTCAGGTCGACCTCTCCCACCATGCCGCCACGGAAGAAGAACGTCAGGCGGCCGACGACCTCGTCCAACTGCTGACCCCGGTGATCAAGGGCTATGGCACGGACAAGGGCTTCGATGTCGCCGTGACGGCGCAGCAGGTGTTCGGCGGTCATGGCTACATCTGGGAAAATGGCGTCGAACAATATGTCCGCGACGCCCGCATCGCCCAGATTTACGAGGGCACCAACGGCATACAGGCGATGGACCTTGTCGGGCGCAAGCTGCCCATGAACGGCGGCCGGGCGCTCCAGGCCTTCCTCAAGATCATCGCGGATGAGGTGGCGGCAGCCAAGGCCGACGAAAAGCTCGCACCCCTGGCCGAAGCGCTGGAAAAGGCGAGCGGCCAGCTTGGCGCCGCGACCATGTGGTTGATGCAGAATGCAATGAAGAATCCTGACAATGCCGGGGCGGGCGCGGTGCACTATATGCACATATTGGGGATCGTCGCGACGGGCCTGATGTGGCTGCGCATGGCCAGGGCGGCTACGGCCCAGATCGCGGCAGGCTCGGAGGATGCCAAATTCCATGAAGCCAAGCTGGTGACGGCCCGCTTCTTTGCGGAACGCATCATGCCCGACGCCGGCGCGCTCCGCCGCAAGATCGAGGGCGGCGCGGACAGCCTGATGGCGCTGGATCCGGAGATGTTCCTGGCGGCTTGAAGCGTCGCGGGATGCAAGACGCTCCGCTCGGCCAGCCGCAGCGGAGCGTTCTTTTTCCGGGCCGCCAAAGAGCGGGAATTGGGTGAATTCCTACCATTTAAATCCGTCATCCCAGCGCAAGCTGGGATCTCAGGCGAGAGGGCACAGCCTAGACTCACGAGATCCCAGCTTGCGCTGGGATGACGAATGTTATCGATGTCCGCCTCTGGCCATTCGCAGCCATCGCCCTTGGCTCTTCGTTTCGCCTCCCCCTCCATGCCCCATTGCACCCAGCGCCGCATAAGCCCATCAAACGGCACATGATCCAGCCAGCCACGGCCCCTCCCTCCACCAGCCGCACGTTGGGCCTTGCCGCCTGCATCGCGCTGGTCATGGGCAATATGATCGGCTCCGGCGTGTTCCTGCTCCCCGCCTCGCTCGCGCCCTTCGGCTGGGATGCGGTGGCGGGATGGGTGTTCACCATCGCCGGATCGCTCATCCTCGCCTATGTCATCGCGCGGCTGACGGTGCTGATGCCCGATGCCGGCGGCACAGCGCAGTTCATCACCCGCGCCTATGGGCCGCTCGCCGGTTTCGCGATCGGCTGGATCTACTGGATTTCGGTGATCTTCACCAATGTCACCATCGCGGTCGCCGCCACCGCCAATCTCAGCAGCATCCTGCCCGCGCTCAACCGCCCCGGCATGGGGGCGCTCGTCTCGATCGCCTTTCTTTGGCTAACCACCGGCATCAACCTGATCGGTGCGCGGGCCGCGGGCGTGACTCAACTCGCCACCACCGCGATCAAGCTGATACCGATCATCCTGGTCTTCCTCCTGCTCGCCCTGATGCTGGGCAGCGGCAAGGCGGAGGTCGCGCCCTTTCCCGCCCAAGGCTTCACCAGCGCCGGCATCACCGCCTCGGCGGCGTTGACGCTCTGGGCGCTATTGGGCTTCGAATCCGCCAGCGTCGCCGCCGACAAGGTGCGCGATCCCGCCCGGACCATCCCCCGCGCCACGCTGATCGGCACGGCGGTGACGGGCCTTATCTATCTGCTGGTTTGCTCCGGCATAGCGCTCACCCTGCCCGCGGCGGAAAGTCAGTCAGGCTCGCCCTTCGCCGCCTTCGTCGCTCATTATTGGTCGCCCGGCCCGGCGCATTTCATCGCCGCCTTCGCCACGATCAGTTGTCTTGGCGCGCTCAACGGCTGGACACTGCTGCAAGGCGAAGTGCCGCTCGCCATGGCGCGGGGCGGCGAATTGCCGTGCTGGCTGGCCGGGACCAACCGCCAAGGCACCCCAGTCCGCGCACTGCTGCTGTCCTGCGTGCTGGGAACATTGATGCTGATCGCCAACAGCCTGCAAGGACTGGTCGCGCTGTTCACTGCCATGGCGCTGCTGTCGACATCGGCCACGCTCTGGCTGTATGTCGGCTGCGCCCTGGCGGCGTTGCGGTTCCGGCTGGTGGTGCTGGCGGCGCTGGTGGGGCTGGCTTATGCGCTCTGGACGCTCTGGGGCGCGGGATTGGTGCCGAGCGGGGCGAGTTTTCTGCTGATGGCGGGGGGTTTTCCCTTCTACGCCTGGGCGAGATGGGAAGCGAAGAAAACAGCCTAACTATGCGATCCGCGCTCCCGCCCCCAGGAGCCTCAATCCCCCCACATTTCCTTGAGCTTGCTGAAAAATCCGGTCGACTGCGGGCATTCCTCGCCGGTTTCCGTCTCGCGGAAGGCTTCCAGCAATTCCCGCTGCTTCGCAGTCAATCTGGTCGGGGTTTCTACATCGACCTGAATCACCAGATCGCCCTGCCCCCGCCCGTTGAGCACGGGCATGCCCGCCCCACGCTGGCGGATCTGCTTGCCTGACTGAATACCGCTCGGGATCTTGATTTCATGCCGCTGGCCGTCGAGACCCGGCACTTCGATCACGCCTCCCAACGCCGCCGTGGTGATGCTGACCGGCGCGCGGGCAAACAGGGTCGTCCCGTCCCGCTCGAAGATCGAGTGCCGCTTCACATGCAGGAAAATATAGAGATCGCCCGCAGGCGCCCCGCGCGCGCCCGCCTCGCCCTCGCCCGACAGGCGGATGCGCGTGCCTTCATCGACACCGGCGGGGATGCTGACGGAAAGCGTCTTGGGCTTGTCCACCCGCCCTTCGCCCCGGCACGAACGGCAGGGGCTTTCAATCACCTGTCCCGCGCCATGGCAGGACGGACAGGTCCGCTCGACCACGAAAAAGCCCTGCTGCGCCCGCACCTGGCCATGACCATGACAGGTGCCGCAGCCCTTGACGCCCGTCCCCGGCTGCGCGCCGGAACCGTCGCAGCTTTCGCAGGCCGCCGAAACCTCGATCTCGATCTCGGTCTTCTTGCCATGATAGGCATCGTCCAGCGTGATCTCCAGGTCATAGCGCAGGTCCGCCCCGCGCCGCTGGGCCTGTCGTCCGCCGCCGCCGAAACCGCCTGCGGCCTGACCGAAAATCGTCTCGAAAATATCGCCCAGATCGGAAAAACCGCCCGCGCCGCCGCGTCCGCCGCCAAAGCCGCCCGGACCGCCATTCTGGAACGCCGCATGACCGAAACGGTCATAGGCCGCGCGCTTCTGCGGGTCTTTCAGGCACTCATAGGCTTCGGAAACGGCCTTGAACTTGGCCTCGCTGTCAGTGCAGCCCCCGGTCTTGTCCGGGTGATATTTCATCGCCAGCTTGCGATAGGCGCTCTTGATAGCCCCGGCATCCGCCGTGCGTTCGACTTCAAGCAGTTCGTAATAATCGATTTCGGTGCTCATTTCGCCCCCGGCGTCCCTGCCCCATCATGACCACAGCAGCCATGACGGGGCAAGCACATCAGCTTACGCCTTGTTGTCGTCCACTTCCGAGAATTCGGCATCGACGACATCATCGTCCGCCTTAGGCGCGTCCGCACCCGGAGCAGCCGCAGCCGCCTGCTCCTTCTCATAAATGGCCTGACCCAGCTTCATGGCGACCTGCGCCAGTTCCTGCGCCTTGGCCTTCATCGCCTCGGCATCGCCGCTTTCAACCGCCGACTTGGTGGCGGCGATGGCGGTTTCGATTTCCGACTTCAGGCCAGCGTCCACCTTGTCGCCATGCTCGGAAAGCTGCTGCTCGGTGGTGTGGATCAGGCTCTCGGCATTGTTCTTCGCCTCGGCCGATTCGCGCTTCTTCTTGTCCTCTTCCGCGAAACGCTCGGCATCCTTGACCATCTGGTCGATGTCGGCGTCCGACAGACCGCCCGACGCCTGAATGCGGATCTGCTGTTCCTTGCCGGTGCCCTTGTCCTTGGCATGGACGTTGACGAGGCCGTTGGCGTCGATGTCGAAGGTGACTTCGATCTGCGGCACGCCGCGCGGCGCGGGCGGGATGCCGACCAGATCGAACTGGCCGAGCAGCTTGTTGTCCGCCGCCATTTCACGCTCGCCCTGGAACACGCGGATCGTCACCGCCTGCTGATTGTCGTCGGCGGTCGAATAGACCTGCGACTTCTTGGCGGGGATGGTGGTGTTGCGGTCGATCATGCGGGTGAACACGCCGCCCAGCGTCTCGATGCCGAGACTCAGCGGGGTAACGTCGAGCAGCAACACGTCCTTGACGTCGCCCTGCAACACGCCAGCCTGGATCGCCGCGCCCATGGCGACCACTTCGTCCGGGTTGACGCCGGTATGCGGTTCCTTGCCGAAGAAGTCCTTCACGGCTTCGCGCACCTTGGGCATGCGGGTCATGCCGCCGACGAGGACGACTTCGCTGATCTCGGCCGCCGAAACGCCCGCATCGGCCAGCGCCTTCTTGCACGGTTCCATGGTCCGCTTGATGAGGTCGGCCACCAGCCGCTCCAGGTCGGAACGGGTGATGTTCTTCACCAGATGCTTGGGGCCGTTCTGGTCGGCGGTGATGAAGGGCAGGTTGACTTCGGTCGACTGGGCCGAGGACAGCTCTATCTTCGCCTTTTCAGCGGCTTCCTTCAGACGCTGGAGCGCCAGCTTGTCCTTGGTGAGGTCGATGCCCTCTTCCTTCTTGAAGTCGGCGGCCAGATATTCGACCAGCTTGGCGTCGAAATCCTCGCCACCCAGGAAGGTGTCGCCATTGGTCGACTTCACCTCGAACACGCCATCGCCAATCTCCAGGATCGAGATGTCGAAGGTGCCGCCGCCAAGGTCATAGACCGCGATGGTCTTGCCATCCTGCTTCTCAAGCCCATAGGCCAGCGCAGCCGCGGTCGGCTCGTTGATGATGCGCAGCACTTCCAAGCCAGCGATCTGGCCGGCGTCCTTGGTTGCCTGACGCTGGGCGTCGTTGAAATAGGCCGGAACGGTGATGACCGCCTGCGTGACCGTCTCGCCCAGATAGCTCTCGGCGGTTTCCTTCATCTTCTGGAGGGTGAAGGCGGAAATCTGCGAAGGCGAATAATCCTTGCCGCCGGCATTGACCCAGGCGTCGCCGTTCGGACCCTTGGCGATGCTGTAGGGCACCAGCTCCATGTCCTTCTTGGTCATCGGATCATCGAAGCGGCGGCCGATCAGGCGCTTCACCGCGAAAACCGTATTGTCCGGATTGGTCACGGCCTGACGCTTTGCAGGCTGACCGATCAGGCGCTCGCCATCCTTGGTGAAGGCGACGATCGACGGCGTGGTCCGCGCGCCTTCCGCATTTTCGATGACCTTGGGCTTGCCGCCGTCCATCACGGCGACGCAGCTATTGGTGGTGCCAAGGTCGATACCGATTACTTTTGCCATCTTGTCCTCTTTGAACCCCAAATCACATTCAGCGGTTGACGGCCCCATACCTCACGAAAGCGCCAAGGCAAGGCCGTTTGCGAAAGGGATATAGGCGCGCTTTCGCTTGGCACAAGAAGCTGCCAGCATTAGCTAGTCAATCGACCGGAAACGAGACAGTCACGAAGGCCTTCCCCATGCGCGCTTATTTCTCCCTTATCACCCTCGCTCCCCTTGCCCTGTCGGCCTGCGGCGATCCAGCGCCCACCTATGTCGATCAGGCCTGGGTGCGTCTCAGCCCCAATAAGGACACCCCCTCGTCCGGTTATTTCGTCGCCCATGGTGGCGATGCGGACACGGCCCTGCGCGGCGTGCTGACCGACTATGCCCTGAAGGTGGAGATGCATGAGAGCATGAGCGAGGGCGGGAAGATGACGATGAAGCCGCTCGACAGCGTCCCCATCCCCGCCAAGTCGAAGGTCGCCTTCGCGCCCGGCGGCAAGCATCTGATGCTCTGGGGCGTGAACGACACGGCGATCAGCCGGGGCAAGATGACGCTGACCTTCCTGCTCGCCAATGGCGACCGCCTGCTGGTCGACGCGATGATCCAGAAGCCCGGCGCGGCCACCCCTGCACACAAGCCAGAGGAGCATAAGGCGCATTGACCGGCCGGCCGCTGACGGCGGCGGAAACCGCCCTGGCCCGCTCGATCTTCGCAGATGCGATCGATTATGACCGGGTGCGGGTACATAACCGCAAATGGTGGCTCTTCCAGCCCCGGCAAGTCACCATGTCGCCCGATGGCGACCTCTGGTTCCATCCGGCTGGCGGTCTGTTCTGCGCGGATTTCTGCGACAGCCCGCTGCATATCCAGGGGCATTTCATCCATGAGATGACCCATGTCTGGCAGGCGCAGCGGGGCGGCAAATGGTATCTGCCGCTGATGCGCCACCCCTTCTGCCGCTACGGCTATGAGATCGTGCCGGGGCGGCCCTTCCACCGTTATGGGTTGGAACAGCAGGCGGAAATCGCGCGCCATGCCTTTCTGCTGCGGCAAGGGGTTCGCGTGGATGGCAAGCCGCCCTTGCCGGTCTATGAGGCGCTGCTGCCCTTCACGACGGTTTAGGGTGGATAAGGGACGTTCTGTTTCGCGCTGTTTTCTTGAAGTACACCGTGTTCCTGCGAAGGCAGGAGCCCAGTTCCTACGGTGCGATGATCCACAAGCGGCGGAACTGGGTTCCTGCCTTCGCAGGAACACGGATCAATCAATGGCAGCTAATGGCCAAAACCCGCCACCATTTCCCTCATCTTAACTGCACCGCCCCCACGCCTGGCACGCCTGTTCCCCCGCGCCATCCTGTGCCATGATCGCGGGATGATGCGCGCGCCCACCGCCCTTCTGCCTCTCGTTGCCTTCCTGGCCAGCCCTGCATGGGCGCAGAACCCCGAACGCGTGGGCCATTATTATCTGCGCGGGGTGATGGAGACAGGCTCTGAACTGATGCTCCATCCGGACGGCCGTTTTCAATGGTATCTGGTCTATGGCGCGCTCGACCTCTTCGCGGAGGGCAAATGGAACGAGAAGGACGGCACCGTCATCCTCACCGCCGAAAAGACCAAGGATGTGCCCGAACCCGGCTTCCAGACCCTCGCTTTGACCATCAAGGACAAGGCGCTGGTGCCGCCGGACGGGCATGGCGCCTATGTCCGTCCTGCCGACGACAAGGATTGAACCGCTACCGCCTCTGAGCGATCGGCTTTATCGGACGGCAGCCTCCAGCAACCGGATCGTTCCCGCGTCGGCGTCGATTTCCGCCCGGCACCCGACCGGCAGGCTGAACTGGCTGGCGACATGCCCGAACAGCGCGCCCTGAAAAGCCGGAACCCCAAGCGCGCCCAAATGCTGCTGCAACACCTCCGACAGCGTAAAGCCACCGTAAGACGCCCCGCTCGGACCGCAATCGGTGCACTGCCCGAACACCACGCCCGCTACCTTGCCCAGCACCCCGGCAAGCGACAACTGCGTCAGCATCCGGTCGATCCGGTAGGGCTGCTCGCTGACATCCTCGATAAACAGGATCACGCCCTCGAAATCCGGCACCCAGGGTGTGCCCATCAGCGTCGAGAGCACGGTCAGGTTCCCGCCCAGCAACCGCCCGCTCGCCTTCCCGCCCCGGAAGGTCCGGATACGTCCGCTCCGCTGCACCAGCCGGTCTTCATGCCCATCCGGATTGGCGAGCAAGGGCGTCGCCCCGTCGAAAGCAATGGCCCGAAAAGCATCCCAGGAAAAGCGCGGCCAACTACTCGCCGCATTGGGCCCATGGATGGTGACGAACCCCGCCCGCGCCGCAAAGGCGAGATGCAGGGCAGTGATGTCGGAAAAGCCGATCAGCAGCTTGGGATTGGCCCTGATCGTCTTGAAATCCAGATAGGGCAGAACCCGCGCGCAACCCCATCCACCCCGCGTCGCGAACACGGCCCGCACCTGCGGATCGGCGAACATCGCGTTGATATCCGCCGCCCGGTCCGCATCCGTCCCCGCCAGATAGCCGTTGCGTTCGACCAGATGCTTCGCCGGTTTCGGCACCAGCTCCATGGCGACGATCGTCTCCTTGACCAGATCGAGGTCGAATGCGTCATCGGTAAAGCCCGCCGGCTCGACCAGCCCCACCGTGTCGCCAGGACGCAGCCGGGCCGGCTTCACCACCCCGGCCGGAACCGCCGCCAAAGCCCTGGGCGCCGCCATCGCCACCCCCAGCAAGGCTATCGACGTCCGCCGGTCCAGCTTCAAAAGCCGCTTCCATTCTTGCGGCGATAGGCTCCCTTGACCCATTGCATGTCGATATCGGGATAGTGCGCATCCCCCAGCGGAACGCGCCCTACCGCCACGAAAACGCAATCTTCGCCGCTCTCGTTGACCAGATGGTGACCATTGGGATCGCCCTTCGCGAAAGACGCCATGTCGCCGCCGCGCAGCGTGGTCCGGCTCCCCTCCTCGACCAGAACCGCCTCGCCACTCAACATGACGACGAACTCGTCCTCATCCTCGTGCCAATGCCGCTGGGAGGATGCCGCACCAGGCTTGAGCACCACATGGCTGACGCCGAAATCGGCAAGGCCGGTCGCGGGACCGAGCTTGCGCACCCAACGTTCCGCCACTGCATCCGCATATTCCGGCGGATAGCCGGTCCGATTGGTCTGTTCGATGGCCGCAAGGTCGATCTTGGGCATGATACGTCCTCCTGCTGGCAAAGCCGCTTCGTTTTCGTGCCGCCTTCCGCCGCATTTTGCGAGCCGTCGGCTGTCCAGCCGGCTTCAAAATGCTTTGCCTTTTCTGCCGCATTTTGCGAGCCGCCGACTGTTCCAGCCGGCTTCAAAATGCTCTAACGCAACCCCATGACCAAGACCAGCACCGATGCCGACCCGATCATCATAGCCGAGAAGCTGATCGCCTGCCCGTCCGTCACGCCTGCCACGGGCGAGGTCTTCGCGGTGCTGGAGGCGATGCTGAAACCCCTGGGCTTCACCGTCGACCGCTTCGTGACCGGCGAGGCGCCCGACGGCCCGGTGGAAAATCTGCTGGCCTGGCGGACGACCGGGCCAGGCAGGCATTTCGCCTTCGCCGGGCATCTGGACGTGGTCCCGCCGGGCAATGGCTGGACCAGCGATCCCTTCCAGCCGGAAAGGCGCGGCGAGTTGCTCTACGGCCGCGGCGCGGTGGATATGAAGGGCGCCATCGCCGCCTATGTCGCCGCGCTGCATGACCTGCCCGAAGACCTGCCCGGCACGATCAGCCTGATCATCACCGGCGATGAGGAAGGCGCGGCGGTCTACGGCACGCTCGCGCTGATGGATCGCATGGCCGCCCATGGCCTGCGCCCCGATCTCTGCCTGGTGGGCGAGCCGACTTCCTCGCAGCGGCTGGGCGACGTCATCAAGATCGGCCGTCGCGGCTCGGTCAATATGTGGATCAATGTGCAGGGCGTGCAGGGCCATGTCGCCTATCCCCACCTGGCCGACAATCCGGTCCCGCGCCTCGTCCGCATCCTGTCGGCCATCGACGCCATCGTGCTGGACGAAGGCAATGACTGGTTCCAGGCCAGCAATATCGAGATCACCAATCTCGACGTCGGCAATCCCACCACCAACGTCATCCCCGCCGCCGCACAGGCGCGCATCTCGATCCGCTTCAACAATGAACATAGCGGCGCGGAACTGGTGGAACGCATCACCGCGCTCGCCGCAACCGAAGGCGGCACGGTGGAAGCCAAGATCAGCGGCGAACCCTTCCTGACCGAACCGGGCATATTGTCGGATCTGGTCGCAGGCGCGATCCGCGAAGTCACCGGCGTGGAGGCGGAACTGTCCACAACCGGCGGCACGTCCGATGCCCGTTTCCTTTCACGCCTTTGCCCGGTGGTGGAATTCGGCCTCAACAATGCGACCATGCACAAGCTGGATGAAGCCGTGGCCCTGGCCGATCTGCACGACCTTACGGAAATCTATCGGCTGGTGACTGTGCGGGCCTTAGGGGGTTAAAAACCTGTCCTGAACGCAAATATCCGATTTAGACCGACCGGCGCTCGACCATCGGTACAAAGGCAAAGCGGGCGAGATAATCCTCCTCGCCCGTAGGCCGCGCCAGATGATAGCCCTGGAACAGGGTGCAGCCGATCACGCGCAGCATCTCCATCTGCGCCTCGGTCTCCACGCCCTCGACCACCACCTCCATGCCCAGACCCTGAATCAGTCCGACGACCGCGCTGCAAATCGTGCGCGCTTCGGCCGAAACGGCGATGTCGCGGACCAGCGAACGGTCGATCTTCACCCGGTCGACGGGCAGTTCCCGCAATCGCGACAGGTTGGAATAGCCCGTTCCGAAATCGTCGATGGCTACGCGCACGCCATCACGCCTCAGGGCGCTCAACTGATCGAGCGTCCACGCCTTCATGTCCATCGCCAGCGATTCGGTGATTTCCAGTTCCAGCATGATCGCCGGAGTCTGATGCGCGTCCATAGCGTGGCGCAGGCGCAGGAAGAAATCCGCCTGCCCCAGTTCCCGTGAAGAGATGTTGATCGCGATACGCTGCGCGATCCCGCTCCGCGCCCAGCGCGCCGCCGTTTCGCATACCCGGCCCATGACCCAGTCGCCCAGCGCCACGATCGCGCCGCTTTCCTCGGCAACGGGCACGAAAGAACTGGGCATGACCAGATCGCGTTCCGGATGCACCCATCGGACCAGCGCTTCGGCGCTGACCGCCCGGCCGCTGCCGATCTCGATCTGCGGCTGGAATTCCAGCAGGAACTCGTCGCGTTGCAGGCCCAGCAGCAGGTCTCGCTCCAGTTCGGCGCGATCGGCGGCTTCCAGCGCCAGCTCTGTGGTGAACATCTCGGCCCGGTTACGGCCCTGATGCTTGGCATGATACATGGCGATGTCAGCCGAGCGCAGCAGCGCGGGCAGCGTGTCGCCATGTTCGGGATAGCAGGCGATGCCGATCGACGCGCCCAGGTCGACATGCTGGCTGCCCAGGTCGAACCGCTCGCGCAGCGCGAACTGGATGGCGCGGGCAATCCGGCCGGCGGTTTCCAGATCGGGCAGGGCAGGCACGAACAGGGTGAATTCATCCCCCGCCAGACGGCCGATCAGGCAGTCGCCGGTCCCCGCGCTGGCCTGCGCCATGGCGACTTCACGCAGGCGCCCGGCGACGCGCGCCAGCAACTGGTCGCCCGCCGCATGGCCCAGCGTGTCGTTGACACCCTTGAACCCGTCAAGGTCGATGAAGAACAGGGCCGCCAACCCCTCTTCGCTGCGCTCGGCAAGCAGCCGTTCGACCTGCCTGCAAAAATTCGCGCGGTTGGCAAGGCCGGTCACCTGATCGAACAGGGCCAGTGCCTGGACATGGTCCAGATTGGTCCGCACCTGGCTGAACAGGCTTTCCATCGCCACGGAGAGGTCAGGCAGTTCCTGGCCGATGTCGGCAGGCACGGCGGATTGCAGGTCGCCATGCGCCGCCGCCAGCAGCCGCTCGGTCGCCCCGTCTATGGCGCTGGCAGTCGTCGCCACGGTTCGGCGGGCGGAAGCCCAGCTCAATGTGCCGCACAGGATCGCGATGATGAGGGACCGGCCAATGCCGTCGATATCCGTCGCCTGCCCTTGGCCCAGGACCAGCGACAGGATGAACACCAGCGCCCCCGCGGCGCAGGCGAAGGCAGTGGCGCGGCTTGTCAATGTCACGCCCTGCATGTGCCTCCCTACCCGTGCAGCCCGATCCCGGATCAGCCGGATATGAAGGACAGTGGTTAAGAAAAGGTCAGTGCATTGCTCAAAAAAGGGCTTATTTCTTGCGCCGCATTATCACGTAGAGCGCGCCGTCGCCGCCGTGGCGCTGATGCGCGATCCGCACGCTCGCGATGCGGTCGGCGTAGCTGCTGGTTTCCAGCCAATGGCCGATCTCGCCGCGAATGGCACCGCGACGCGATCCGCCTGAAGATGAGGTTTTTGGCGGTTTGCCGGTGACCACCAGCAATATCCGGGCGTCCCGTGCCCAGGCCGTGGCCAGCGCCTGGTTAAGCTGGGCATGGGCCGCCGCCAGGCTATGCCCGTGCAGATCTATGGCCATGTCCGGCGCCAGATTTCCGCTACGGATTCTGCGCTCCCAGCTCGAATCCAATGTCGTTGCCGGAGTACGCGCCGGGGCCGCGGCAACGGTCTGAACGGAGAGAGGCGTTAACCTTGTTGCGCCCGTCGCCTCGACCGCCACCGCCGGAAGAGCGGGCGTCCGCGCGCCGGGCCGCATCGGCCTTACCGACCGGGTCAGCGCCGTCCAGAGCGCCTGTTCTTCAGAGGTGAGATTGCGCCGGGCCATCGCAGCATGACGTCAGGGCTGGCCGAGCCGCGCCGCCGACCCGAGCGGCAGCAGGATCAACGCGCTGCCGCGCGCCGACATGCCGCCCGCGATCATCCGGGCATCGCTGCCCGCGCCCCAAAAGCTGTCGAAGCGATTGGCGCCCTTGATCGCGCCGCCGGTATCCTGCGCGATCCAAATGCCATTGGGTTCGGCCCGGTCGAGCGACAGGAGAACCGGCGCACCCAGCGGCACATATTTGGGATCGGCCGCCACCGTCGCCTCCGGCGTCACCGGCACGCCCAGGGCTCCCAGCGGGCCCGCGCCAGTCAGTTCACGAAAGAAGACGAAGCTCTTATTCTCGTCCATGATCGCCGCGCCCTCGGCGGGATTGGCGCGCAGCCAGGCCATGATGTCCTGCATCGATCCTGCCTGGATCAGGCCGCGATCCTTCATCAGCTTGCCGATGCCGGTATAGTCGCGGCCATTCTGCCCGTCATAGCCGATGCGCATCACGCCGCCATCGGGCAGGATCAGCCGCCCGCTGCCCTGCACCTGGAGGAAGAAGAATTCGACCGGATCGGCGGCCCAGGCCAGTTCCAGCCCCCTGCCCGCCAGCGATCCCGAAACGATCTGCGACCGATCGTCGAAGGGGACGAAATTGCTGCCGTCCACCTTGCCTCTGATGGTCTTGCCCTTCAGGCTGTCGCTGAACAGGCCGAGATTGACGTCGACCAGATTGGGCGGGCGACGGTAGATCGGCACCTGATAGCCGGGCTGGCGCGTCCGCGATCCGGCGATCTCCGGCTCATAATAGCCGGTGACGAAGGCCTTTCCCTCGCCCACCTGCACCGCTTCGAAATAGCGGGAGAAAAATTCATTGGCCGATGCTTCGGGCCAGCTTGAGGCGGCAGCGCAGGCGCTGTTCCAATCCGCTCCCTGCGTCAGCCCGCTCTGGTCGCCCCGCTTCATCAACGAGGGGCAGGACAGGCGGAAAGCCTGGAGCGCTTTGCGCGAGCGCTCGCCCGAGGGAATGAGATCGGCAATATCGGGGCCACGCGTGACGCCAGCACTGACTGCATTGGCCGTGTCGACAGGCACCGTCACCGGCGGCGTTGTCGGCAAGGTCGGCCGGGGCGTGGAAGGAATGGGGCGTGTCACCGTCTCGCCACCGCCACGGGGCGGACGCGTCGGCGCGGGGCCGCCCGCGCCCGGCGGAATCACGCCGCCCGCGCAAGCGGACAAGAGCAGCGCTACGGCCAGCGCGCAACCCGCCCGCACTCCACCACCCAAGGACGGCAGGCTCATGCCGCCTCGTCGGTCTCGCTGAGCCTCCAATTGGGATCGGTGCTGCGCAGATCGCGCGAGAAGGTCCAGATATCGTTGGTGCCGACCGCGTCGGTCAACGAACCGGCGACGACATGGCCGTCCTTGTCCCGGGTGACCGCAGCGATATCCGCCTCGAACCGCAGCGATACCTCCGCCATGCGGCCCGTGACGCTGGCGTCGATGATCTGCGCCTTTTCGATCCGGACCAGACGATTGTCGAGGACGTGGCCCTCCGCCTGACGCGCGGCGATCGCTTCCTCGAAAGAGGCCAGCACATCGGCGTCGCAAAGCCATTCCAGCTCCTGCCGGTCGCCCCGCCAAAAGGCTTCCAGCACCATCTTGTAGGCGGCCTTGGCGCCCTCGACGAACTGGGGCACGTCGAAACTACGGTCCGCCGCGATCAATGCGCGCACGCCCGCCTCGCCGCCAGGGGCGATCAGGCCATCGGAAAGGCGCACCGAATCGCCCGCCATTTCCGCAACCGGCCGGGGCTGCACGATCGTCACTTTCGCGCGCTCGTCAGCCGGGCGCAGGGCGGGCTCCTGCTCATGCCCGGTGCGCTTGCCGAGCACGGAATAGAGCCGCAGCGCCAGAAAACCGGCAATCATGGCGAGGATGACGATCACATACACGGGGTCACGTACCCTTTGGACTGAATCTGAAAAACTGTAACGCTGCCAACATAAGCATGTTTCCCCGCATATTCAAATGGCCGCTTTTCATGTGCCGCATTGCTCCGCCCTGCCGCCCCTGCTAAGCGCGCGGATCAACAAGCGCGGGCATTCTGCCCGCCAGACGAACCTTAAACCTCAGGGAAATAAGATGGCCGAGGAAGCCGATATCATTCAAACCACCGGCAATGGCGCCGACACCGGCCCGCAGATTGCGCTGATCAGCCAATATGTGAAGGATCTGTCGTTCGAGAACCCGAACGCCCCGGCCGTCTACCAGTGGCAGGATCAGCCACAGATCGACGTCCAGTTCAACATCGGCGCCGACAAGGTGGGCGAGGAGGTCGTTGAAGTCTCGCTGAAGGTCGAGGTCAAGGCGACCGCGCCGCAGGGCACCGCCTTTGCCGTCGAGCTGGTCTATGCCGCGATCTTCGGCATGCGCAACGTGCCCGAAGACCAGATGCAGCCCTTCATGTTGGCCGAAGCGCCGCGCCTGCTCTTCCCCTTCGCCCGCCGCGTACTGGCCGATGCGATCCGCGACGGCGGCTTCCCGCCGCTGCTGCTCGACCCGATCGATTTCGGCGGCCTCTATGTCCAGCAGGCCAATGCCATGGCACAGACCACGGGCGAACCGGCCGGTCACGCCTGAGCAAAGCCAGAACATTCTCCTGTCCGTTTGTGCTGAGTAGGGACTGAGCTTGTCGAAGGCCCGTATCGAAGCAGCTCCGCAACCATCCTTCGATACGCCGCTTCGACTTCGCTCAGCGGCTACTCAGGACGAACGGGAAGCCATGGCATGAAACTGGCCAGGGCGCTGGGCTCGGTCGGCGGACTGACGCTCGCCAGCCGGATACTCGCGCTGGTGCGCGATTCGCTGGCGGCGCGCTATGTCGGCGCGGGTTTCGCGTCGGACGCGTTCAACGGCGTCGCCTTCCGCCTGCCCAACATGTTCCGCGCCCTCTTTGCCGAGGGGGCCTTCTCCGCCGCCTTCATCCCGATGTTCAACCGCAAGGCGGCGGGACCGGGCGGAATCGCGGAAGGCTATCATTTTGCCGAGCGGGCGCTGGCAGTGCTGCTGCCGGTGCTGGTGGTCTTCACCGCGCTGCTGATCGCGGCGGCCTGGCCGATCACCTGGGCGCTATCCGGCGGCTTTTCGCGCCAGCATCCGACGGCCGAGCAATTCGCCTTCGCGGTCATGCTGTCGCGCATCACCTTGCCCTATCTGGCGCTGATCAGCCTGGCCTCGCTGCTGGGCGGCATATTGAATTCGCTCGACAAATTCTGGGTGAATGCGGCGGCGCCGATCCTGCTCAACGTCGCCATGATCGCGGGACTTTGGCTGTTCCACGGCGCCAATGAATATGAAACGGCGCGGGTACAGGCGATTTCCGTCACTGTGGGTGGCGCGCTGCAATTGCTCTGGCTGGTCTGGGCCTGCCGCCGGGCGGGCGTGTCGATGAAGCTCAAGCGGCCGCGTTTCGACGCGGATGTGAAGGAGTTGCTCCGCCTGATCGTTCCGGCAGCGGCGGGCGCGGGCGCGTCACAGATCAACCTGCTGATCTCCACCGCCTTGTCGGGCTGGCTGCTCGCTTCGGGATCGATCACCTATATCTATTATGCCGACCGGCTGAACCAGTTGCCGCTGGGGCTGATCGGCATCGGGCTTGGGACCATCCTGCTGCCGACCATCTCGCGCCTGCTTTCGACCGGGCAGGAACAAGTGGCAATGGACACGCAGAACCGAGGCATCGAACTGGCGCTGTTCCTGACGCTGCCCGCCACCGTCGCCTTCATCATTGTGGCCGAGCCGATCGTGCGCGGGCTGTTCCAATATGGCCGCTTCACCGTGGAGGACGCGCAGCGCTGCGGCTGGGCCTTGTCGGCCTTTTCCATCGGCCTGCCCTCCTATGTGCTCGTGAAGGTGCTGACGCCGGGCTATTATGCGCGCGGCGACACCCGGACGCCGGTGCGCTATGCGATGCTGTCTATCGTCATCAACATCATCGGCAATTTCGTGCTGATCCCGCTGCTTGGTCAGCTAGGCATGGGCCATGTCGGCCCGCCGCTGGCGACGGCGCTGTCCTCCACCGTCAATGTCGCCATGCTCTATTCCACGCTGGTGAAGCGCGGACACTTCGCCGCCGATGCGCAATTGCGGCGGCGGCTGCCCCGGCTGGCCGTGGCCGCTGTCGCCATGGGCGCGGCGCTTTATGCGGGCGAAGGGCTGCTCGACCCCTGGCTTGGCGGGGTGATGATCCAGCGCTATGTCGCGCTGGCCGTGCTTGTCGGCGTGGGGATCGCGCTGTACGGGGTGGCCTGCTTCGTCACGGGCGCCTATCGGCTGTCCGACCTCAAGGCGCTGATGCGCCGCAAAAGTGCAACCTCATAAAGAACGGATCAAGACATGCGCGTCCTTTCCGGCATCCAGCCGACCGGCAATCTGCACCTGGGCAATTATCTGGGCGCGATCCGCAACTGGGTGCGGATGCAGGACGAAATGGACGCCGACAGCCAGTGCTTCTTCTTTCTGGCCGACATGCACTCCATCACCGTGCATGAGGGGCGCGAGCAGCGCATCCGCAACGTCCGCGACATGGCCGCCGCGCTGGTCGCCGCCGGGATCGATCCCGACCGCTCGGTCCTCTTCAACCAGGCGCGAGTGCCGGCCCATGCGGAACTCTGCTGGCTGCTGAACGGCACGGCACGGATCGGCTGGCTGAACCGCATGACCCAGTTCAAGGACAAGGTGGGCAAGGACCGCGAGGGCGCCTCCATCGGCCTGTTCGTCTATCCGGTGCTGCAAGCGGCCGACATCCTCGTCTACAACGCCACCCATGTGCCGGTGGGCGAGGACCAGAAGCAGCATCTGGAACTGGCGCGCGACATCGCCACCAAGTTCAACACCGATTTCGGCGTGGAACTCTTCACCCTGCCCGACCCGATCATCCCCAAGGAATCGGCGCGCATCATGTCACTGCGCGACGGCACGGCGAAGATGTCCAAGTCCGACCCTTCCGACATGAGCCGCATCAACCTGACCGACGATGACGATGCCATCATGCAGAAGGTGAAGAAGGCCAAGACCGATCCCGAGCCGCTGCCCGAAACCGCCGCTGGGCTGGCCGGGCGTCCGGAAGCGAACAATCTGGTCGGCATCTATGCGACGCTGGCGGGCACCACTGCCGACGCCGTCTGCGCCGAGTTTGCGGGCAAGGGCTTCGGCGCGTTCAAGCCCGCGCTGGGCGAGCTGTTGGTCGAAACGCTTCGGCCGATCCGGTCGCGGTTCATGGAATTGCGCACGGATGACGCCGCGCTCGACGCGATCCTGGAAAAAGGCGCGGCCAAGGCATCCACCGCAGCCGCGCCGACGTTGCGTGCCGCTTATGACGCCATGGGACTGATGCGCTGATGCCACAGGGGTCGCCAAAGCGGCGGCCCCTTCCCTGTCCGCGACGGAATAATCCTGCCCGCGCCGTCGTAAGGTTGGCAGGACATGGTTTGCGCCCATTCGCCCGTTACGCGCGTTCAAACGATGTTCAGTTGCGTTTTGCTATGGCACGACGCAAGATGTTTGGCAGGCGTAGTGCCTGATACAGGACGCAGAAAAATGACCCGTTTCAAAAAGATCGGCCTGATCGCGGCGCCCGCCCTGGCGCTCGTGGCGCTGTCGGGCTGCGCAACTTCCTTCAAGGCGGATGTCGCCCGCTTTCAGCAGCTCCCGGCGCCCGCCGGGCAGAGCTTCACCATCGTTGCGGACGATCCGCGTCTCGCCGGTGGTCTTGAATTTTCGCACTATGCCGATCTCGTCGGCCAGCGCCTGACCCAGACCGGCTATGTCGCGGCCGGTGACCCGGCGCGGGCCGACCTGATCGTTCGGGTTTCCTACGGCGTGGACAATGGGCGCGAGAAGGTGCGCTCGACCGGCGTCGGCGCGCCCGATCCCTTCTTTTACGGCGGCTGGGGCTGGCGCGGGCGCTGGGGCCGTCCCTGGGGCTATGGCTTTTATGATCCGTGGCTGTTCGGACCCGGCGGCTATAACGACATCAGCAGCTATACGGTCTATACCAGCGACCTCAGCATGAAGATCGACCGCGCCGCCGACCATCGCCGCCTGTTCGAAGGCAAGGCGCAGGCCCAGTCCCTGTCGAACAAGCTAACCTATCTGGTGCCGAACCTGATCGACGCGATGTTCACGGGATTCCCCGGTCAGAATGGCGAGAATGTGAAGATCACCCTGCCGCCCGAAAAGAAGGGCTGAACGGCATTTCGGAAGGGCGGCTCCCAACCATGCCCCTTTGCCCGGCGGTCGATGATCGCCGGGTTTTCTTTGGGGGGGTGTTGGCCAATTGCTGACGTTGATAATATCGTCATCCCAGCGAAGGCTGGGATCTCGTGAGGCTAGACCGTGCGCTATCGCCTGAGATCCCAGCTTTCGCTGGGATGACGGAAATGGGGTCCGCAACCCACCCTAAACCACCATCCTTCAGGGCATGCGCCGCACCGTCAGAATCTTCACCGGCTGCTCCAGCATCTGTCCCTTCATCACGCCCTCGCCAGCCGTGGGCGATTTGGGCGCGGCCAGGATCGCCTTCACCACTTCCATGCCTTCGACAATATGGGCGAAGACGGCGAAACCCTGATTGTCTCCCGCCGCCTCCGGATGCGCATCCATGCCCGGCATCTTGCCCAGCACGATGAAGAAATCGCCGGTCGCGCTGCCCGGCGCATAGCGGGCCATGGAAAGCGCGCCGTCATCATGGGTAAGGCCCGTCTGGCTTGTCGGTTCATGCTTGATCGGCGGCAGGACGCGCTTGGGATCGTTCTGCGCGCCACCCTGCACGAAGCCATAATCGGCCGTGCCGACACCGCGATAGAATAGCGTGCCGTCCAGCCGCTTCTGATCGACATAGCGCAGGAAGTTCGTGGCCGTGACCGGCGCCTTGGCGACATGCACGGCTACAACAATGCGCCCGACGCTGGTTTCGAGCGCGACCCGCACATCGGCGGGTGACGGCGCGGCAGCGGTCTGCGCGAAGGCAGAGCCAAGACAGAAAAAAGCGGCGAGGAAAAGAGAAAGCTGTCGGATCATGGCGTGAAGCCTAATCCAAAGCCCCGCCCCTGTCAGCCTTCCAACTGGCGCTGCAGAGCGCGGATATCGGCGTCGATATCCGGATTGCTCTGCCGCAATTCCTCGATCGTGCGCACGGCATGGATAACGGTGCTATGGTCGCGTCCGCCGAAGATGCGGCCGATCTCCGGCAAGGAGCGCGGCGTCATCTTCTTGGCGAGATACATCGCCACCTGGCGGGGACGAGCCACCGCGCGCGCCCGGCGCTTGGAGCGCATCTCCGCCGCGTCGATCTTGTAATGCGCGGCGCAGGCCTTCTGAATTTCGTCGACGGTGATCCGGCGGGCATTGGCGCGCACCGCGTCGGCCAGCATCCCCTGCGCGAACTCAAGGTCGATCGACCGGCCGGTGAGCTGGCCGTATGCGATGAGCTTGTTGAAGGCGCCCTCCAGCTCGCGGACATTGGAGCGGATCGAGCGCGCCAGGAAATCCACCACAGCGTCGGGGACCGGCGGGTCGCCGGCAATGGCGCGCTTGGCCTCCAGGATCGCAAGACGCAGGTCCAGCCCGGCCGGGCGGATGTCCGCGACCAGCCCGCCCGCCAGGCGCGAGAGAATCCGCGGATCGATCGCGTCCAGCATCTGCGGCGCGCGGTCGGCGGTGACGACGATGCGGGCGCCGGCATCGATGAGGTCGTTGATCGTGTGCAGGAACTCTTCCTGCGTCGACCCCTTGCCGGCAATGAACTGGATGTCGTCGATCAGCAGCAGCCGCGCCGCGCGCAGCCGCGCCTTGAACATCATGGTCTCATTGGCGCGCATCGCGTTCACAAATTCCATCATGAACCGCTCGGCCGACATGTAGAGGACCGGGGCCGAGGGCGAATGGCTTGAGAAAAGCTGAGCGATGGCGTGGAGCAGATGCGTCTTGCCCTGGCCGGTGCCGCCATGGATGAAGAGCGGGCTGAAACGCGGCTGGCTCTTGCCGGCCATGGCCTGGGCTGCCGAAAAGGCGAGATGATTGGTGTCGCCCGTCACGAACTCGTCGAAGCTGTGGCGCGGCTGAAAGTTCGAAGCTGGACCCTGGGCATCCGCAACGGCGTGATCGGGACTGACAGCCGTTTCCGCCTGATGCAGTTCCAGAATGCGGGGACCGACCGCATTGGGCGCACGTAGAAGGCGCACTTCGCGCACGCTGGCTCCTGCACAACGCCACGCCATCCGCAACCGGTCGCCAAACTGACCCGAGACGAAGTTCGCCGTGAAGTCGGAGGCGAACAGCAGATCGAGCGTCTGCGATTCGGGGCAATAATCGCCCAATTGCGCGGCCTTCAGCCACTGATCGAACATGCGCGCGCCGATGTCGCGGCGCAGACCGGCGCGAATGGTCGCCCAGGCCGTCTCCAGGCGCGCAGTCTGCTGCGTGTCGAGACCGCTGAAACTTCCAATCACTGCCGTAATATCCTTCATAAACAGTCGACCCCCATCAACTGCACCCCCATAGGCAGGGGCGATGCGACGCAGAAACCCGTTCCGGAAAAGCCCCGCCTTCCCGAGTTTCGTGCATCAACTAACCTTCTGATGGCCGCCGGAAATTCGATTCGAGTGGCGGCCGGAGGATCAAAATAGACAGGCCTGCTTCGCCGGATCAAGGGCACTGGCAGTCAAAAATGTGAAATAAAGCCGTTGACTCGGCAAACCCGCAGAAAAGGCCGGGTTGAATAAATTCATATATATATCAGATACTTAATATAGCGCCTTGGGTGCCACCTGTCTCGAATCGAGAGAGAATCGCCGGAAATGGGCACTTCCTCCAAAATGACCCTTTGGTGAACGAAACATGAAAAAGCCCGCCCCGCTGAGAATCGCGGGGCGGGCGTATTTCTTCTGACGAGTTTGAAAGTGGCTGGGGCTTAGCCCAGCGCGCCGACGCGCTTCGTCAGGCGGCCGAACTTGCGAGCCGCGGTATTCTTGTGCAGCACGCCGCGGGCCACGCCACGCGCGAGTTCCGGCTGGACCGACTGAAGCGCCGTGGTCGCAGCCGCCTTGTCGCCGGCGGCGAGGGCGGTTTCGACCTTCTTCACCAGGGTGCGAATCCGGCTGATGCGGGCGCCGTTGATTTCGGCGCGGCGGGCGTTGCGGCGGATGCGCTTCTTGGCTTGCGGCGTATTGGCCATTTACTGTCCTCGGTTCTCGTCAAATCTCATGAAAAGGCCCGCCGGGAATCGCCAGCCAGCCCTGTGAAGGTGCGCCCCTTACAGGGGATCATGAGGGGCGTCAACCGCTGAACGCCCCGCTATCGCTGGCATTTCGGGCAGAAAAAGGTCGATCTGCCTCCATCCACCCGGCGGCTTATGGGCGTGCCGCAGTGGCATGGCTGCCCTTCGCGGCCATAGACCCGCCATTGTTTCGAGAAATAGCCCAGCTCCCCATCGGGCCGCGCATAGTCGCGCAAGGTGGAGCCGCCAGCGGCAATGGCGGCGGTCAGCACCTCGCGAATCGCCTCGACCAGCAAAGTAAGGCGCGGGCGGCTGATCTTGCCCGCTTCGCGGGTCGGGGCGATGCCCGCCATGTTGAGCGCTTCGCAGACATAGATATTGCCCAGGCCCGCGACGATGCGCTGATCGAGCAGCGCGGCCTTGATCGAGGTCGCCTTGCCATGGAGCCTGGCCGTCAGGGCAGCGGCGGTGAAGTCCGGACCCAATGGTTCCGGCCCCATGCGGGTGAACGGGCTGTAGCTTTCCCAAACCTCGCTGCGGACGAGATCGAGCGAGCCGAAGCGGCGTGGGTCGTTGAGGGAGAGCAATCGCCCGCCCGAGGTCTCGATCAGCAGATGGTCGTGCGCACCGATCTCCGCCGGATCGATTCGCCAGCGGCCGGACATGCCGAGATGGAAGATCAGCGTGTCGCCCCGGTCGGTGTCGATCAGGCCATATTTGGCGCGGCGGGACAGTGCCGTGATCGTGGCGCCGGTCAGCCGCTGGCGCAGGTCGACGGGAATCGGGAAGCGCAGGTCGGCGCGGCGCGGCTCGACACGGGTGAGGACGGCGCCCTCAAGAACCGAGCGGAGGCCCGCGACCGTGGTTTCGACTTCAGGGAGTTCGGGCATGGCCTTTCTATGTCGTGCGTCAACCGGCCGGGCAACAGGCGACTTGATGCATGCGCCGCTCCCCGGACATTTTAGCTGATCTCAGATGTTTCCTCTCCCCGGGAAAATGCTCTAGAGCGTGCGCCCATGAGTGAAACCGCTTCCTTTGGCTATCGCGATGTCGAAGCCACCGACAAACAGGGGATGGTCCGCGCCGTCTTCTCCAACGTGGCGTCCAAATATGACCTGATGAACGACGCCATGTCGGCGGGCGCTCATCGGTTGTGGAAGGACCAGTTCGTCAATCGCGTGAAGCCACGGCGGGACGAGCAGATCCTCGACATGGCGGGCGGCACCGGGGACATTGCTTTTCGGATGCACAAGCATGGCGCGCAGGTCACGGTGTCGGACATCAACCCCGAAATGCTGGCCGTGGGCGTCGAGCGGGCACAGAAGAAAGGCTATGAAGGGCTGATCTGGTCGGAGCAGAATGCGGAAGTGTTGAGCTTCGGGGAACGCGCTTTCGACGCTTATACGATCGCGTTCGGCATCCGCAATGTGACGCACATCGACAAGGCGCTGCGGGAAGCGCATCGGGTGCTGAAATTTGGCGGGCGCTTCTTCTGCCTCGAATTTTCCACCACGACCTGGCCGGGCTTTTCCGATGTCTATGACGTCTATTCGCATCGGCTGGTGCCCAAGCTCGGCAAGCTGCTGGCGGACGATGAGGACAGCTATCGTTACCTGATCGAATCGATCCGGCGCTTCCCGCCCATGCCGGAGTTCGAGCGGATGATCCGGGAAGCCGGGTTCGTGCAGACCAAGGTCGAGCCGATTCTCGGCGGGCTGGTCGCAATCCATAGCGGCTGGAAGATTTGATGGGCATGCAAGTAAAGCCCCTCCCCTTCAGGGGAGGGGTTGGGGTGGGAGCCATCCATTTTGCACAGCGCTTGGGGCACTCCCCCACCCCCAACCCCTCCCCTTCAGGGGAGGGGAGCAAGTAACGTGGCCTCCCATATCACGCATATCTGGCGGCTGGTTAAGTGGAGCCGTATCCTAGCGCGCCATGGAGCCTTGCGGGGAATTGAGCGCGATCCCTTGACCCCGACGCCAGTGCGGCGGCTGATCAAGGTGGCGCGTTTCGGCGCGCGCGTGCCCAGGCAACCACGCTATGCCGACGCCTTTCAGTCCATCGGCCCGGCGGCGATCAAGCTGGGGCAGACGCTGGCGACGCGGCCCGATCTGGTGGGCGACGAGGCCGCCAACGATCTGCTGCGCTTGCAGGACGCGCTGCCGCCCGTGCCCTTTGCGACCATCAAGGCGCAGATCGAGCAGAGTTTCGGGCGACCGCTGGAGGCGCTGTACAGCCGCTTCGATGAGGAGCCGGTGGGCGCGGCCTCCATCGCGCAGGTGCATCGGGCGGTCACTACGCAGGGGCGCGACGTCGCGGTCAAGGTGATCCGCCCCGGCGTCACCGATCAGTTCAATCGCGACATCCAGACCTATGAATGGGCCGCCGCCCATGTCGAGATGCTGGGCGGGGAACTGGCGCGGCTGCGGCCCCGGCTGGTGATCGCGAACATGAAGCGCTGGACGGCGCGGGAACTCGACCTGCGGCGCGAGGCGGCTTCCGCCTCCGAATTGGGCGAGGCGATGGAGGCGATGCCCGGCTATCGCGTGCCCGCCATCGACTGGGACCGCACCAGCGGCAAGGTCATGACCATGGAGTGGATCGACGGGGTCAAGATCTCCGATCGGGACGCGCTGATCGCCGCCGGGCATGATGTGAAGGAGATCGCGTCGCGGCTGGTGAACGCTTTCCTGCGGCAGGCGATTGCCGAGGGCTTCTTCCATGCCGACATGCATCAGGGGAACCTGTTCGTCACCGCCAATGGCGATATCGTCGCCATCGACTTCGGCATCATGGGGCGGATCGACCGTCGGGCGCGCATGTGGCTGGCGGAGATTCTCTATGGCCTGATCACCGGCAACTATAAGCGCGTGGCGGAAATCCACTTCGAGGCGCAATATGTGCCGGGCCATCATAATGTGGAGGAGTTCGCGACGGCTCTGCGGGCCGTGGGCGAGCCGATGCGCGGCAAGCCGGTGCGGGAACTGTCGGTCGGCGGCATGCTGGACGGGCTGTTCGCGATCACCCGCGATTTCGACATGCAGACCCAGCCGCATCTGCTGCTGCTGCAAAAGACCATGGTGATGGTGGAGGGCGTGGCGACCTCGCTCGATCCCGACATCAACCTGTGGGAGACGAGCGGGCCTTATGTGAAGGAATGGCTGCGATCGGAACTGGGACCGGAGGCGAAGGCGGCCGATGCGCTGATCGAAAATTGGCGGATTTTGCAGCGGCTGCCGGGACTGGTGAAGCGGATCGAGGAGGCTTTCCCCGAAAAGGGTGGCGCGCCGCCGCCGCCGCCTTTGCCGGAGGTGCGGCTGATCCGGGTCGGGGCCGGGTGGCGCTATGTGGTGGTGGCGTTGCTGGCCGGAGCGATCGGGGCTGGCGCGATGGCGGCGGTGACGTCCTTTCTGTAGGGGTTGTTTTCGGCCGGAGGTGGACGTTGATAATAGGCTACATATATCTTTTCAGTTACCGTTCATCCCGTTCAAGGCATTGACAGTCAGCGATGGAGCCTCTTCCCCTGTCCCGGACCGCCCTCGCATGCCGAACCATGATCGCATGAGCGCCCGCTGGCTTCGCGTCGCCGCCATTGCCGTGGCGTCACTCGCCTTGATGGCGCGCCCGGCGGCGGCGCAGCAGATCTTGCGGGACGCGGAAACGGAAGCCTTCATGGCCGATATGTCCGCGCCCTTGGCCAAAGCGGCGGGCATGGAGCCGCGCAATGTCCAGGTGCTGGTCATCAATGACCCGGATATCAATGCCTTCGTCGCGGGCGGCCAATATGTCTGGGTGCATAGCGGGCTGATCGCCGCGGCCGACAATGTGAACCAGGTGCAGGGCGTGGTCGCGCACGAAATCGGCCATATCGAGGGCGGCCATGTCATCCGCTATGGCGAAGGGATGAAGGAGGCGACCGGCATCACCCTGCTCAGCCTGGTTCTGGGCGCTGCGGCGATCGCGGCGGGCGGCGCGGAAGCGGGCATGGGCATTTTGGGCATGGGGCAGCAGGCGGCGATGGGCAAGTTCCTCGCCTTTTCGCGCGCGCAGGAAAGCTCCGCCGATCTGGCCGGCGCGCGTTATCTCAGCAAAGCCGGGATTTCGGGCAAGGGCAGCCTGGAATTTTTCAAGAAGCTGCAGAACCAGGAATATCGCCTCGCCATCCCGCAGGACGACAGTTACGGCCGCACCCACCCGCTGTCGGGCGAACGCATCAATGTGCTGCGGGAGGTTTATAGCGTCGATCCCGCCTGGGACAAGCCGATGGACCCGAAGCTGGAGGCGCGGTTCGAGCGGATCAAGGCGAAGCTGGTCGGCTTCGTGTCGGAGCCTAATCAGACCCTCATCAAATATCCCGAAAGCGACCAGTCGATCCCGGCCCATTATGCGCGCGCCTATGCCTGGCACAAGAGCGCCTATCCGGACAAGGCGCTCAGCGAGGTCGACGCGCTGCTGACCGCTGCGCCGCACGATCCCTATTTTCTGGAGTTGAAGGGGCAGGTGCTGCTGGAAAGCGGCAAGCCCACCGATGCCATTCCGCCATTGCGGGAAGCGGTGCAGCTTACCAACCAGCCGCTGATCGCCACCCTGCTCGGCCATGCGCTGATCGCGACGGAGAATGACGCGAATTTCGCGGAAGCGGAAAAGGTCTTGCGCAACGCCATAGCGCGGGACCGGGAAAATCCCTTCGCCTGGTATCAATTGGGCGTCGTTTACGAGCATCGCGGCGACCTGCCCCGCGCGGCGCTGGCGACGGCGGAGCGCTATTCGATGATAGGCGAGGACCAGATGGCGCTGCGCAGCGCCGACGCCGCGATGCAGGGGTTGAAGCCAGGCACGGTTGACTATCTGCGCGCACAGGATATCGCCATGGTCTCCCGCGCCGCCGTCGAACAGAAGCGAAAGAAAAAATGACCGAAAATTCGCGACCCGGCTTTCGCGCGGCGCTTTCCAACAGGACCATATTGATGACCCTTGGCGTTTTCGCCTTCATCGCCGTCACCGCGACCGGCGCTGCGCTAGGCACGCAGAGCACTGGCCGCGTGGATGCGAGCGACAAGGCTGCGATCGAGCAGATCGTCCACGACTATATATTGGAGCATCCCGAGATCATTCCGCAGGCGGTCGAGAAATTGCAGACCAAGCGGATGGCCGGCACGATCGACGCCAGCCGCCAGACCATCGAAACGCCCTATGCCGGGGCATGGGAGGGCGCGGCCAAGGGCGATGTGACAGTGGTCGAGTTTTTCGACTATGCCTGCGGCTATTGCCGGGCTTCGCTGCCTGACCTTGCCAAGCTGGTGGGTGAGGACAAGGGGGTCAAGGTCGTCTATCGCGAACTGCCGATTCTGTCCGACGAGAGCATCAATGCCGCGAAGGTGTCGCTGCTGGCGGCGGAGAAGAACCAATATATGCCTTATCACCGGGCGCTTTATGCAGCGGGGAAGGTGACGCGCGAGACGATCCTGGCTGCGGCGGCCAAGGTAGGCATCGATGCAAAAGCTGCACAGGCGGCGATGGCGGACAGCAAATATAATGCGGAGATCCAGTCGAATATCGGACTTGCGCAGAAATTGCAGGCTAGTGGCACGCCGACCTTCGTGATCGGAGGACAGGTGCTGAACGGGGCTGTGGGTTATGATGCGTTGAAGGCGGCGGTGGCTTCGGCGCGGGGGAAATAAGCGGCGGTTTTGGGTGGGGGCGGACATTCTGCTTGCGCCGTTTCCCAGAAACGCAACGTACTCCTGCGCAGGCAGGAACACGTTGCGCCTAATGTCCCGTACTGACCAAGAACGGACATTCCGCTCCACCATTTTCAAAACCATGACCTCCTGCCTCCTCCGCCATTGACTCAGCCATGCCTTTTGCCTATCGGACGCCCCCTGACATGCGGCCGCCCGCCCGGCGGCCCTTTTTTGTCACGCCCGATTCTTTAGATTTTTTGAGGAATGAACGATGAAGCGCACCTTTCAGCCAAGCAATCTGGTTCGGAAGCGCCGTCACGGTTTCCGCGCCCGCATGGCGACCCCCGGCGGCCGCAATGTGATCCGCGCACGCCGTTCGCGCGGCCGCAAGAGCCTGAGCGCCTGAACGACGCGCCGCTAGCGAGCGCGCCTGCCGTCATGGCACGGCGCGCCGATTTTCTGGCGGCGAATCGCGGGCGGCGCGCGCCCATGCCGGGCTTTGTCCTGCTGGTGCGCGAACGTGGCGATGGCGATCCGGCGATGCGCATCGGCATCACGGTCACGAAAAAGATTGGCGGCGCTGTCATCCGCAACCGGATGAAGCGCCGTTTTCGCGTCCTCGCGCGGGAACTGCTGCCGTCGCTTGGCGTGCCGGGGGCCGACCATGTGCTCATCGGGCGCGTCGAGGGGATCGAGCGCGATTTCGGCCTGCTCCGTGGCGAGATGGAGAAGGCGCTGCGCAAGGTGATGAGCCGGCCTGTTGGCGAGGCGCCGCGCAGGAAGGGGCGGCCTTCTGCCCCGAAGGATAAGGCGCTTTTGCGAAAGCACCCGACCGAAACCGTCGGCTCGGGAGAGCCTGGTCCAGACACAGCGATTCCAGGCGACGACCGAACCGGGCCGCCGCGAGCCGGTCTCGCTCCAGTGCCTTCGCAGGAACATGGAGCGGAAAAGCCTTGATCGGGCGCATCCTCATCCTGATCGCGCGCTTCTGGCAGCTTGGTCCTTCGCGCATTTTACCGCCCAGTTGCCGCTATGCCCCCTCCTGCTCGGAATATGCCATTCAGGCGATCCGCAAATATGGTGCTGTGAAGGGTAGCTGGCTGGCCACGAAGCGGCTAATGCGATGCCACCCTTGGGGCGGTTCGGGTTACGACCCGGTCCCCTGACACAGATTTCAAAAGATACGGCGGAGCCGACAAGCGTGGACGACAAGAAGAATATCATTCTGGCGGTGCTGCTGACCGCGGCGATCCTGTTCGGCTGGCCCTATGTCACCAAACATTTCTTCCCCGCCGCCAATCCGCCCGCGACCAAGGTCGAAAGCGGCAAGACCACGCCGCTGACGCCCTCCGGTTCCACTCCGGCGGCCGAAGGCTCCGCCGCGGTCCGCGATCTGGCGCTGGTGTTGAAGGACAGCCCGCGTATCCCGATCCGCACGCCCAAGATCACCGGCTCGATCAACCTCAAGGGCGCGCGCATCGATGACATCGTGCTGCCGACCTACAAGGAAACCATCGCCAAGGATTCGCCCGCGATCCGCCTCTACAGCCCGAGTGGCACGAAGGACGCCTATTTCGCAGGCTTCGGCTGGCAGGGCGAAGGGGTAAAGACGCCCGATGGCAGCAGCGTCTGGACCGCGCAGAGCCAGGAACTGACCCCGACCAGCCCCGTCACGCTGACGTGGAACAATGGCGCGGGCCAGACCTTCGAGATTCGCTATGCGATCGACGAAAATTACATGATCACCGCGCAGCAGAAGGTGTCGAACAGCAGCGCCGGCGCGGTGGGCGTAAAAAGCTATGGCTATGTCAGCCGGGCGCATCCTTCGGTCGATCCCGACACCTGGACGATTCACGTCGGCCCGATGGGCGTGTTCAACGGCGCGGCCAATTATGACGTGAATTACAAGGATCTGGCCAAAGGACCGGCGAGCCAGAGCTTCCAGTCGACTGGCGGCTGGATCGGCTTTACCGACAAATATTGGCTGTCCGCGCTGGTGCCTGATCAGAAGGCCGCCTTCTCCGGCCAGATGCGCAAGGGTGCGGGGACTCAGTTCCAGACCGACGTGTCGCTGGCCCCCGTGATGCTCGCGCCCGGCAAGGCGGTGACGCAGACCAACCGGCTGTTCGTCGGCGCCAAGGAAGTGAAGACGTTGCAAGCCTATGAGCGGGCGGGCGTGCCGCTGTTCGACCGGGCGATCGATTGGGGCTGGTTCTACTGGTTCGAACAGCCGATCTTCGCGTTGCTGCACTGGCTGTTCACGGTCATCGGCAATTTCGGCGTGGCGATCATCTGCCTGACCTTCGTGGTGCGCGGCCTGATGTTCCCCGTCGCCCAGCGCCAGTTCGCCAGCATGGCGGCGATGCGCGCCGTGCAGCCCAAGATGAAGGCGCTGCAGGAAAAGCATAAGGACGACAAGCAGAAGCTCCAGCAGGAGATGATGGAGCTGTACAAGCGCGAGAAGGTGAACCCGCTCGCCGGCTGCCTGCCGATCTTCATCCAGATTCCGATCTTCTTCGCGCTGTACAAGGTGTTGCAGCTCACCATCGAAATGCGGCACCAGCCCTTTGTCCTGTGGATCAAGGATCTCTCCGCGCCCGATCCGTTGCACATCGTCAATCTCTTCGGTCTGCTGCCGTTCACGCCGCCCGCTTTCCTCGGCATCGGCCTGCTGGCGCTGCTGCTCGGCATCAGCATGTACTTCCAGTTCAAGTTGAACCCGGCCCAGATGGACCCGATGCAGCAGCAGGTGTTCGCGATCATGCCGTGGATGATGATGTTCATCATGGCGCCCTTCGCGGCGGGCCTGCTGGTTTACTGGATCACCAACAACTGCCTGTCGATGTTGCAGCAGTGGTTCCTCTACAAGCGCCACCCGCAGCTCAGCGCAGCGACCGCGAAATAAGGCTGCAATCTCAGTGACCTCCGAATTGACCGAACAGGAACAGGCCGATCTGATCGAGGAAGCGCGCAAGGTCTTTGCCGGACCGATCGCCTTCCTCAAATCCGCGCCCGACCTCAAATTCCTGCCCGACATGGCGGTGAATGAGGTCGCGTTCGCGGGCCGGTCCAATGTCGGCAAATCCTCGCTGTTGAATGCGCTGACCAATCGCAACGGGCTGGCGCGGACTTCCAACACGCCGGGGCGGACGCAGGAGCTCAATTTCTTCGACGTGGGCGATCCGCTGCGGTTCCGGCTGGTCGACATGCCAGGCTATGGTTATGCGAAGGCGCCCAAGGACATGGTCCGCAAGTGGCGCTTCCTGGTGAACGACTATCTGCGCGGGCGGGCGAAGCTCAAGCGCACGCTGGTACTCATCGACAGCCGCCATGGGATCAAGGATGCCGATACCGACATTCTCGACATGCTGGATGCGGCGGCGGTCAGCTATCGCATCGTGCTGACCAAGGCGGACAAGGTGAAGGCCAGCCATCTGGCCGAAATCTCCCAGGCTGTCGCGGAAGCCATTCGCAAGCGGCCTGCCGCCCATCCCGACATCATCGCCACATCAAGCGACAAGGGCATGGGAATAGCGGAACTGCGCGCGGCTGTGCTGGAAAGCGTGATGCAAGGATAAGCCGCCATGACCGACGACGATTACATCTATGACGAAGCCAGCGGGGAATGGATCAGCGCGGCCGAGGCAAGTTCCAAGGCCAGCGCCGCCGACAGCATCGAGGTTCGTGATGCGGTCGGCAATCTGCTGGCCGATGGCGATCAGGTGACGCTGATCAAGGATCTGGCCGTCAAGGGCGCGGGACAGACGCTCAAGCGCGGGACGCTCATCAAGTCGATCCGTCTGACCGGCGATCCCCAGGAAATCGACTGCCGCTATGACGGCATCAAGGGGCTGGTGTTGCGCGCAGAATTTGTGCGCAAACGCTGACTCACATCAAAACAGGCTATATTGCCCGCTGCCGTTCAATCCCCAGGTCGCCAGCGTTTCATGATGGGTACGGCCGACATGGCTGCACACCAGCATGAACTGGTCGACATGCCAACTGAACCCGTCAACGGGGCGCACCTCTGATCGGCCGTTTCGGTAGAACAGCGTCTGGTGCGGGCTGAAGCTCCAGCCGGGCCGCAGCATCACCCCTGCCTCTTTCATGCCGGCCACGATCTGCCTTTGCAGCGCATTCAGCAGCGGCATGGCGTGCGATGGGCGCAGAGCCGCCGAGCGATTGCCGATGCTGAGCTGGTCCAGCCGCAGGTCGAAGGGTTCGGCCATCACGCCTGTCCCGGCGCGTATCAGCGCCTTGATGACCGCATTGGGATAGTCGACATAATCGCTGCTGATCGCCAGCGTCACATGTTGATGATCCACGGCAATGCGCCGGGCGCCCTGGGCGATGGTTTCAGCGAAATGGTCTGTTTGGCGCGCGATCAGCGGGCTGGGCTTCAACGCGAAGAAGAGACGGAAGAGGGTCTGGGTGGACCGGCTTTCCATGGCATTTTCTCCATGCGACTCGATACTATTTGTTCATGATATGTTCTTTTTTCCCGCAAGGCGAATCTGCGGGAGCCGCCCATGATTTCATGCGTTTGCGCAAAATGGGACAAGGAGAGTGGATGATGATGCAGTTGACGCTCGCCAGCCTGGCGGAGAAGATGAAGGATATTGATTTCGCGATGCTGTCGACCCACGCGGACGACGGCCAGATCGGCGCCCGGCCGATGAGCAACAATCGGGATGTCGCCTATGGCGGCGACAGCTATTATTTCACCACGGAAGACACGCTGATGGTCAAGGATATCGAGCGCGATCCACGCGTCGGCCTGTCCTTTCAGGGGCGAACGGGGTTGCTCAAGCAGAACCCGCTGTTCATCGCCGTGGAGGGCCGCGCCGACCTGATCCGCGACCGCGATGCGTTCGAAGCGCATTGGAACAGCGATCTGCAAGGTTGGTTCGAGGAAGGACCGGACACGCCGGGCCTGGTGATGATAAGGGTCCATGCCGAACGCGCCCATGTCTGGGACGGCGAGAATGAGGCTGAAATGGAGCTTGGATGACATTCGACCGCAAGGTGCCGGAAAGGCGGGGAAGACGGATCGGGCGGATCGTTCTGGCGGCGGCTTACGGATTGGCCGGGGTAGCGCATCTGGCCCGGCCCGGCGGCTTCGTGGCGATCACGCCTGAATGGGTGCCAGCGCCGGAGATGGTGGTGGCGCTGACCGGCGCGGCGGAGATTGCCGGGGCGGCCGGGTTGATGATCCCGGCGCTGCGCAAGCCGGCAGGGATTGGACTGGCTCTATATGCGCTGTGCGTCTGGCCGGCGAATTTCCACCATGCGCTGGACGATATTGCCTTGAGCGGAGTGCATTTGAGCTGGTGGTATCATGGGCCGCGGTTGGCGGTGCAGCCGGTGATCATCTGGTGGGCGCTTTGGGCGAGCGGGGTGGTGAATTGGCCATTCAGGGGTGATTGGAGACATTAAGCTCCTCGCCCGAAGGGAAGGCGCGGTGCAAGAGACGATTGTCTTTGCAAGGCGCGGCTTTACTGTGGCGGCCTTCGGACGAACAGGCGGCCAGAGAGAGTGATGACCCGGCATATTCCATGGATAATGATCGCGATCGTCGGTGCGGTGGCGCTGTCGGTCGTTGCCGTGTCACGCGGCGAAGCGGTCAATGCGCTGTGGATCGTGGTGGCGGCGGTCAGCAGCTTCCTCGTCGCCTATCGCTATTATGCGCTCTATATCGCGCAGAATGTGATGCGGCTGGACCCATCGCGGCCCACGCCCGCGATCCGGCGGGCCGATGGGCTGGACTATGTCGCGACGGATCGGACGGTGCTGTTCGGGCATCATTTCGCGGCGATTGCCGGCGCTGGGCCTCTGGTGGGACCAGTGTTGGCGGCGCAGATGGGCTATCTGCCCGGCACGCTCTGGATCATCGTAGGCGTGGTACTGGCGGGCGCGGTGCAGGACTTCATGATCCTCTTCATCTCCATGCGACGCGACGGCAAGTCGCTGGGCGAGCTGATCCGCATGGAAATGGGGCAGGTCGCGGGCGCCATCGCCCTGTTCGGCGCCTTCATGATCATGGTCATCATCCTCGCCGTGCTGGCGCTGATCGTGGTCAAGGCGCTGGCGGAGAGTCCCTGGGGCATGTTCACCGTGGCGGCTACCGTGCCGCTCGCCATGTTCATGGGCGCCTATACGCGCTGGATAAGGCCGGGGCGGATCGGGGAAGTCTCGCTGCTGGGACTGGTCGGGCTGCTGGCGGCGATCGTCTATGGCCAGAGCATAGCGCAATCGCCGGTCTGGGCTCCGGTGTTCACCTTCACGCCGGTGCAGCTCTGCTGGATCTTGATCGGCTATGGCGCGGTGGCTTCGGTGCTGCCGGTGTGGCTGTTGCTGGCGCCGCGGGATTATCTGTCGACCTTCCTTAAGATCGGGGCGATCGCGGCATTGGCGATTGGGATCGTCATCATGGCGCCGCCGCTGAAAATGCACGCCGTCACCCAGTTCGTGAACGGCAATGGGCCGGTCTGGGCGGGCGGGCTGTTCCCCTTCCTGTTCATCACCATCGCCTGCGGGGCGGTGTCGGGGTTCCATGCGCTGATCGCCAGCGGCACCACGCCCAAGCTGATCGCCAGCGAGGCGCATGCGCCGATGATCGGCTATGGCGCGATGCTGATGGAGGCTTTCGTGGCGATCATGGCGCTGGTCGGCGCGTCGATCCTCGATCCGGGCATCTACTTCACGATGAACAGCCCGGCAGCAGTGATCGGCAAGGATGCCGCCAGCGCGGCGGCGGCGGTGACGGCAATGGGTTTCCCGATCTCGCCCGACCTGATCCTCCAGACCGCGAAGGATGTGGGCGAGCACAGCATCATATCCCGCGCGGGCGGCGCGCCGACCTTGGCGGTGGCCATGGCGGAGATATTCTCCCATGTCGTGGGCGGGCCAGCGATGAAGGCATTCTGGTATCATTTCGCGATATTGTTCGAGGCGCTGTTCATCCTGACCGCCGTGGACGCGGGCACCCGCGCCGGACGCTTCATGCTGCAGGATCTGATCGCGCTGCTGGTGCCGGGGTTCAAGGAAACGAAGAGCATGGCGCCAGGGATCGTCGCGACGGCGCTGACCGTCGCGGCCTGGGGCTTCTTTCTCTATCAAGGCGTGACCGATCCGTTGGGCGGGGTGAACACGCTCTGGCCGGTGTTCGGCATCTCCAACCAGATGCTGGCGGCGATCGCGCTGATGCTGGGGACGGCGGTGCTGTTCCGGATGAAGCGGGATCGGTTCGCCTGGGTGACATTGGTGCCGACGGCCTGGTTGTTGATCTGCACCCTGTCGGCGGGGTTCCTGAAGCTATTCTCGGCCGATACCAAGCTGGGGTTCCTGGCACATGCGGCCAGATTCAGCGCGGCGGCGGACGAGGGTCAGGTGCTGGCGCCGGCCAAGTCGATGGCGGAGATGCGGCAGATCATCTTCAACGACCGGGTCGACGCCGGGCTGGTGGCGATCTTCCTGTTCGTGGTGCTGGCCGTGCTGTTCTTCACCATCCGAACCTGTCTGGCGGCGCGGAAGGTGACGGCGCCCACTGCTCGGGAAATTCCGGCGCGACTGGTGCCGGCGGAATGAGCGTCTTTCTCCTCCGACTGCGGCAGATGGCGCGCATGATGGTTGGAGTGCCGGATTATGACGTCTATTTGCGGCATATGCAGGAGCATCATCCCGAGCATGATCCGATGGATCGAACCGCCTTTTTCCGGGAGCGGCAGGAGGCGCGCTATGGGGGAAAGAATGGGGGGAAGTGCTGTTAGGGCCAATCGACATTCAGCCCTGACGGCCTGCAAATGGCGGTTTTCCGTGCTTCCGGTGCTCACGTACTTTTAGTACGCTGCGTTGAAGCGAGGCACGTGACTCGCTTCAAGGGTCACGAAAAACCGCCATTTTCGGCACGTCATCATCTGAATGTCGATTGACCCTAGGACACGGCGTCCTTTCCCCTCCCCGCCCGCTTCGCGATAGGATGGATTTTCAGCGCGTGACGTTGAAGCCCGCGATCATGCCGGCGGCGATCGACAGCGCGATTTCGGCGGCGCCGATCGCGCCTATGTCGAGGCCAGCGGGACCATCTATGCGCGCCAGATCCTCCGGCGAAAAGCCCATTGCGGTCAACCGTTCCAGCCGCGCCGCATGGCTTTTGCGCGATCCCAGCGCGGCAATATAGCCCGTCGGCGCGCGTAACGCGGCGGCCAGCGCCGGATCGTCGATCTTGATGTCATGGCTGAGCGTCACCACCGCCGTCGATTCGCCGGGAAAGCGGGCGGCGACCGCTTCATCGGGCCAGCGATCGTCCAGTTCGACGCCGGGAAAACGCTCCTCCGTCAGGAAGCGGCCGCGTGGATCGATGACAACCGGCGTGACGCCGATCGCCTGCGCCAACGCGCTCAGCGACTGGGCGATCTGCACCGCACCCACGATCAGCACCCGGCGCGGCGGATCGTAGCGGTTGTGGAACCGCCCCTCGATCGCGCCTTCCCGCGTCAGGCCGGTTGCCAGGTCGGTCGACAGGGTCAGCGCCCTGCCCTTCTCGCTTGCCGTGTCGATCCGATCGAACAGCGCCGGATCGAAGCCATCCGGCCCGACCGGCTGGACCAGCACGCTGATCTCCCCGCCGCAGGGCAAGCCGACGACCCAGGCGTCTCCATCGGCCACGCCATAAATTTCCAGATGGGCCGGACGCCCGGCGATCACCTCGGCAGCGCGCTGGAGCACGTCGGTTTCGACGCATCCCCCGGATATGCTGCCTTCGAATCGGCCATCCTCGTGCACGACCATATGGCTGCCACGCGGCCGGGGCGCCGATCCCCAGGTCGACACCACCGTAGCCAGCGCCAATCGCGCGCCGCGCCATTCCCTGGCCTTGCGGATGACCGCGCCATTGTCGTTCAAAATCTCGCCTCCTAAACCAGCCGTCTTCCGGTCCATACCACCCGTCCCACGATCACGACCAGCGCCGGATCGATGTCGATCCAGTCGGGATAATGGGGATTATCGCTAAGGACAGAGAAAAAGCCCCGGCGCGGTCCCATGGCAACCCGCTTCACCATCAACACCCCGTCCAGCCTCAACACATAGACGCCATCGCGCAGCCGCGCCGCGTCGTCATCATGATCGACCATGATCTCGTCGCCGTCGCTCAGCGTCGGCGCCATGGATTCGCCGTCGACGCGGATGATCGATATTTTTTGCGGCCGCACGCCCAGATGGCGCAGCCAGTTGGCGTCGAACGCCATCACGCCGGTCGTCCGCTCATCTTCGTCCAGCGATCCCGGCCCGGCGGACGCACCCAGGGACAGGCGCGGCACGGTAACGACCGAAGGCAAGGACCGTACCTTGACCGGCGATGTCCCCCGCACGGTCGATCCGCCCAGCATCTCCTCCGCCACGCCGAAATAGCGGGCCAGGATGCGCCGGTCCTCCTCGTCCAGCTTGCGGGGCGTGCCGCGCTTGATGAACTGCTGGATATAGGCGGGATTGCGGTTGAGCAGGCGCGAGAGATCGGAATAGCTGTCCCCCCGCTCGGCAATCAGCCGTTCCAGCACGATGCGTGGATCTTCTCCGTTACCGACCATATTTCATCCATAATGATAGGAATTTTCCTAGACAAGTAGGAAATAGGGCAACAAGAAAATGACTTCCGGATTCGCAGGGGGCGAATCGAATCGACAGAGGAGAAACAGGACGATGCTGTTGCGTGCCGTCGAAAAATTTCTGCGAGAAAATGCTATCCCGGCGACCAGATTTGGCCGCGAGAGCGTTCGCGACCCACGGCTGGTCTTCGACCTGCGCAAGGGGCGCGAACCGGGCGACAGAATGAGGAGACGCGTAGAACATTTCATGAACACATATCGCAGGAGCGTCAGCCAATGACAAGCATCGACATGAACGCCGCCAAGGCAAATCTGGTCCGAAATGGGGAGCCGACGGCGAAGGCGCGCGATCCCCTCCCCCGGCTTCTGGCGCAATTGCTGGAGCGGGCGGGGGGGGCCGTCACGGTGGAACGCGCCGCCAGCCGCCCCTGGGCCAGCGCGCTGTTTCAGGGACGGCGCCACGTCATCGCGCTGACCCTTACCGGAGTGGATGCGGCAGAACGATGCGCGGCCTTTGCCGAAGGGATCGAGGAAGCGGAATGGAGCCTGGCCGGCCATTTCGTCGCGGACATCAGCATCGACGACCGCCATCCGGTGCCGGGCGGCGAATGGATCGAGCTGTCGGCGCTCACCATCGAGGATTGGTGATCATCTTGATCGGAGCGCGCATGGCCGCACGCTCCCGGCCATCAATTCAACGCGCGCGGCCAGCCATGTTGCGCAAATTCCCCAAGGCGGCGCGCAGGGCTTCGTCGACGCCCTGTTCGACATGGTCGCGCACGGGCACGGCGGCCTCGACGGGCATGTCGGCCAGCACCGAGGCGGGGCGTCCCATGCGCTTGCGCTGGGCGAGGCCGCGTTCCAGCCGATGGGTCAGTTCCGCCAGGGAAAGATGCGCTACGGGGGTGTGAGCGCGAGCGTTAGTGGTCTGGGGCTGCGCGGGCTCCGCGATCTCCTCATAATCGGCGTCGACGGTTTCCGGGGAAAAAGCGCGCTGAAGGCGGGCGAAAGCGCTCTCTTCCGTCATCTCCTCGGGCATGCTGGGGATGGAAAGGCCGGCGGCGGGCGCGACATCGTCCGCAACCTCTGCCTCGACCTCGTCACGTCCCGGCGCGGTCCGGGCGAAAATATCCAGCCCGCCAAAGTCACGGCTGGCGAAGATCGGCGCACGTGCGGGCGCATCGGGATGGGCGTCGGCGCGGCGCAACGCCGGTCCCGACTTGCTCCGGTCACGCGACAGCCAGCTCAGCTTGGACAATGCAAAACCCATCTTGCTCACTCCTGCGGCGCCGTTCCCGCGCCCTTGCTTGTCATGCGTCAGCAGAGCGACGCGCTTTTCCCTTTTCCCCGCCCCGATCAGGCCCAACGCCATCACCGCGCCGAAACCCGCCAGCAGCAGCCGGGCCGTCATCCCCAGCGGCGGCGCGGCGGCGGGGATGGCTTCGCTGAGTCCGCTCGACGCCACCACCGTCTCGACCAGCCCGACCGGCAGCGAGAACAGCAGCAGCCCGGCCCCCAGCGCGCCCAGCAGCGCCTTTGCCAGCCTACTCATTTTTCTCAGGCCGCCGCCCGCACCCTTTGAGGGCGCGCCAGCAATTGCCGATAGACAGGTTCGTAACGAAGAATGTTTGACGACCAGTTACGCTCGCGCTCCACAAAGGCGCGCGCCACTGTCCGGCGCTCGTCCCAGAAGCCGCGATCCGCGAACATTTCCGCCAGGGCGGCGGCGATGGCGGGCGGATCGTTGGGTGCGAACAGCGTGCCGGTAACGCCATGCTCGATCAGTTCGCGATGGCCGCCGACGCTGGACGCGGCGACCAGCCGGCCCTGCGCCATGGCTTCGAGCGGCTTCAAAGGCGTCACCAGATCGGTAAGCCGCATCGCCTTGCGCGGGTAAGCCAGGATGTCGACCTGCGCATAATAATGCTCGACCTCATCATGCGGCACGCGGCCGACGAAGACGATATGGTCGGCAAAGGGCGAGGCCATGGCCTGATCCCGCAGCGCCTGTTCGCATGGGCCGCCGCCTACCAGCAGCAGCTTCGCCTTCGGGCGGGCGCGCACCAGTTTCGGCAAGGCGGCGATCAGGTCGTCCAGCCCTTCATAATCGTAGAAGCTGCCGATGAAGCCGACGACGTCGGCGCCCTCCAGCCCCAATGCCTTCGTCAGCGCGGGGTCGCGGGGGACGGGCGTGCCGAACTGCTCCATGTCGACGCCGTTGGGCGAGACGATGATCTTGTCCGCATCGATCCCCCGCGCAACCAGATCGCCGCGCAGCCCTTCGCAGATCACCGCGACCGCATCGGCGGCGCGCACCGCATGGGTTTCGAGCTGGCGGGTCAGCCAATAGCGGGGGCTGCCCTCCGTCCCCGTACCGTTGCCGACCGCCGCATCTTCCCAGAAGGCGCGGATTTCGTAGATCATGGGGATCGCATGGCGCTTCGCCACCTTCTGCGCCGCCATGGCGTTCAACACCGGCGAATGGGCGTGGATGATGTCGGGCCGCCACTGGCGCACCAGCGTTTCGATGGCTTCGGCGTGGGCGGAAATATCGCGCCATTCGCGCAGCAGCGGATTGCCGCCGGTCGATTCGCCCGGCGTGCGATGGAAATGCAGGCCGTCGACGATTTCCTCCAGCGGCCCCGGCGCGGCGTGACGATGTCCGGTGATGCCGCGCACGTCCCAGCCCTTCGCCAGTTGCGCCCGCAGAATAGCGCGGGTGCGGAAGGTATATCCGCTATGCATCGGCAGGCTGTGATCCAGCACATGGAGAATCCGTGTCATGGCCCTGAGTCTTGCCGGAAAAGGTTTAACGGGCCGTCAACTCTGTTGGGTTAGAGGTGGGATGGTTCGGGGCAAGAGCGCGGTGTTCCTGCGAAGGCAGGAACCCAGTTCCCACGTCCGAGCTGGGCTCCTGCCTTCGCATGAGCACGTTGTAGATTATGGATAGACCGCGCACCCGCGATGATCGACGCCCTTTCCCTTCTCATCAGTCATGGCGTCATCATGCTGGCGGCCTGGCGCCTGCTGTCGCGGCCCGATCTCGACCGCGATCCGGATGAGGTCCGCGAAGATGCGTGACCTGTTCTTCGTCGCCTTTCTGGGCGTCTTCTTCTTGGCTGGCTTGCGCAGGCCTTTCCTGCTGATCGCGGTCTATGCCTATATCGACATCGTTTCTCCTCAGCGACTCTCCTATTTCCTGCTGAACAGCATCCCGATTTCCTTCATCGCCTTCCTGCTGGCGGTGGGGACTTGGGCACTGGTCGACGACAAGAAGGACTGCCGCTTCTCCGCGCGGCAGGTGATCCTGCTGCTGCTGCTCGCCTGGTGCGGATATACCACGGCGACGGCGGACTTCCCGATCAACGCAGTCACCAAATGGGGCTGGGTCTGGAAGGCGATGGTGTTCGCCATCTTCCTGCCCGTCACCCTGCGCACGCGCCTGCGGATCGAGGCGCTGACCCTGTTCATGGTGCTCTGCGCCAGCACGATCATCATCAATGGCGGCATGAAGACGGCGCTGTCGGGCGGCGGCTATGGCGTGCTGAACCTGATGGTCGACAATAATAGCGGCCTGTATGAAGGCAGCATCATCTCGACCGTCGCCATTTCGCTGATCCCGCTGATCCTCTGGCTGTCGCGGCATGGCACCATCTTCCCCCCCGACTGGCGGGTCAGGCTGTTCGCCTATGCGCTCTGCTTCGCCTGCCTGCTGATGCCCATCGGGACCGAGGCACGCACAGGGCTGGTCTGCATCGCCGTCCTGGCGGGACTGATGCTGATGCGGTCGAAGCGGCGCTTCATCTATGGTCCGCTGATGGCGGTCGCAGCGCTGGCGGCGATCCCCTTCCTGCCCGCCAGCTTCACCCAGCGCATGTCGACCATCGAAAATCACCAGAGCGACGAGAGCGCCTCCACGCGCCTCGAAGTGTGGAAATGGACGCTGGACTATGTGAAGGAGCATCCGGGCGGCGGCGGCTTCGACAATTATCTGCAGAACAAGTTCACCTATGTCATGCAGGAGCGGGTCGTCGACGCCGCCGGATCGCGCATGGAAAAGCGCATCGTCACCGACCATGGCCGCGCCTATCACAGCGCCTATTTCGAGATGCTGGGCGAGCAGGGCTATTTCGGCTTCTTCCTCTGGGCGCTGCTGCATCTGACCTGCTTCGTCCGCACCGAAGCGATCCGGCGCATGTACCGCAAGCGCGAAGGCGATGAGGCCTGGGTCGCGCCCTTCGCCCTCGCCCTGCAACAGGGGCATGTCATCTACATGGTCGGATCGCTGTTCGTGGGCATCGCCTATCAGCCTTTCATCTTCATGATGCTCTCGCTGCAAATCGGCCTCGACACCTATTTGACCCGCAAACGCAAGTTCGCGGCGCGCCAGCCGTTATTTCCCGCATCACCAGTCGCGCAGAGGACCGCATGAAGGGCGAGTTGAAGATTTTGGGCGCAGCCCACGGGCTGCTGCTGGGGCTGGTGCTCGCGTCGCCGCTGATCGCGCCGTCGCTGCTGCCCTGGGGGGCGGAAGCGCTGTTCATCATCGCCGCCTTCCAGTTGCGGCTGGCCGACCGGCGCTGGGAAACCCGCGCGGGGTTGCACGGCTGGATCAGCCATATCCGCATGGCGCCGCTGCGGCTGGCGCCCTGGGCCGGAACGACGGTCGTCGCGCTGATCGCGGGGCCGGAACAGGCGCGGCTCGCCGCCGCGATCCTGATCGCCATCGCCATGAGCGAATTGCTGATCTATCCGGTCATCGCCCATCTGCTCGGCCGTCTGCCGCGCCTGGGTCTGGCGGGAGCGATTTTGCTGCTGCTCATCGGCTGTGGCCTGACGGAGCCGGGACAGGCGGCGCGCTTCGCCATGGCCTTTGCGTTGGGAATGGGTGGTTGCGTCTTCTGGCTGCGCGGCCCGGATGGGGAGGCGGGCGCGACACTCGCCGCGCTGGCGGGCGCGGTTGCCGCGCTGATCATCGCCCTGCTGTGGCCGCTGGCAAAGACAGTGGCTATTCCCGCCGCGATTCTCTGCCTGACGCTGACGCTCGCTCATTTGTCGGTCATGCGCCGCCATCCGCTGCATTGGCGGCTGCCGAGCGGCATGCGGTTCATGCGGTTTCACTAGGCGGCGTTCGGAAGGCTTTGGCGACGGCTATTGGTCAGTTCCAGCCATTGAGAGGCACGTGTTCCTGCGAAGGCAGGAACCCAGTTCCTGCGATGCGACGATCCACGAACGGCAAGGCTGGGCTCCTGCCTTCGCAGGAGCACGGTGCACTTCAAGGAAAGCGACGCAAAAGCGGATCTTCCACTCTCCACCCAATTCTCCTCCCCCGATCGTGCGTTGCGGAACGAAGCTATAAACGGCGGGTTGAAGAAAAATCATGCCGCCAAAGCCCATCGTCCACGCCAATGACAGCCTGCCCGGCATCACGCGCCGGACCCTGAAAAGAGGATGGGCCTATTTCGACGCCAGCGGCGCGCGCATCACCGACCGGGAAGAGATCGACCGGCTGAACGCCATCGCCATGCCGCCCGCCTATCGCGATTGCTGGTTCTGCTCCACGCCCAATGGCCATATCCAGGCGACCGGCTATGATGATCGGGGCCGCAAGCAATATCGCTATCACACCGATTTCCGCGCTGCGCGGGAGGCGGAGAAATATGCCGGATGCGCCGCCTTCGGCCATGCCCTGCCGAAACTGCGCGCCCGGATCGAGGCCGATCTCTCCAAAAGGGGTCTGCGCAAGGAAAGGACGCTGGCCGCCGTCGTGCGCCTGCTCGATCTGGCCAAGGTCCGCATCGGCAATGAGCAATATGCCGCCGCGAACAAGAGCTTCGGCGCAACCACGCTACGCCGCCGCCATGTCGACCTGCGCGGTCAGGCGCTGCGCCTGCGCTACCGCGCCAAATCGGGGCGCGAGCATGAGCTGACCGTCACCGACCGCCGCCTGGCCCGCTTCGCGCGCGCGGTGCAGGATCTGCCGGGACAGCATCTGTTCCAATATCTGGATGAGGAAGGCCTCGCCCGGCCGATCACCTCCAGCGACGTCAACGCCTATATAGCGCAAGCGATGGGCGGCGATTTCACCGCCAAGCATTTCCGCACCTGGGGCGCTTCCGTCATCGCCTTCGAGGTTTTGGCGGCGGAAAGCCTGTCGCTCAAGCAGATGATCGCGCCGGTGGCGGAAGCGCTGGGCAACACCCCGGCGATCAGCCGCAAAAGCTATATCCACCCCGCATTGATCGAGCTTTGCCGCAACGGACAGGATGAATGGCGCGAAGGGCTTCGCCTGCCGCGCGCAACCCGCTATCTGTCCCGTTACGAACGGGGACTGATCGCCTTGTTGGAGAGCCTGGACACCGTTTCCGCGCTCCCGCTGGCGGCCTGACCCGCACCCACGGCTTCAAGGATGTTCATGGCCAAGAAAGACCCCGTCGCCCTGCCAGAGATCGACGTCCGCCCGCCTAATCTGGCGGAAATGTGGCATTCGACGGTCCACTGGTTCTCGCTCCACTATCTGCAAATCCTGATCGCGATCGGCGCGGCGGTCGTCATCTACAGCCTGCTGACGGCGCTGCGCAGCGTCGGCGGGCGGCTGAAGGGCGCTCCCGGCGACACGCTGGGCTTTACCAATGTCGCGGGCCGGGCCTTTGCCCGCACCACCCATTTCTTCATGGGCGCAGTCGCGGCGCGGCTGGTGGTCAGCTATGCCAACCCACCACAGATGGTGCTGAAGACCGTCGCCTTCCTCTTCACCATCGCCGCCGTCTTCCAATGCGCCATCTGGGCGCGGGAGATCATCCTGGGCCTGGTCGAGCGGCGCACTTCGGCGGATGAAAGCCAGAGCCTGGCCAATGCCATGGGCCTGATCCGGGTGCTGGTGACTTTTGCGCTGTTCGCGATCGCGCTGATCGTCGTGCTGGACAATCTGGGCGTCAACGTCACCGGCCTGGTCGCGGGCCTGGGCATAGGCGGCATCGCGATCGGTCTGGCCGCGCAGGGCATCTTCTCCGACCTGTTCGCCGCGCTGTCGATCATCTTCGACAAGCCCTTCCGCCAGGGCGAGGTCATCACCTATGACCAGACCACCGCCCGGGTCGAGCATATCGGCCTCAAAAGCACGCATCTGCGCGCGATGAGCGGTGAGAAGAAGGTGATCTCCAACGCCAATCTGCTGCAGAAGGAGATCACCAGCCTTCAGATGCTGACGCAGCGCCGCGTGACCTTCGCGATCGGCATCATCTACCAGACTCCCGAGGACAAGGCCGATGCGATCACGGCGATGCTCAAGGAGATCGTGGAGGCGCAGGGGCATATCTTCGTCAATGCGGGGCTGGTGAGCTTTGGCGCCAGTTCGCTCGACTATCAGCTCAATTTCGACGTGCTCGACCCCGACACCCATGATTATTTCCTGTCGCGGCACGGGGTCGGCCTCGCCATCTGGAAGCGCTTCAGGGCGGAGGGGATCGAATTCGCCTATCCGACGCAGACCAGCTTCACCGCCGCGCCGGATGGCCGGACGGTCATGCCCTATCCGGAAGCGCCTGCCCGACTCGCCTGACCGCATATCGGACTCGGCCCATCATGCTCCTGCTTGCCTGACCCGGCGGCGGGAGTCAGGCCGGGCCGACCATGAACAGACATTTCGGAATTTCCATGAAACCGATCTATTTGCTGGCCGCGGCAGCATTTGCTCTCGCTCCCGCAGCCCATGCCGAGGGGATCGGCGCCGAACTTGATTATGGTCGGGCCGACGGCCATTGGGGCACGGAAATCGGCGCGGGCTATGCGCTGGACATTGGCGGCTTCAGCCTGACGCCGGGCGGCGGCGTCTATCTGCGCGACGGCGATGCGAAGCTCTATGGACGCGTGGAGGCAAGCTATACCCTGCCCGCCTCCGCCACCATCGGCGCGGGCGTGCGCTTCAGCGGCGACAACACGCGGCCCTATGCGACGCTTGCCATGCCGCTGATCCCCAAGTTGCGCGCCAAGGCCAATGTCGGGCCTAAATATTATGCCGTGGGTCTAACGTTGGGCTATTGATGATAACCCGGAATTCTAGCCCACGCCCCACAGGCTACCGGGATGGAGCAGCCCATCATGTAGAGTAAGTGCGCCTTCCCTGTCCTTCGCCAGCAACAGCGCGCCATCCAGATCGATCCAGTCGGCCCCCTGCGCCACCAGCGCCGCCGGCGCGATCCCCAGCGACGTGCCCAACATGCAGCCGACCATCACGCGAAACCCCCGCACTCTGGCCTCCCGCGACAGGGCCAGCGCCTCGGTCAGCCCACCCGCCTTGTCGAGCTTGATGTTCACCGCGTCGAAATTCCCCAGCCGGTCGAGATCGGCCCGCGTATGACAACTCTCGTCGGCGCAAAGCGGCAGCGGCGACCTGATCCCGGAGAGCCGCTCCTCCCTGCCATGGACGATCGGCTGCTCGACCATCTCCACACCCAGTTCCGCCAGCGCCTGAGCCTCGGCCACGATATCCAGATCATGCCAGCTCTCATTGGCGTCGACGATCAACCGCACGTCCGGCGCGCCCGCCCGCACGGCGGCGATCCGCGCCCGGTCGCCCTCGCCGGTCAGCTTGCATTTGAGCAGGCCGAAGCCGCGCCCCGCCGCCGCCCGCGCATCCGCCTCCATCTTTTCCGGCTCGCCCAGGCTGATGGTGAAGGCGGTCGGCAAGGGCTGCGGCTCCTCCAGCCCCGCCAATTTCCAGACCGGCACCCCGGCGCGCTTCGCCTCCAGATCCCAGAGCGCGCAGTCCAGCGCATTGCGCGCCGCCCCACGCGGCATCGCCTCCAGCAACGCCTCGCGCTCCAGCGGCCCGGCATAGGCGTCGATCGCCGCCGCGCAACCTTCCGCCGTCTCGCCTTCATAATAGATCGCCGTGCCCTCGCCCCGGCCGACATGCGCGCCGTCGCCCACGGTGCAGACGACGACGTCCACCGATGTCTTCGCTCCCCGGCTGATGATGAAGGCTCCCGCGACCGGCCAGCGTTCAACAGTCGCGGATATGATGCGTGTCATCGGCGTTCCCTGTGCTGAATATGGTCGGGCCTATGCGAACCGGCTATCCCGCCGCATAACCAGTCTCAACCCGCAGATAAAGGATAGGCGCACCCGTGACCTCCAGAGAATTGACCGGCTTCCTGTCCCTCAGCGATGCCGACGCACTGGCGGCCCGGCGCCGGCTGTCCGATATGGCCTGGCGCATCGGCTTCGGCGCAATCACCTGGCCCTGGCTGCTGGCGAGCCTGTCGGGCGGGCGCAAGGCGGACAAGCGCGCCTTGCTCGATGAACTCGGCCTGCCCCATGACGCCCTGCCGCATCTGGGCAGTTGGAAGGCCGATGTCGGCTTCCTGCGCCATATCGTCAGGGAAATCGCCCGGCTGCGGCCCGCCCATGTGGTCGAACTGGGCGCGGGCGCTTCCACGCTGATCGCGGCGCGCGCCCTTGCGCTGCATGGCGGGGGACGGCTGACCAGCTTCGACCAGCATGACGGTTTCGTGCAGGCGACTCGCAACTGGCTTGCCGATCATGGCCTGACGGCCGATTTGCGCCACGCGCCCCTCGCGGTCGAGAGCCGGGATTGGCCGGGCCGCTGGTACGATATCGACAGCCTGCCCGACAGCATCGACCTGCTGATCATCGACGGACCGCCCTGGGCGGTGCACCCGCTGGTGCGCGGCGCTGCGGACAGCCTGTTCGCGCGCCTTTCACCGGGCGCGGTCGTGCTGCTCGATGACGCCGCCCGCCCCGGCGAGCGGCTCGTCGCCCGGCGCTGGCGCAAGCGCTGGCCGCATATCGACTTCCGCCTGAAGCATGACGGGACCAAGGGCACGCTGGTAGGGCGCCGCCGCGACACCTCAATCCCCGTCGCCAACGACAATGAACAGGGCCGCGCCTGGCGCCATCTCGCCCGCGCCGCTGGCATCGCCGCGCTGATCGCCACCGGCTGGATCGCCCGCGGCGAACTGGGTGAATTTCCCCAGGCGGCACAGGCCAGCACCTTCCTGGACGAAGCAGCCGCGTCCCACCGCACGGGGCTGCTGCGGCAGCGCATGGCGTCGCAGGTGGAAAGCGCCACGCTCAACCCCTACGAAATCCAGCGATCGACCGGCATCATCCTGCCTCCGCTGCCCGCAAAGTGGCGCATCCATGACGTGCAGCTTTATCCGACGCCCGACAGCCCGGCCGTCGCCGTGTCGATCACCACGCCGGAGGGCGAACAACTGTCCTTCTTCGCGGACCGGGCCGAAACCCCGGCGGAGGCGCGTCCACTGCTCGCCCGGCGCGCGGACGACGTCATCGCCTATTGGGAAGCGGGCGACATGGCCTATGCCCTGACCGGCCGCGCCGGGCCGCAGCGGATCATGGCGCTGGCGGCGGAGATCGCGCCCGCCGGTTGACGCGATCCGGGTGGGACCGGATTATATGACACCGAGATTTCGGCGTCGTGCAATGTTCCATTTCTCGCGAAATCCCTTTAGAGCCCGGCGCCATGGAGGATGTGGAACAACCATCGCCGCGCGGCAGCGCGCGCCCCGCACTTGGCAGCCTGGCGATGATCTGGCGTTTCGCCAGCCGCTATCCGGGCCGCATTGCCGGGGCGATGGCCGCCCTGATCGTCTCGTCCGCCGCGACGCTGGCGATCCCCAGCGGTTTCCGGCTGGTCATCGACCGGGGCTTCATGGGCGGCGGGGACATCAGCCGCTGGTTCGAATATCTGTTCCTGATCGTCGCGATCCTGGCATTGGCCACGGCGGCGCGCTTCTATTTCGTGTCCTGGCTGGGCGAACGCGTCGTCGCGGACATCCGGTCGGCCACCCAGGCCAATCTGCTGCGGCAGGAACCGCGCTTCTTCGAGGAAAACCGCCCCTCCGAAATCGCATCCCGCATGACCGCCGACACGGCTATCATCGACCAGGTGGTGGGCTCGACCGTGTCGATCGCACTACGCAATCTGGTGACGGGCACCGGCGGGCTCATCTATCTCTTCGCCCTGGCGCCCAAGCTCGCCGGACTGCTGCTGCTCGGCATTCCCGTCATATTGGTCGCGATCGTCGGTCTGGGACGCCGCGTGCGCGCGTTGTCGCGGGCGAGCCAGGACCGGCTGGCCGATGTCGGCAGCGTCACCTCGGAAACCCTGGGCGCGATGAAGATCGTCCAGGCTTTCGGCCAGGAAGGCCGGGAAGCAGCGCGGTTCGACACGACCGTCGAGGCGGGCTTCACGACCGCAAGGCGGCGGATCGCCCTGCGCGCAGCGATGACGGCGATCGTCATCGCTCTGGTCTTCGGATCGATCACCGCGGTCATGTGGCAGGGTGCGCTGGACGTCGCCGCCGGACGCCTGTCGGGCGGCAGCATCGCCGCTTTCGTCCTGACCGGCGGCCTCGTCGCGGGCGCGTTCGGCGCGCTGTCCGAAACCTGGGGCGACCTGCTGCGCGGCGCGGGGGCAGCCGGACGGCTGCATGAACTGATGATCGCGACGCCGCAGATCATGGCTCCGCCCCGCCCCGTTCCAGTGCCGCGAACCGAGCATGGCGCGCATCTCCAGTTCGAGGATGTGCATTTCCGTTACCCCACCCGGCCCGATCAGGCGGCCCTGCACGGCATTTCGATCGACATCGCGCCGGGCGAAACCGTCGCGATCGTCGGCCCGTCCGGCGCGGGAAAATCGACCCTGATCCAGTTGACGCTGCGCTTCTACGATCCGGATTCGGGTGTGATCCGCCTGAACGGCGTGCCTTTGCCTCAGGCCGATCCAGCGGCGGTGCGCGACATGATGGCGATGGTGCCGCAGGAAAGCATCATCTTCGCCGCGTCGGCGCGGGACAATCTGCGCTACGGACGATGGGACGCCAGCGACGACCAGATCTGGGCAGCGGCCCGCGCCGCCAATGCGGAAGCTTTTCTGCGCACCCTTCCAGAAGGCCTCGACAGTTTTCTGGGCGAAGGCGGCGCCCGGCTTTCAGGGGGCCAGCGCCAACGCCTTTCGATCGCCCGCGCACTGCTGCGCGACGCGCCGATCCTGCTGCTGGACGAAGCAACCTCCGCGCTGGATGCCGAATCGGAGCGGCTGGTGCAGGACGCGCTGGGGCGGCTGATGCAGGGCCGCACGACCATCGTCATCGCCCATCGCCTGGCGACGGTCAGGGCAGCGGATCGCATCCTGGTGCTCGATGAAGGGCGGCTGGTCGAACAGGGCGATCATGCCACGCTGATGGGGAAAAAGGGTCTCTACGCCCGGCTGGCCAATCTCCAGTTTCAGGATGCGCCTGCGGCCTGAGCGGGGCGGGCAGCCCGTCAGAATTTCAGGCGGGTCAGTGCCTCTTTCTTGCCGATCAGCGGCAGTATCTGTCCCATGTCGGGGCCGTGATCCATGCCCGTCAGCGCGCGGCGCAGGGGAAGGAACAGCGCCTTGCCCTTGCGGCCGGTTTCCACCTTCAATGCCTCGGTGAGCGTCCGCCAGACGGCGGCGTCGAAAGTCGCTTCCGACAAGGCGGCGTGCGCCAAGGCAAGGAAGTCGCGATCTTCTTCCGCAGGGGTCGGGGTGTCGATCGGGCCGGTGACGATCCGCCACCAGTCGGCCACACCCGCAACCGTTTCAAGGTTGGGCCTGATAACCTCCCACGCCGCTTCGTCCATCCCTTTGGGCAGACGATCAGCGACGGCGGCATAGGGCAGGAAGTGGACGATCTTCTGATTGAGGGTCGCCAGTTCCGCCTCATCGAAGCGCGCGGGGGCACGGCCGAAATGAGCGAAGTCGAAGCTGTCGATCAGCGGCTCAGGGCTTGTGAATGGCTCGACCGGCATGGAACTGCCCAGGCGGGCCAGCAGCGAGGCGATGGCCATGGGTTCAAGGCCGATCTCGCGAAAATGAGCGACGCCGAGCGAGCCAAGGCGCTTGGAGAGCTTGCCTTCGCTGCCGGTGAGCAGCGCTTCATGAGCGAATGCGGGGAGCGGCGCGCCCAAAGCCGTGAACATCTGGATCTGGGTGGCGGTGTTAGACACATGGTCCTCGCCGCGCAGGACGTGGGTGACGCCCATGGCGATGTCGTCAATCACCGATGGGAGCATGTACAGCCAGCTTCCATCGGCGCGGCGGATCACCGGGTCGGACAGCAGCTTGGGGTCGAAGCGCTGCTCACCGCGGATAAGGTCGGTCCAGGCGATGGGCTGGTCATGATTGAGCTTGAAGCGCCAATGGGGCTTGCGGCCTTCGGCTTCGTAGGACGCGATCTGGTCCGGGGTCAGGGACAAGGCCGTACGGTCATAAACAGGAGGCAAGCCGCGACCGAGCAGCACCTTGCGGCGCAGGTCCAGTTCCTGGCTCGTTTCATAGGCCGGATAGACATGGCCTGCGGCTTTGAGGGCTTCGAATTTCTCTTCGTAGAGGGCGAAGCGGTCGGACTGCTTTTCCTCGCCGTCCCAATGGAGACCAAGCCATTTGAGGTCCGCCTTGATCGACTCCGCATATTCAGGACGCGAGCGTTCGAGGTCGGTGTCGTCGAGGCGCAGCAGGAATTGGCCACCACTCTTCCTCGCCCACAGCCAATTGTGAAGCGCGGCGCGGATATTGCCGACATGGAGATTGCCGGTGGGCGACGGGGCGAAGCGGGTGATGACGGTCATGGCCGTTACAACGTCCGGAAGGCGTTGGTGATCGGATAGCGGCGGTCGCGGCCGAAATTGCGCATGCCAAGCTTCACGCCGGGGGGCGACTGGCGGCGCTTATATTCGGCCACGTAGAGCAGACGTTCGATGCGGGCGACGGTATCACGGTCGAAGCCACGGGCGACGAGTTGTTCGACCGATAATTCCTCTTCCACCAGGCCGTAGAGGATCGGGTCCAGCAGCTCATAGGGGGGCAGGCTGTCCTCATCCTTCTGATTGTCGCGCAGTTCGGCGCTGGGCGGCTTGGTGATGACGCGCTCCGGCATGACCGGACCCTTGGAACCTAGGCCCAAGCCCAGCGACGGCACATTCTCGTTGCGCCAGCGGCAGAGGTCGAACACCGTGGTCTTATAGGCGTCCTTGAGCACCGAATAACCGCCCGCCATGTCGCCATAAATGGTGGCATAGCCGACCGACATCTCGCTCTTGTTGCCGGTGGTCAGCAGCATATGGCCGAATTTGTTGGACAGGCCCATCAGCGTAAGCCCACGAATGCGGGACTGGATATTTTCTTCGGTGAGGTCGCGCTGGCGGCCGGTGAAGACATCGGCCAGCATGGAATCGAAGGCTTCCACCGCCGGTTCGATCGGAATGGTGTCATAACGAACGCCGAGCAGCCGGGCGCATTCTACCGCATCGTCCAGACTTTCCTGACTGGTGAAGCGCGACGGCATCATCACGCACCAGACGCGATCGGCGCCCAGCGCATCCACGGCGACAGCGGCGGACAAGGCGGAATCGATGCCGCCGGACAGGCCGAGGACCACGCCCGGGAAACGGTTCTTGTTCACATAGTCGCGCAAGCCGAGAACCATGGCGTTATAGATGTCGGCCGGGCGCTCATCGAGGATATGCCGCTCGCCGGGCAGGCAGACCCACTGGCCTTCCCATTTTTCCCAGTTGGTGAGGACCAGGGCTTCTTCCCAGTCGGGGAGCTGCTGGGCAAGGCTGAGATCGCCGTTCATCACGAAGGACGCGCCGTCGAACGCCAGCTCATCCTGGCCGCCGACGCGGTTCAGATAGATGAGCGGCAAGCCCGTTTCGCGGACGCGCGTGCCGGCCACGGCGTTGATGCGGCGGTCATCCTTGTCGACCTCGAACGGGCTGCCATTGGGGCTGATCAGGATTTCAGCGCCCTCCGCCCGCAGATGCGCGGTGACGAAGGGGAACCAGATATCCTCGCAAATGGGGACGCCGATCTTGACGCCCCGGAAGTCGATCGGCGCGGGCAGCGGACCGGGGGCGAAGAGGCGCTTTTCATCGAAGGTGCCGTAATTGGGCAGTTCGCGCTTCTGGCGGATGGCGGTGACGGCGCCATTTTCCAACAGGGCGACGACGTTGAAAAGGACGCCCTGCGAGGCGACGACCGTGCCCACCAGCATGGCCGGGCCGCCATCTGCGGTCGCCTGGGCCAGGCGGTCGAGTTCATGGTTGGCGCGGTCGACCAGAGCGGGCTTCAGCACCAGATCCTCAGGCGGATAGCCGATCAGTTGCAGTTCGGGATAGACGATGAGGTCAGCATCCATGGCGCGGGCGCGCCATTCCAGCATCGCATCGGCATTGGCGGACAAGTCGCCCACCGACTGCGTCATCTGGGCAAGGGCTATCACGAGTTTGTCGGTCATGAGGAGCGCCCCTAGAGCATTTTGGCCGTGAGCCAAAATGCTCTGTCATTTGTTGCCGCATTTTCAAACCCGATGCCCCGTTTCAGGACCGTTCTAAAAATGCTCGGGTTCATTTTGCCGCGAGGCGCGAAAGCGCCTTTTCAGGAGAGACCTCCGCCGCTAAAGGGGCCGCGTTCTCGCCATCGTCATCAATTCGTCACGGGGGTTTGGCCATGAAGCTCATGACCGGCAATTCCAATAAGCCGCTCGCGGCCGCCATCGCCGACTATATCGAGATTCCCCTGACCGACGCGAGCGTCCGCCGCTTCGCGGACGAGGAAGTTTTCGTGGAAATTCATGAGAATGTCCGCGGCGAAGACGTGTTCGTGCTGCAATCGACCAGCTATCCGACGAACGACAATCTGATGGAATTGCTGATCATGATCGATGCGCTGAAACGCGCGTCGGCCAAGCGAATCACGGCAGTCGTCCCCTATTTCGGCTATGCCCGGCAAGACCGGAAGCCCGGCCCCCGCACCCCGATCTCGGCCAAGCTGGTGGCGAACCTGATCACCACGGCGGGCGCCAACCGCGTGCTGTCGGTCGACCTGCACGCCGGACAGATCCAGGGTTTCTTCGACATCCCGACCGACAATCTGTTCGGCGCGCCGGTCATGTCGGCGGATATCCAGGCGCGCTTTGGCGATCGCAACCTGATGGTCGTGTCGCCCGACGTCGGCGGCGTGGTGCGTGCGCGGGCGCTCGCCAAGCGGCTCGACAACGCGCCGCTGGCCATCGTCGACAAGCGCCGCGAGCGGGCGGGCGAATCGGAAGTCATGAACATCATCGGTGACGTGAAGGGCCGCTTCTGCGTGCTGATCGACGATATCGTCGATTCGGCGGGCACGCTCTGCAACGCCGCCGCCGCGCTGAAGGCGGCAGGCGCCGAGGAAGTGGCCGCCTATGTCAGCCATGGCGTGCTGTCGGGCGGCGCGGTGGCTCGCGTCGAAGCGTCGGAGCTCAAGGAACTGGTCATCACCGACACGATCCAGGGCACCGACGCGGTGAACGGCGCGAAGAGCATCCGCCACCTGCCCATCGCGCCCCTGCTGGGCGAAGCGATCAAGCGCATCGCGGACGAAAGCTCGGTTTCCAGCCTGTTCGACTGAGACCGACGGATTTTCCGATTTCAAACGCCGCCGGTGGAAACATCGGCGGCCTTTTCATGCGCGATGAAGCAAGGTCGCGCGGCGCGTCTTCAGGCGGTCGGCAACAGCACCGCTGGCACGCTAAGGAAGAGGATCAAGGCGACAAGGATGCGCTGGCTCCGCGAGATCCCCAGCGGATTTTCCCGCCAGATCATCGGGCAGCTCAGCAAGGCAAGCAGGAACAGCATGTTCGACAGCGTGATGGCCCCGTCAACGGGGATGTCCTGCCGCAGCGCCAGAGCGCCGAAAAGGGCAACGAAACTCAAGATCCAACCGATCAACGCCACGCCCAACTCCTTGCCGATACAGAAGAATAGACGGCTCATGTTGCGGAAGATTTAAAGCCCGCTCGCCCAGGGATCATAGGTGCCGAAGCTCCAGACGTTACCCTCCGGGTCCAGCGCCTCGTAACCGCGGCCGGGATAGCCGTCATTATCGTGCGGTTCGCTCACCACCACCGCGCCTTCGTTGCGGGCATGGAGGCAGTGGGCATCGACGTCGGGCACAACCACATAGATGCAGGTGGTGACGCCGCCCAGATCCTTCGGCGTCGTCCAAATGTAAAGCGACTCCCCTTCCCCGTCGCGGACGCTGCCCAGCATCACCATGCCCTCGCCCAGCGCCAGTTCGGCATGATGGACGATATGGGGATCGGCTTCATCCTCGTAGCAGGCGCGCAATTCAAAGCCGAAAGCGTCGCAGAGAAAGCGGATGGCGGCGGGCGCATCGGCATAGCGCAAGCCGGGGATGACGGGTGAACCGGGCATCTTTTCCTTCCTTCATTTTAAAGGAATCGGGCGGGATTAACCTAACCTTTCCGTCCCTTTGCCGCGATATTTGTTTTCCGCATTTTCTTGGGCCGTCAGGCGTTCCGCCCGACTTGAAAATGCTTTAGGTCGAGGCGCATGACGACCCGCGATGACCTGACCCTTGCCAACCGCCTTGCCGACGCTGCCGGTGCGGCGATCCGCCCTTTTTTCCGTGCCCGCTACGACATGGAATTCAAATCCGACAAGTCGCCCGTGACCGAGGCCGACCGCGCCGCGGAAGCGGCGATCCGGACGATATTGGAAAAGGAACGGCCGCAGGACGGCATCATCGGAGAGGAATATGGCGCGACGCGCGAGGATGCGGAACGGGTGTGGATACTCGATCCGATCGACGGGACGCGCAGCTTCATCGCCGGTCGGCCGATTTTCGGGACGTTGGTGGCGCTGACCCAGGCGGGTTGGCCGACCATCGGCATCATCGACCAGCCGATCGCCGGAGAGCGCTGGGCAGGGATGATGGGGCAGCCGACCACCTTCAACGGCAAGCCGGTGACGACGCGGGCGTGCCGGGGTCTGGATCAGGCGATCCTGGCTTCAACCGCGCCGCAGCTTTTCCCCGGCTGCACCGCCGAGCATTTCTCCCGGCTGGCGGGACAGTGCCGGGACACGGTCTGGGGCGGCGATTGCTATAATTACGGGCTGATCGCCTCTGGTCATGTCGATATCGTCGTCGAGGCGGGATTGAAATTGCACGACATTGCCGCGCTGGTGCCGGTGGTCGAGGGCGCGGGCGGGCGCATGTGCGATTGGGCGGGCGATCCGTTGACGCACGACAGCGCCGGGCAGGTGATCGCGCTGGGCGATCCGGCCCGGCTGGACGATGTGCTGGAGGCGCTGGCTGAGGGGCATGAGGGCCATTAAGAAGCCCATTCTGAAGAGTGGCTTTTTAAGGTGACGGCCGGTTAACAGCCGGATGACTGAACATGGCTAAAAACTCGCCAATGCGGGAAAAGCCCCCCATGGCGGAGCCGAAAAGCTTACTGGCTGATCTTGAGGATATGGTCGAGAATCGCCGGATGTAACGGACGTTCGAAAACGCAGCCCGACTCGTGGGACCGGCTCCACAGCACGCGGGCGCGGCGGCCTTCGAAGCCCGGCAGCATTATCCATACATCATCGTCCGCCGTGAGCTTCATGAAGCTTTTCAGACGAAAGCCGATTTCGGAAACGTCGGTAATGTGGCTCTTGAACCAGGTTTCGCCGGGCCGGCGGACCCGAACGCCGATCAAAGCCGTGCGGCGATCCGCTAGACGGTTATTGCCGCGATACAGGTTTGTCTGAACTTTAGCGCCCATGATCCCATGCCGATTTGACCGTCGGCATCATCGCCCATCACGGTGAAGAAAGCATTAAGCCGGACCGTGCGGAGCAAAAATAAGGGGCCGCCGAAGCAGCCCCTGTCCAGGTCGGCGCATTGCAAGGCCGATTGCGTCACCCCAGCCCGCGCCCGGAAACGGGAAGTCGAACATTCCCGGCCAAACGGCGGCGGCGTATTCGTGCCTTGAGAGCCCGGAAACCATCGGATGATCCCATCCGACGGCGATCGCGCGCTCCTGTCCGATGCGCATTTCCCTTTTTTCCGAACCGGGTTCCGGCAATGCCGGAACCCGGTCCCGATGGCTTTAGAACTTGCCGTACTGTTCGTTGCCGACGAAGCCGAGCTTCGTCACGCCAGCACGCTTGATCTCCGCCAACACCTGGTCGACCACGACATAGCGGGTCGCCGCATTGGGCTGGAACTGCAGTTCGGGTTCGACCGGCAACCGCAGCGACTGCTGCAGATACTGACGCAGGGTCAGCAGGTCGATGGCCGAACCGTTCCAGGTGATGATGCCGCTGGGATCGATAGCCACCTTGTTCTTGACAGGGTCAATGACGCTGTCGGTCGGCGGCGCGTTCTGCGGCAGGTCGATCTTGACCGCGTGGGTCTGGATCGGGATGGTGATGATGAACATGATGAGGAGAACGAGCATGACGTCGATAAGCGGCGTCGTGTTCATTTCCACCATCGGTTCGCCATCGTCTCTTCCGGCACTCATTGCCATGGCGATACTCCTAGAGCATTTTCAACAATGGTCGTCTGACGGCCATTCGGTTCGAAAATGCGTCAACAAAGGACATTAACTTAAAGCCGGCGGGTCGTCGTGCCCGGTTCAGGCTCGGAGATGAAGCCGACCTTCGGGAAACCGGCGCGCTGCATCGTGTAGATGGTGCCGCCGATGCACCGATAGGGGACGTTGATGTCACCGCGGATATGCACTTCGGGCAGATCCTCGGGCGTCATATTTTCAACGCCGCCCGCCTTCTTGATGTCCGCTTCCAGCTTCGCGACCGCGCGGTCGAGCAGCTCGTCGGAGGACACACGAGTCAGGTTCCAGTAGACCGCGCAGCTACCGTCGGAGCTCTGCGTGACCGACAGGGAGACGTTTTCCGGTTTCGTCGTCGTCGGCTCGAACGCGACCTTGGGAAGCTGTAGCTGAACCGTCTGGACGACGACCGGGACCGCGATAAGGAAGATGATGAGCAACACCAGCATGACGTCGACGAGCGGCGTCGTGTTGATGTCGGACATCGGCTTGTCTTCACCGCCGTCAGAGCCAACACTCATTGCCATTGATTATTTCCTAACATGCTTGTCGAGGGCGCCCCGGCATTTCGGGACCCACGTCCGATAAGGGGGACCAGGCGTCGCAGCCGCCGCCGGCCCCCTTGCCGGCATCTCAGCCTATCAGGCCTTGGTCGGGGCAGCGGCGGGCTTGGCAGCCGCAGCGGCCGGGGCAGCGGCGATCGCGGGCTTCACGGCGCCGTTCGACACCAGATAAGCCAGCAGGTCGACGGTGAAGCCGGCGAGCTGCTCGGAGATCGACTTGTTGCGGCGCTGCAGGAAGTTGTAGGCGAGCACCGCGGGAACGGCCACGGCCAGACCCAGGGCGGTCATGATCAGAGCTTCACCGACCGGGCCGGCGACGGCGTCGATCGAGGCCTGACCGGCGGCGCCGATCTTGATCAGAGCGCGGTAGATGCCGATAACCGTACCGAACAGACCGATGAACGGCGAGGTCGAACCGACGGTCGCGAGGAACGCCAGCCCACCGTTCAGCTTCGAGTTGATCGCGGCTTCCGAACGCGCCAGCGAGCCGTGCAGCCAGTCATGCGCTTCGACCGGGTCGGTCAGCTTGGTGTGTTCTTCCTGCGCCTTGATACCGTCGTCGACGATCTGCTTGTAGGCCGAGTTCTTTTCGAGCTTGGCGGTGCCTTCCTTCAGCGAAGCGGCGCGCCAGAAGGTCGCACGAACCTTCTTGCCCTGGTTGATCACCTTCTGCTGTTCGATCAGCTTGGTGAACAGGATGTAGAAGGTACCGACCGACATACCGCAAAGGATGATGAAAACGGTCCAGGCGATGGTGCCGCCCTGCTGGAGCGCTTCCATCAGGCCGTACGGGTTCTCCGACTTCGGCGCGGCGGCCGCTGCGATAGACATCAACATGTTCAAGACTTCCCTCTCAAAGGATCAATAACAAGGGGCAGGCGGCTTCCAGTCATTCGGAGGCGCGCGCCTGCCCTTTCAAAATCACTCCGGCAGACGCCAGGTAATGCGGCCATTGTACGTGTCCGACATCGGACCACCCCCGGCTGCTACCGCGGGCTTGAACCTCGCGCGCTTCGGCAACAGGCGGCAGGTCGCCTCATCGAGGTCGGCATGGCCGGTCGAAGAGGTGATCGTGCAGTTGGTCACGCGACCATCCGGACCGATTTCCAGCCGGAACCCAGCCGTGCCCGAGCGTTCTTCACGCTGCGCGCGGCTCGGATAGTCGGCGTCGCTGAGCCAGCTGCCGGGGCTGCTGCGCGGAGACGCACGAGAGGCGGGAACCTCCGGCGGCGGCGGAGCAGGCGGCGGCGGAGCAGCAACCGGAACCGGGTTGAAGACCGGCGGCGGAGTCCGAACCGTCTGAATCGGCGGTGCGGGGGCCGGGGTCTGAACGATCGGCGGCGGCGCGACGACCGGCGGCGGTTCAATCGGTTGATCCGGCGGGGGCGGCGGCGGCTCCTCGTCCGGTGGCGGCGGTTCCTCCTTCACGTCGATCACGTTCAGCTGTTCCGCCGCCTTTTTGACATATTTCATGCCAAGACCGGTGACGAAGGCATAACCCAGAACAGCGTGAATCAGGGCGACGATAATGATCGAGATCGTGCGACTCGATCCTTGCGAGTGGTCAGCATAGGCCATTCGGCAACGACACTCCTTAACTCAGCTTTACCAGTTGATTATCGGCAAATAAGCCAAAAACGGCCCGAGCTGGCCGGGTCATCCCGGTCATCTTGGCCCCTATCCGTTCATTTGCTACCGTGCGAACTCCTATCGCGGCGCATCGTGGCACGCAAACGCTTTATCGATATGATCATTTGCGACCACCATTACACAGCAGAAAGACTTGCATGTGACAAAGATGTCACGGCCTGCCATCATTAGGACGAAGATGAAAAAGAAATCCACCATGACCTTGCGGAAGCTGGCCCTGCTCTGCCTCATTTCCGCCGCACAATCGCAGATTTCCGCGGCTCAGACGACCGTCGACAAAATGGCGGCGCGACCATCCGAACGGGTCGCCGGTCTCGCTTATGCCGATATCGCGGACCTCGCGGACGCCGCGTCGCTGGTGGCACAGGCGCGGATTGGCAACATCATCAAATTGAAGCCCGGGCAGGCCGGCACCGTCCCGGCAGGGTATCAAAGGGTCTATGTCGAGGCGAATGTCGCCAATCTGATTCGCGGCGAGGGAGGAATCACCCCTACGGTCCGCTATCTTTACGACGCGCCGCTCGATGCGCGGGGCAAATTGCCCAAGCTCAAGAAGGCGCAGGTCATTCTGTTCGCCCGCCCGGGCACGCGGCCTGGCGAAATCCAGCTCGTCGCGCGCGACGCGCAGGTCATCGCCTCTCCCGCCGAAATTGCGCGGGTGAGGGCGATTCTGTCCGAACTGGTCGCCAATGACGCTCCCCCGCGCATCATGGGGCTGGGCGATGTCTTCCATGTCGCGGGCACGATTGCCGGCGAAGGCGAGACCCAAATCTTCCTGCGCACGGAAAATGGCGATCCCGTCTCGCTGTCCATCCTGCGCCGGCCCGGGCAGGAACCGCGCTGGGCCGTGGCGCTGGGCGAGATCGTGGATGAAGCCGCCCGCCCCCCGGCACGCGGCAGCCTGCTTTGGTACCGTCTTGCCTGCGGCCTGCCCGACGCGCTGCCAGCCCGGTCGGTGCGCGCCCTTTCCCCGCAGGATGCAGAGGCGGCCCGTGCCGATTATCAGGTGGTTCTGAGCGCTCTGGGGCCCTGCGGCCGGACGCGGGCGGCTCGCTGATCGCTCGGAACGGCCCTCTGGTTCCTTTTCCTTGGACAGAAACGCAGAGGCGGCTATCAGCGCGGCGTCCCGTGATCAGGAAGGATGAAGAGAAGCCATGACCAATCTGCACCGCCATGCCCCGCTGCGCGTCGCGCTCGTCGGCCTCGGCACGGTGGGCGGCGGCGTCATTCGGCTGCTTCAGACCAATGCGGACCTGATCGCCCGCCGCGCCGGATGCCCGATTCAGATCGTCGCCATTTCCGCGCGCGACCGGAACAAGGATCGCGGCGTCGACCTGTCCCCCTATGAATGGGTGGACGACATGACGACGCTGGCGACCCGCGACGACATCGACGTGGTGGTGGAGCTGATCGGGGGGGCGGACGGCCCGGCCCTCACCCTCGCCCGCCAGTGCCTGACCGTCGGCAAGCCTTTCGTCACCGCGAACAAGGCGATGCTGGCCCATCATGGGCTGGACCTCGCCGGTCTGGCGGAGAAGGCCGGCGTCGCGCTCAAATATGAAGCGGCGGTGGCGGGCGGCATCCCGGTCATCAAGGGCATGCGCGAAGGCGCCGCCGCGAACGAGATCAGCCGGGTCTACGGCATCCTGAACGGCACCTGCAATTACATCCTCACCACCATGGAGAAGGCCAAGGAATCCGGAAACCCCCGGGGCTTCGACGAGGTGCTGAAGGAAGCGCAGGAGCTGGGCTATGCGGAAGCCGATCCCAGCTTCGACATCGATGGCGTCGACGCCGCGCACAAGCTGACCATCCTTGCCAGCCTGGCCTTCGGCACGGAGCTGGATTTCGATGCGGTCGCGACCACCGGCATCCGCCATGTCATCGCCGCCGACATCGCGGAAGCGGCAGCGTTGGGATACCGCATCCGTCTGGTCGGCATGGCGGAGAATGGCCCTGAGGGTCTGTTCCAGCGCGTCCACCCGATGCTGGTGCCGCTCGACCATCCGCTCGCCCATGTCGATGGTTCGCTCAACGCCGTCGTGGCGGAGGGCAATTTCGTCGGCCGCCTCTTCTTCCAGGGGCGCGGCGCGGGCGATGGCCCGACCGCTTCGGCCGTGGTCGCGGACCTGATCGACGTGGCCCGCGACGAATATGGCGACGCGCTGGCGATGCCTGTCGCCGCCCTGGCGCAGCAAAAGCCCGCCGATGCCGGCAAGCGCGTGGGCCGCGCCTATCTGCGCTTCAAGGTGCAGGACCGGCCCGGCGTGCTGGCGGAGATCGCGGCGGCAACCCGCGATGCGGGCGTGTCGATCGAAAGCATGATCCAGCGCGGCGCCAATCAGGCGGACGGCGTATTGGTCGCCATCGTCACCCACGCAGGCGAGGAGCGCTGCGTCCTCGACACGCTGAACCGTCTGGCGGGTTCCGAGAGCCTGCTCCAGACGCCGATGGTGATGCACATATTGGACTGATCCGTCAGTCCAGCCCGAAACTCCGCGCCAGCGTTTGTTCGATCGGCTCGCCAAGCCGAAAGATCCGACGATTGGCGCGCTTGGGGCAATTCATATTGCCGATGATCCGGCATGGCCGCGCATCGAAGCGATAGGCATTCATCTTGCCATCACCGCCCGGCGCGACGCTGCTGCCGAGGCGCGGTCCTTCCGTCTCCCCGCCCCCCAGGCAGAGCGACGGCACGGCCTGACAGGGCGCCGGACGGACCTTGCCGATCCGGCGCGTGACGCCTTCGGGTTGAGCGGCAAGGCTGGCGGCAATCAGCAGGAAGATCATTTGCGCGGCCCTTGAGCGATTCCGACCGGCCGGAATCGATCGCCGGTCAAGAAATCGCGTAAAATCAAAGAAACGGAGCGGTTCTTGCTCTTGTTATCCTGCGAACGTGACAAACGTGCTTCCGTTGCATGGGCCTGCTGAAAAGCGCACCCTCGACAAGGATCGGCCGACATCCTATCGCGCTTCACAATAGCGATAGAAGAGGAAACGACATGGTGCAGGCAAGCTCGATACTCGATCGTGTGCTGGTGCTGGAGATGGTGCGCGTGACCGAAGCGGCCGCCATCGCCGCATCGAAGCTGATCGGACGCGGCGATGAAAAGGCCGCCGACGCCGCAGCGGTCGAAGCGATGCGCCTGGCCTTCAACGACCTCTATATGGACGGCACCGTCGTCATCGGTGAAGGCGAACGCGACGAAGCGCCGATGCTCTATATCGGGGAGAAGGTCGGCAATGCGATCGGCACCGGCCCCCGGATCGACATCGCGCTCGATCCGCTGGAAGGCACGACCATCACCGCCAAGGCCGGTCCCAACGCGCTCGCCGTGCTGGCGATCTCGGAGGAAGGCGGCCTGCTGAACGCGCCCGACGTCTATATGGAAAAGCTGGCGGTCGGTCCCGGCCTGCCCGACGGCATCATCGACCTCAACAGGTCGGTGCAGGAGAATGTCGAGGCCGTCGCCAATGCCAAGGGCGTCGACCCGCATGAGATCATCGTCTGCGTGCTCGACCGGCCGCGCCATGAAAAGCTGATCGCGGAATTGCGCGCCATCGGCTGCGGCATCATGCTGATCCCCGATGGGGACGTGGCGGGCGTGATCGCCACCACCAATCCTGAAACCAATATCGACATGTATATGGGTTCGGGCGGCGCGCCCGAAGGCGTGCTGGCTTGCGCGGCGCTGCGCTGCGTCGGCGGGCAGTTCAAGGGCAAGCTGCTGTTCCGCAATGATGACGAGCGCGCCCGCGCCCGCAAATGGGGCATTACCGATCTCGACAGAATCTATGACCTCAAGGAACTGGCCAAGGGCGACTGCATCTTCGCCGCGACCGGGGTCACTGACGGCTCGCTGCTGAACGGGGTCAAGCGGCTGCCCGGCGGCAAGCTCACCACCGACAGCGTCGTGATGCGCGCCAGCACCGGTACGGTGCGCTGGGTGAAGGGCGAGCATCGGCTGGACCGGAAGCCGATCTGATCGATCATGAAGGGGTAAGAAAAAAGGGACTCGCTTGAGTCCCTTTTTTCATGCGCGGCGTCGGCGCTTGCCTATCGCCCTGCGCGGTGGTTCAGATCGTGCCCGAGCGCCAGGATCGCGACGCCCAGCAGCGTATAGGCGCTTTCCTGCCAGCCATGATCCATGGTGAGCGCGCCCGCCATGATGCCCAGGCCCAGCGATCCGATAGCGGCGGGCATCATATAGCCATGCGCCACCGCGCCATGGCCGAGCGCCACGGCGCCGAGCAGGATCGCCAGCACAAGGCCGGTCTCATGGAAGATCGGGCTTTCGAAAATCCCGCCCGCCGAGGCCAGCACACCCAACAAAACGGCGGTGCCGAAGCAATGGGCCACACACATGCCCGACAGCACGATCGCAATGCGATCGATCCGACCGTTGAGCAAATGCTGGCGAAGGCTGATCGGCATGGTGTGAGCTACATAGGCGAGGCGGAGGAAAGTTACAACATATCATAACCTGATTTTTGCGATGTTGTGACAAAGGGACGTTCATGGCCAATGCAAGCCATTAAAGTGATACGTGTTCCTGCGAAGGCAGGAACCCAGTTCCGCCGCTTGTGGATCATGCACCTTAGAAACTGGGCTCCTGCCTTCGCAGGAGCACGATGCGCTTCAAGAAAAAGCGCGAAGCAGACCGTCCGCTCTCTACCCTATGCCGCCAGCCGCAGGCAGTTCCGCCCGCTATGCTTGGCGTTGTAGAGCGCCTTGTCCGCTGCCTCCAGCACCGCCTGGTCGTCGCTTTTCCCGTCCAGCCCCACCAGCCCCGCGCTGAACGTCACCGGAATCGCCTCGCCCGAATCGATCTGCACCGGATGGGCCGCCACCATTTCGCGCAGCCGTTCGCAGATCATGCTCGCGCGCCCGACATCGGTGCCGCTCAGCAGGATGGCGAACTCCTCGCCCCCCAGGCGGCCGATGCTGTCGACGCTGCGCAGCCCCGGACGCAGCCGCTCGACGAAACCGGCCAGCACGCGGTCGCCCGCGCCATGACCGTAGCAATCGTTGACCGCCTTGAAATGATCGATGTCGATCAGCAGCAGGCAGGCGCGGGCGCCCAGGCGAACGCGCAACATCTCCTCCTCCAGCTTTTCGAGGAAGGCGCGCCGCGTATCAGCCCCGGTCAGCGAATCCAGCGCGGCTTCCTGCTGCAAAGCGCGTTGCCGCGCCTTGTGCCGGGACATGTCGCGGATCGTGCTGACCAGGCCAGTGGGCAGGCCGCGTTCATCGACCACCGCGCGCGCCACCATCTCGCACCATTCCCGGCCCTGGGCGGAGATGAAGGGGCGAAATTCCACCGTCTGCACGTCGCCCGGCTGGGCCAATGCCCGATCCAGCGTGGCGATCACCTGTTCCCGGTCCTCCGGATCGACCAGATTGGCGGCATCCTGACCGACCAGCAATTCCGGCGCGCAACCGATCTGCTCGGCCGCGGCGGGCGAGGCATATTCGATCACCCCCTCGACGCTGATGTTGAGCACGACGTCGCCGCTATTTTCCGCGATAGCGCGATAGCGCGCCTCGCTTTCCTGCAGCATCTGGAACAGTCGGCGGCGGCTGTTCAATTCCGCCGCGATCGGCATGGACAACAGGAAGCAAAAGGCAAGGAAAAGCTGAAAATACTGCATCCGCTCGCCCAGGGTGCCGGGGATCATGTGCAACGGCCCATGGCCGGTCATGGTGGCCATACCGCCGATGATCGCCAGGATCATGACCGATGCCGCCGCCCCCAGATTGCCCAGGCGGAACACGATGGCGACCATCGGCAGCAACAGCGCGAACAGCATCGGATAGCGCGCGACATAGAAGACATAGGCAGTCGCCAGGGCGAACAGCAGCAACAGGCCCAGCGCTTCCCATTTTTGGCGATGGCTGGTTTGGCCGAACCAGCGCCGCAATTCGCCCTGCATCAGCATCATCAGGATCGGCGTGCAGGTCAGCCCGCCCAGCACATGCCCGGTATACCATTGCAGCAGGGCCGCGCCGAAGGACACGGCAGTCAGCGTCGACGCGACCGACGCCGCGGCCATGCCCGCAATCAGATTGGCCGGGCCGCAAAGCGCCAGGATGAAAACGAACAGCGGCTGCATCGATCCGGCGAATTTGCCGCCCGGCGCGAATCGGCGGCAGAGCAGCGCGACGATCAGCCCTTCCAGCAGGTTGATGCCCGCCATCGGCGCGGCGGCAAGCGGCCCCATGCCCCACAGCGTCGTCGACAGCGCGCTCGCCACGCCGCAGGCGATGAGAGCCCATGGCCAGCTATTGGTCCGCGACGTCAGCAGATAGGCCATCAGCAACGCGTTGGCGCCCCAGATGAAGGCCAGCCCCCCTTCGAAGCGCGAACTGGCGAGCGCCAGCGACGCCATCAGGAAATAAGCGCAACCCAAGGCGATCGGCGCCAGGCGGGAAGAAGGATGTCGAAGAGACGTCTGCATGTTCCGCCCCGCCCTAGACGCTTATCGTTAAAATATACTCACGATAATGATTTTACACAGAGGAAAATCATGCGGAGGCCAGCAAAGCCTGCCATCCCCGCAGCCTTTCCCGTCGGACGTCATCCGGCAAGGCCGGGGTGAAGCGCTGTCCTCCCGCCCCCATCGCCGCCGATGCCGTAGCAAGCGAGGGGAACAGGCCGCTGCCCACCGCCGCCAGCATCGCCGCCCCCTTGGCGGTCGTCTCCACATCGGCCGGACGATCGACGGGCAGGTCCAGAATATCGGCCAGATCCTGCGCGATCCAGTCGTTGGCGCTCATCCCGCCGTCGATGCGCAACGTCCGCCAGGGCACGCCGTCAGCAGCGAAAGCCCCGGCCAGGTCATGAATCTGGTGCGACAGCGATTCGAGCGCCGCGCGCACGATATGCGCCCGCTTCGTGCCCAGCGTCAGGCCGTGGATCATGCCCTTGGCCTCCGCCCGCCAGTGCGGCGCGCCCAGCCCCGCCAGCGCGGGCAGCATGGCGACGCCACCGCTGTCCGGCACCGACCGCGCCAGCCCCTCCGTTTCCTCCGCCGAGGCGATCAGGCCCAGCTCGTCGCGCAACCATTGGATCAGGCTGCCCGCGACGAACAGCGATCCCTCCAGCGCATAGCTCGTCTCGCCCGGCAGCCGGCAGAGCAAAGTCCCGAGCAGGCGATGCCGCGAAACCGGCACGGCGCTGCCCATATGGGCAAGGACGAAGGCGCCGGTGCCCAATGTCGCCTTGGCATCGCCCGGCGTCAGACAGCCCTGGCCAATCGTTGCCGCCTGCTGATCCCCCATCAATCCCCGGATCGCAATCGGCCGCCCGAACCATTCCGCCCGCGTCTCGCCAAAGGCACCGATATTGTCGGCAATCTCCGGCAAAGCCCGCAACGGCACGCCGAACAGGTCGCATAGACCCCGATCCCATTCCGTCCCGTCCAAAGCCATCAACTGGGTGCGGCTGGCATTGCTGGCGTCGCTGACATGCAGACCGCCGGTCAGCTTCCACACCAGCCAGCTTTCGACCGTACCAAAGGCCAGAGCGTCTCCCGCCTCGACCACCGCAGGCGCATGATCCAGAAGCCAGCGCATCTTGGTCGCGGAAAAATAGGGATCGAGCACCAGCCCGGTCCGTCGCTGGATCGCCCCCTCCTCGCCCGCCTCCCGCAATGCGGCGCAATGATCGGCGGTGCGGCGATCCTGCCAGACGATGGCGGGGGCCAAAGGCCGCCCCGTCCGCCGGTCCCACGCCACCATGGTTTCGCGCTGGTTGGTGATGCCGATCGCGGCGATGTTCTCCGCCCCGCCCGCCAGCGCCACCATCTCGCGCGCGCAGGCCAGGGTCTTCTCCCAGATCTCCGCCGCGTCATGTTCGACCCAGCCGGGCTGCGGATAATATTGGGTTAGCTCCGCCTGCGCCATGCCCAGCCGCCGCCCGTCCGGCGCATAGAGCATCGCCCGGGTCGACGTCGTGCCTTCATCCAGCACCAATATGTGCGGCTCGCTCACGCCCTCTCCCCCAGCCACCGTTCGACGCGCGCTTTCTGCTGTGCGTCCAGGCGCAGGCCCAGCTTGGTCCGGCGCCACAATATGTCGTCGGCGGTGATCGCCCATTCCCGCTCGACCAGATAGCGCAGCTCCGCCTCGGTCAGGCCATGGCCGAAATGAGTCCCCAGCCCATCCATGCCGTGCGCCGTCCCAAGCCAGTCCCAGGCGCGGGTGCCATAAGCGCAGGCGATGCGCTGCAATGAGGCATAATCGAGAAAAGGATAGTCGCAGCCCAGATCCGCGATGAGCTGATCGCGCCCCTGCATCGGGAAATCGCCGCCCGGCAGCGGAGCCTTTGCGGTCCAGTCGCCGCCCGACAGGCTGGGGAGAAAGGGTTTCAGCATCGCCACCGCTTCGGCGGCGAGGTGGCGATAGGTGGTGATCTTGCCCCCGAACAGGCTGATCAGCGGCGCTTCCCCCTGCGGCGCGTCCAGCTCCAGCCGGTAGCCACGCGTCGCCGCCTCCGGCCTGGCCGAACCGTCGTCGATCAACGGGCGCACCCCGGCATAGGACCACAGCACATCCTGCGGCGCGATCGCCTTTCTGAAATAGCGATTGGCCGCGTCGCAGAGATAGGCGATCTCCTCCGGCTCCGGCCGCACATCATCGACTGGTCCGGCATGATCGCGGTCGGTCGTGCCGATCAGGGTGAAATCCCGCTCATAGGGCAGCGCGAAGAAGATGCGGCTGTCGGGCAGTTGGAAGAAATAGGCGAAGCCATGATCGAACAGGCGGGGCACGACGATATGCGATCCGCGTACCAGCCGCATGTGGCGCGCCGTGTCGCCATGGGCGCGATGGAGCAGGTCGAGGACCAACGGCCCGGCAGCGTTGACCACGGCGCTCGCCCGGAATCGGGCCGCCGATCCATCCGGCCCCTGCGCATGGATCGTCCAGCCGCCGCTTTCCCGCTCCAGGCGCTGCACCTCGGTCCGGGTGCGGACGTCCGCGCCCCGGTCGGCGGCGTCGCGGGCGTTCAGGATGACAAGGCGCGCATCGTCCACCCAGCCGTCGGAATAGACATAGGCCTTGCCGAAGCCGGATTTCAGCGGCTGCCCGGCGGGATGGCGGCGCAGGTCGACGCCCTCCGTCGGCGGCAGGGCGCGCCGGCCGCCAATATGGTCGTAAACGAAAAGGCCAAGGCGCAGCATCCAGCGCGGCCGCAGACCCGGCACCCAGGGCAGCACGAAGCGCAGCGGATGGATGATATGCGGCGCGATCGCCCAGAGCCGCTCGCGCTCGGCCAGCGATTCGCGCACCAGGCCGAATTCGCGATGCTCCAGATAACGCAGCCCGCCATGGATGAGCTTGGTGGAAGCGGAGGATGTGCCTTGCGCCAGATCGCCGCGCTCCAGCAGCAGCACCCTCCCGCCTCGCCCGGCGGCATCGCGGGCGACGCCGCAACCATTGACGCCGCCGCCGATCACGGCGAGGTCATAGGCGGCTGGGTCCGTCTCCCTTGTCACGGAGGCATGTTAGCGTGGTTAGGCGGTGGGGGGAACCTTGATGCCGCGTCAGCACGCAAGCGCTAACTTAAAATCCCCCTGCGCGAAGCGTGGGGAAGGAAAAATCTCCTACGCCTTTTCCAGCGTGCACTGAAGCGGATGCTGGTTCTGCCGGGCGAAATCCATCACCTGGTTCACCTTGGTTTCCGCCACCTCATAGCTGAAGATGCCGCAGACGCCGACGCCGCGCTGGTGGACATGCAGCATCACGCGGGTCGCTTCCTCCATGTCCATGCGGAAGAATTGCTGGAGGACATGGACGACGAATTCCATCGGCGTGTAGTCGTCGTTCAGCATCAGCACCTTGTAGAGCGAGGGCTTTTTCGTCCGGGCGCGAGTGCGCGTAGCGATGCCGACATTGGGACCGCCCGAGCCGTCGCCCTGGTCGTCCTGATCCCTGCCCGCCATCATTGCGGGATATGCCGATATCGAAATGCTGCTCATAATGCGGAAGGATATGGCGATTTGGTCTTGCATGGCAAGAGGGCGGGCGGGCCGTAAACCATGCTTCTCGATAGGAATGGCTCGGGAAAGTGGAAATGGGTGGAAGGCGGTCATTATATCGTCATCCCGGCGAAAGCTGGGATCTCATGGGGCCAGGTCGTGCGCTATCGCCCGAGATCCCAGCTTTCGCTGGGATGACGGAAATGATCAAACCGTCCACTTTTGGCCATGTGCCGCCTTGGGTTCGCCGGAAAAGGAAACGGCCTCCGCGCTAGGCGAAAGCCGTTTCCTTTTTCCAAAGCCCGAAGGCAAGATCAGGCGGCGAGCGACTTCACCTTGTCGGTCACCACGGTCACGCGGGCGGTCAGCGGCGACGCCACGTCGCCGGCCAGCTTGATCAGCGCTTCGCTGCTCTTGGCCGCTTCCTTGGTGAATTCGTCGAAGCTGCTCGAAAAGAGCTGGCTCTGGAGCTGGAAGAATTCGGTCGGGGTCTTCACGGTCGAGAAGCTCTTGAAAGAGGCGGTCGCCTTTTCGAAGCTCTTCTTGCTGTAATCGACAGCTTCCTGGCCCAGGGTTTCAAACCCCTTGGCCGCGATCTTGCCGGATTCGACCAGCGCTTCGACATTGCCCTTGGCGATGTCGCTGAACTCTTCGATCGCCTTGGTCGACTTCTCGACGCTCACCTTCGCCTTCTCGTTCAGGTCGGCATAGACCGTTTCGAGCTTGGCCTTGGTTTCTTCAGCAAACTTCTTTCCGGTTTCGATCACGTCGTTCATCATCTTTGTTCCTTCTGTGGCGGGCAGCAATGTGGGCTCTGACGGCCCGGCCTTCGGCAGGCTCTTGACTTCCTTGGGCTCCGGAGGCGCAGCCTTTGCCACCGGCTCAATCTTCGGCGTTTCTACCTTCGGCGCCGCAACAACCGGCGGCGGCGCAGGCGCAACGGGGGTCGGTTCGGGCTTGGCTTCCTTGACCGGTTCAGGCTCAGGCGCTGCATCGACGGCGGTGGTCGCCGCGATCACCGCCACCGGATCGGCCTTGGCCACTGGCGCCGGTTTGGCGACAGGGGTTGCAGGCTTGGGGGGCGCCGGTTTTTTCGCGGCAGGCTTCGCCGGTACATTGATCGCAGCTTCGGCGGCCTTCAGCGCCTCACTGGCGGACAGGGTCGACGATGCCTTCTTCGCGACGGGTTTCTTACGCACTGGCTTTGGGGTAACGGCCATGGACCAACCTCCCTTTGTTGCAGTGCACAATATGACTTTTGCAGCGCCGTTGCAAGCACTTTTGTGCACTGCAACAAATTTGACATATGCATATGACCGCAAGGAAAAGGCGGACTACCGCAAATTTCCGGCAAGCGGATGATTCAGCGCGTTTTCACGTAACGGCCCGGCGCATCCTCGATCGTCTTGAGTCGGCCCTTGCCCGGCTGGCGCGCGCCTTTCGCCGGCACGGTTTCAGGATTTTGCCCGCGAATCCACTCGATCCAATCGGGCCACCAGCTTCCCTTTGTCTCCTTTGCCTGCGCAAGAAAGGCGTCCAGAGTCGGCTGCGATTCGTCGCAGGCCCAATATTGATATTTCCCCGCCGCCGGCGGGTTGACCACGCCCGCAATATGCCCCGATCCCGCCAGCAGGAAACGGATCGGCCCGGCAAGATGCTCGGTCAGCTTCCACACGCTTTCCAGCGGAGCGATATGGTCCTCACGCCCCGCCTGCACATAGGCAGGGGTCTTGATCTGGCGCAGATCGATCGGCGTGCCCGCCACGCTGATCGCGCCCGGCTGCACCAACAGATTGTCGCGATAGAGCTGGGTCAGATAATCCCTGTGCCAGCGCGCCGGCAGATTAGTCGTGTCGCCATTCCAGTAGAGCAGGTCGAAGGGCGGATAATCCTGCCCCAGCAGGTAATTATTGACGACATAGTTCCAGATCAGGTCGCGCCCGCGCAGCAGGTTGAAGGTCGCGGCCATATAACGCCCGTCAAGGAATCCGCCGGTGGAAAGCTGCTCCACCATCTTCATCTGCTCATCGTCGACGAACAGGGTCAGATCGCCCGCCTGGGCAAAATCGACCTGGGCGGTGAAGAAGGTGGCGCTGGCGACCTTGTCCGCCTCCCCCCGCGCCGCCAGCAGGGCCAGCGTGGCGGCGAGCGTGGTGCCCGCGACGCAATAGCCGATGGCGTGGACGCTCGGCACCTTCAGCAGATCCCGCACCGTGTCGATCGCGTCGATCTGGCCGTCCAGGATATAATCGTCCCAGATCAAATCCTTCATCGAGGCGTCGGCCGACTTCCAGGAGACGAGGAAGACGCTGAGCCCCTGATCCACCGCCCATTTGACGAAGCTCTTTTCCGGCGAGAGGTCGAGAATGTAGAAGCGGTTAATCCAGGGCGGGAAGATGATCAGCGGCGTTTCCAGCACCGTCTCCGTCGCCGGCGCATAATGTATGAGCTGGTAGAGCGGCGTCTCCTTGATCACCTTGCCAGGGGTCGAGGCGATGTTGCGCCCCACTTCGAACGCCATGCCGTCCGTATGGGTGAGCTGGCCCTTTTCCAGATCGGCCAGCATGTGCTGCAGACCCTTCACCAGATTTTCGCCGCCGCTCTGAATCGTCCTCTGCACGACCATGGGGTTGGTCAGCGGGAAATTGCTGGGCGCCATGGCGTCGAGCATGCCGCTGGTGGCGAAACGCAGCTTCGCCTTCTGCTTCGGATCGACGCCGTCGACCGCATCGGCCAGCTTCATCAGATAATCCGACAGCAGCAAATAGCTCTGCCGGATCAGGTCGTAAAAGGGATGTTCGGTCCAGGCCGGGTCGGCAAAGCGCCGGTCCCTGGCGGCGGCGGGGCTGCCGGGCGGCGGCGGTTCGGGCTGGTCGCGCAACAGCCCGCCCGAATCGAGGAAACGCTGCCACAGGGCGAGCCCTTCATCGGCAAAACTGGTCTGGATGCGGGACACGGCTTCAGGATCGAACGGCAAGGTGCGGCCGGTCGCGCCGGCCGCCTGTTCCAGCAGCAATTGCTGCGCGCGGCCAAGCACCTGGGTCCATTGCTGCATTTCTTCGAGCGTGGGGAGATGGGGTTCCATGATGTCCTGTGCTTTCATGGCCACCTTCGTCCTCCTGGCATGGTCCGGTTCGCCGCTTTCACTGGCGTGTCGCAAGTTGGCGAGTTATAGCCAGATTGTGACGCGTCGAATGCGCATCACGCACTATTCCTTACCGAGAGCTTTCAGGAAAGCCCCAAATGTCTGAAGAATTCTACCGCATGAAGCGTCTGCCGCCCTACGTCATCGCTGAAGTCAATGCGATGCGGGCCGCCGCGCGAGCCGCGGGAGAGGACATTATCGATCTGGGGATGGGCAATCCCGACCTGCCGCCGCCCGACCATGTGATCGCCAAGCTGTGCGAAGTCGCGCAGAAGCCGAGCGCGCATGGCTATTCCCAATCCATGGGCATTCCGGGGCTGCGCAAGGCGCAGGCCAATTATTATGGCCGCCGCTTCGGCGTCGATCTGGACCCGGAAACCGAGGTCGTCGTGACCATGGGGTCGAAGGAAGGCCTCGCCAGCCTCGCCACCGCGATCACCGCGCCGGGCGATGTCGTGCTGGCGCCCAATCCCAGCTATCCTATCCACATGTTCGGCTTCATCATCGCGGGGGCGACCATCCGTTCCGTGCCGACCACGCCGGACGAGCATTATTGGCAGTCGCTGGAACGGGCGATGGCCTTCACCGTGCCGCGCCCCTCGATCCTGGTGGTGGGTTATCCCAGCAATCCGACCGCGGAGACAGTCGACCTCGCTTTCTATGAGCGGCTCGTCGCCTGGGCGAAGGAGAACAAGGTGTGGGTGCTGTCCGACCTTGCCTATTCCGAGCTTTATTATGACGGCAATCCGACACCCTCCATCCTGCAGGTGCCGGGCGCCAAGGATGTGGCGGTGGAATTCACATCGCTGTCCAAGACCTACTCCATGGCGGGTTGGCGCATCGGCTTCGCGGTCGGCAACAAGCAGTTGATCGCCGCGTTGAAGCGGGTGAAATCCTATCTCGATTATGGCGCCTTCACCCCGATCCAGGCGGCGGCCTGCGCAGCCTTGAACGGGCCGCAGGACATCGTGCAGAAGAACCGCGAACTTTATCACAAGCGCCGCGACGTGATGGTGGAGGCTTTCGGCCGGGCGGGATGGGACATTCCCGCGCCCAAGGCATCGATGTTCGCCTGGGCGCCGCTGCCCCCTGCCCTCAAGGAGATGGGGAGCCTGGAATTTTCCAAGCAGCTCCTGACCCATGCCAAGGTCGCGGTCGCGCCGGGCGTCGGCTATGGCGAGGATGGCGAGGGCTATGTCCGCATCGCCATGGTCGAGAATGAGCAGCGGCTGCGGCAGGCCGCGCGCAACATCAAGCAGTATCTCAAATCCATGGGCGTCAACACACCCGCCCAAGGCGCAGCCTGAGAGAATAGATGGCATGCTCCTGCGCAAGCAGGAGCATGATTCCCAAGGACATAATGGCGCGCAGCCCATAGAAGCATTTCGGTCCTTGCCATTTCCCTCGCTCTGCGCTGTTTGAAACCATGATCGCACTCCCACAGGTTTCCCAGGTCGCGCAGACCATCCAGCTCGCCTTGGCGCCCGTCTTCCTGCTCGCGGGCATCGGGGCGTTCCTGAACGTCTGCGTCGGCCGGCTGGCGCGCATCATCGACCGGGCACGGAAGATAGAGGAGAAGATACTCGCCTCCCGCGGCAAGGAGCATGACCGCATGGTGAGCGAGATCCGCGTGCTCGACCGGCGGATGAGCGTGGTCAATGGCGCGATCTTCCTGTCGGTGGCGTCGGCCTGCGCGGTCTGCCTGGTGGTCATCCTGCTTTTCGCGGCGAACCTGTTCGGCGTGCATCTGGGCACGCCGATCGCGATCCTCTTCATCCTGGCCATGGTGTTGCAGGCGGCGGCCTTCGGCACCTTCATCCAGGAAATCCGGCTGGCCTCGCGGACCATCCACATCCGCAATGAAGTGCTCTACCATCAGGTGGAGGAAGAGAGCGCGGCATGACGAAATTCACGGTCAACGACCGGCCTGTCCAATATCGCATGGACCCGGCGACGCCGCTGCTGTGGGCCTTGCGCGACGCATCCAACCTGACCGGGACGAAATATGGCTGCGGGACCGGGGATTGCGGCGCCTGCACCGTCGATATCGATGGGGAGGCCGTGCGGTCCTGCCAGGTGACGATCGCCGCCACCGAGGGGAAGTTCGTCACCACGATCGAAGGCCTGTCGCCCGATCGGGGCCATCCGCTGCAACAGGTGTTCGCGGCGGACAATGTGTCGCAATGCGGCTATTGCATTCCCGGCGTCATCATGACGGCCTCGGCGCTGCTGCGGCGGACCAGCGATCCGAGCGACGAGGAGATCGACGCCGCGCTGACCAACATCTGCCGTTGCGGCATCTATCCCCGATTGCGGGGCGCGATCCAGCGCGCCGGAAGGGTGATGCGGGGCGAGGAAGTGGTGGACGCCGTCCCGCCCTCAGGGATCACGCCCGATGAGGCGGCCAAGGCAGTTCCGGCGCTGCGAAAGCCTTAGATGCGTTATGTTCCTGCAAAGGCAGGAACAGGTTGCTCCTCATATAATAAGCCAGCTAACCGAAGCGATAGCCGGACACGGTCCAACCCAGCACTGTGCTGGCATGATCGCGCACCGCCGCATCCTCTCCGCCCGCGCCCAGGGCGACCATCAGGGGAAGGAGATGCTCCTCTCGCGGATGGGCGAAATGGGCTTGCGGCAGGGCGGCCCAGGCAGCGACGCGCCGGGCGCGGCTGGCCGGGTCGGGATCGGTGACGGCGGCGGTCAGGGCGTCGTCCCACAGCTTGGAGGGCGCGGTGGCCTGCGCGCCGCGGACCCGGAGATTATGGAAGCTCATGCCCGAACCGATGATGAGGACGCCTTCGTCGCGAAGCGGCGCGAGCGCTCGACCAGCGGCGATATGCGCTTCAGGATCGAGATCGCGGCGGAGCGAAAGCTGGGCAAGCGGGATGTCGGCGTCGGGAAGCGCCACCTTCATCGGGATGAAGACGCCATGGTCCCAGCCCCTCTGCTCCTCCGTGCCGGTGGGGAAGCCCGCCTGTTCCAGCAGGCTCGCGGCGCGGCGGGCTAGCGCGGGCGCGCCGGGTGCATCCCAGCGCAGCGTGTAGCTGTGCGGGGGAAAACCATAATAGTCGAACAGCAGGCCCGGCTTTTCGCCGCTGAGGACCGTGAAGCGGCTTTCCTCCCAATGGCCGGAGATCAGCAGGATCGCGCTGGGGCGTTCAGGCAGGGTAGCAATAAGCTTCGCCAGATAGTCCTGCATCGGATGCCACATCGGGTCGCTGTGCGGACGATCGGGATCACTGGGGTCCATGAAGAAGCACGGGCCGCCACCATGGGGGATGAAGAGGGTCGGTTGTCTCATGGCCCATAGATCGGAGCCGTTGCGGGCAGGCGCAAGCTGGCGGGTGGAAACGAATTGTTTCGAGTGATGTGGGGCGGGATCGAGCGGCTTCCCACCACTCATGGGAGCGAAGCGCCAGTCGCCCGGAGAGGCTAAAGTTCGGCTTCTTCCAGGACGGGGGCAATCGCCTGCGCCAGCGTCGCGCCGGAATAGGGCTTTTTCAGCAGCGTCACATCACCGAACCGTTCCGGCAAATCCAGCCCATCGCCATAGCCGGTGGCGAAAAGAAAGGAGACGCCCTTTTCCGCCAGCATGTCCGCCACCGGAAGGCTGGTTTCATTGCCGAGGTTGAAGTCCAGCACCGCCAGGTCGACATCATGGATCGCAAGCGCTTCCCGCGCGCGGCCCACGCTGGCGGCGGTGATCACTTCGGCGCCCAGATCGCGCAGCGCATCCTCGCCATCCATGGCGATGATCATATTATCCTCGACCAACAGGACGTTGCGGCCCTTGAGCAGCGTCGGGGTCGGCGCTGGCGCAGGCCTGGCGCGTTCCGTGCCCACCACGTCCGGCAGGATGGAGGCGACATGGGCGGAGGGAATGCAGAAATGCGCCTCCACCCCCGAGAGGCGGTAATTGACCTCCGCCCGGCCACCCAGATCATAGGGGATGGAGCGTTCGATCACCGTCGAGCCGAAGCCCCGGCGCGTGGGCGCGACGACCGCCGGGCCGCCGCTCTCGCACCAGTGAAGCAGCAGACTGCCGTCGCCGTCGACCTCCCAGTCGATCGCCACGCTGCCATTGTCCGACAGCGCGCCATATTTGGCGGCATTGGTCAGCAGTTCGTGGATCACCAGCGCCAGCACCGTGAAGGCCGCAGGGGTGAGCAGCACATTGGGGCCGGTCAGCTTCACCCGGTCGCGGCGCTCGCCCAGATAGGCAGCCGCCTCCACCTCGATCAGGTCATAGAGCCGCGCGGGCGCCCAGCGATCGGCGGTGATCTGGTCATGGGCGCGGGCAAGCGCATGGACGCGGCTTTCCAGCGTGTCGATGAACTGGTCGACCGACTGGGCATTGTCGCGAGTCTGGGACAGCAGACCCCGGATCAGCGAAAGGATGTTGCGAACGCGGTGATTGAGTTCCGCGATCAGCAATTCCTGCTTTTCATGCGCCTTCTGCCGTTCCTCATGGGCGGAATCGGACAGGCGCAGGACGACTTCGAGCAGCGCCGTCCGCAACGCTTCGGCCACGCGCAATTCGGCGGCGGTGAAGGGCACGGCGGTGCCGCGCACCAGTTGCGACCATTCCTCAAAGCTTTTGCGTGGGGTCAGCCGCGGGCCGTTGGGACCATATTCGACATGCTTTTCCGGGCTTCCCGCCCAGCGCACGGAGCGGAGCTGTTCGGCCCGGAACAGGACCACATAGTCGCGCGGACGGCGCGACAGCGGAATGGCGAGCAGTCCCGCCGCCCGATCGGCATAGGCGGATGCTTCAGGCATCAGGCCCGGCAGATGGTCGGTGGTGAAGACCTGGCTGGCCGCCGCCTGGTTCAGCATGGCGACGATCGCCGCGAAGCTCGGCCCGTCCGGGGTCAGGCCGGAAAAGGTCATCTGGCCGTCAATATAGACGCCGACCCCATCCGCGGGAATGGTGTCGAAGATCACATCGCCCAGCCAGCGGGCGTTGGACAGCAGGTCATGGTCCTGCGCGACCGCCGACATCAGCCGGTCGGCCACCTGCCGCGCCTTGCCCTCATAGGCGGCGGTTTCGCTGCGCTCGCGATTTTCGAGCATCATCGAGAAGATCTGGCCGAACAGTTCGGCCGCGCTGCGCTGCGCGAAACTGGGCAGGCGCGGGGCATAATGGTGGCAGGCGAACAGACCCCAGAGCCGCCCCTCGACGATGATCGAGATGGAGAGCGAAGCCCCCACCCCCATATTGCCGAGATATTCGATATGGATGGGCGATACGGCGCGAGTGAGGCACAGCGACATGTCCAGCGCCGCGCCCGAAGGGTCGAGCTGCGGCACGACGGGAACCGGCTTCGCCCGCACGTCGGCAATTACGCGAAAGATGTTGCGCAGATAGAGCGCGCGCGCCTGGGCCGGAATATCCGAAGCCGGATAGTGCAGGCCGAAAAAGCTGTCGATGCCGGGACGGAGCGCTTCGGCCACGACTTCGCCGTCGCCGCCATCAGCGAAGCGATAGACCATCACCCGGTCGAAGCCGGTCAGCGCCCGCACCTGCCGCGCGCCATCGCGCAGGAAGGCGGCCATGCCCTCCGTCTGGCCCAGGCGCGACACCATGGAGCGGACCATGCTGCTCGCTTCCATCTCGTCATGAGCGGCGGGTTCCGCCTCGATCACGACCAGCGATCCGGAGAAATGCACCGCCACATCGAATGGAGCGATCCCATCGACCAGGGCGAGCGAGAAGATGCGTTCCACCGCGTCGGGTCCGCGCAACAGGGTGATGCGGTTGCGCAAGGAATGGACCGCCTCCGCATTGAAGATGCCGCTGACCGGCTGGCCCAGCATCTGTTCGGGCGAAAGGCCGATATGGTCGGCGCTGTTGGCCGAAACGCGCGACACCAGCCAGTCGGCGGTCAGTGCGATCAGAAAGCCGAAGGGTTGGACGGCGCCCAGCACATGGATCGGCTCCCGGTCGCAATTGCTGAGGTCGACGGCGAAATCCCCGGCCGGAATATTGCCGCCATCAGCCATGGACGATCGCCACTTCGTCGCCGGCGGCGGTCGCGAACAGATCGAAGGCTGCTTGCGCGCCACGAATCGCCTCGTCAATCCATTGGTCGCCCCCTTCGGCTGCGGCCTCGTCCAGCGTCCGCTGAAAATCGGCCCATCCCCCCTTGTCATGCGTGGCCGACAGATAGGCATGCGGCAAACCCGGCGCGACCCGGCGAGCGAGCACCGCCCCGCCCAGCCGCGACCCTTCCAGCGTGTAGCGCGCGCCCCAACGAAAGGCATCGGGCAGCGGCATGGGCATCGAAATGGCGAAGGGCATGGGCAAGGCTTCGTCCAGCGCCGCGAGATCCTGCGCCACCATCGGCAGGCGCGGCGCATCGGGCTGGGCGATCTCCTCCAGCGGGGCCAGCGCCCTGGCGTGCGCCTTTAGGAAAGCGGCATAGCTGGACCGTTCCTCAAGCGAAAAACGCGAGAACAGGTCATCCACACGCTGATGGCTTTCCATCGTCGCTTGGCGCAAGGCTTGTCGGGCGCGGCCGGCATTGGGCGTTCTCGTCACTCGACGGTCCTAATGTGGTTCACGGGGCAGCGCACTGATCTGGATCAGCTTTCATTTCCTCCTGTCCCATTTCCAGGATTCCCGCCGCGAAGCGAAATTGTGCGGCGGTCGTGGACCGATGTCCATCGCGCATCAAAAGATTCTTTCAAATCGCTGACAGACAAGTTCAGCATCGCGACATCGCCCGAGTCTTAAAAGCGACATATGAGGGGCAATGGCCCCGTGAAAATGAAGGCTAATGGCATGTTGAGGAAAATGATGCTGGCGGGGTTGATGACCGCGACGGTGCTGGGCGGGATCGCCCCGGCCTACGCCCAGCGAGGCGATGACAACGGCTGGCGCGGACGCGGCGGCGAGCGGTCGGGACGGCCCGATGGCGGGCGCGGCGGTCAGGGCAATGGCCAGGCGCAACGTCAGGACGGCGGCGAGATGCGGCAACAGCAGGCGCAGCGCTGGGAACAGCGGCAGGCGGAACGGCCCGCGCCGGTGGCTCAGCCCCAGGCCCGACCGGACCGGCAGTGGCGCGGCAATGAAGCACGTCCCGAACAACGCGGACCGGACACGGTAACCCGTTGGAACCGTGGCGAACGCCGCTTCGAAACGACGGTTCGCGGCGATGACCGCAACGACCGCAACTGGAACGACCGCGATCGCGACCGCAACCGTCAGGGCTGGCAGGACAACCGGCGCGACGATGATCGCCGGGATCGGGATTGGCGCGACCGCGATCGGCGCGACGACCGCAACGACCGGCGGTGGAGCAATGACGACCGGCGCTGGAATGGCGGCAATCCGGGCTGGAATTCGGGACGGCGTTTCGATGACCGCAACCGTTGGGAAGGACAGCGGCGCTGGGACAGCGGCTGGCGCAACGACCGGCGCTATGACTGGTCGAGCTATCGCTCGCGCTATGGCGATCGCTACCGGATGGGGCGCTATTATGCGCCGCGTGGATGGAGCTACGGATATTCCCGCTATTCGATCGGGATCTTCCTGAATAGCCTGCTCTATTCGAACAGCTACTGGATCGACGATCCCTATTCTTACCGTTTGCCGCCCGCTTACGGCACGCTGCGCTGGGTCCGCTATTATGACGATGCGCTGCTGGTCGATATCCGCGACGGTTATGTGGTGGACGTGATCTACGATTTCTTCTGGTAACGCCGGAAGACAAGCGCTCCTGGACTGGCCTTCAGGAACCACTGGACCCGGAGCCACGTGCTCCGGGCTCTTTTCATTTGCGTGGACATGGGGGCCGGTGGCAGGAGGGCGTCATGAGCGAGATTGTTGACGATGGCGGCGTCGCCTCGATTGTCCGCGCACAGATCGGGGAAACGGTGCGGGCGCGGCTGGACCGCAATCCGATGGTCAGCCGGATCGATGCGCCGCACCTCGAAATCTATGGGCGGCACGAATTTCTGAGCCCGGAGGAATGCGCCGGACTGCGGGAACTGATCGATGCGGGCGCGCAGCCCTCCACCCTGTTTTCCGGCAGCGCCAACGCGGATTACCGCACCAGCGCGAGCTGCAATCTCAGCCCCTGGAGTCCGCTGGTCAGCGCGATCAGCGACCGCATCTGCGCGCTGATGGGCATCGCCCCCGAACATGGCGAGACGTTGCAGGGGCAGCGTTACCAGCCGGGGCAGGAATATAAGGCGCATTGGGACTATTTCCCGGTGACCGCCAATTACTGGCCGAGGATGCTGAAGACGGGCGGACAGCGGAGCTGGACGGCGATGATCTATCTCTCCCCCGTCGAGGCGGGCGGAGAGACGCATTTCCCGCATTGCGAATTCATGGTGCCGCCGGTTCAGGGCATGCTGCTGATGTGGAACAATATGGAGCGGGACGGATCGCCCAACAGCTTCAGCCTGCACGCCGCCCGCCCGGTGGAAAAGGGCAGCAAATATGTCGTCACCAAATGGTTTCGCGAACGGGTCTGGACGCCCTGAAGCGATCCGGCGCTGATACAAACTGCGACATAAATGACTGATTCCTGACTACTTCATTCCCAACCCGTTCAGCCGGCGGGGTGCATATCTCTCTTCGTGGTCGGCGGAACCGGTCGGGCCGGGGAACAGTTACCCCCTTCCCACCGGATTTCAGCCGCCAGGCTATGGGAGAAAACCTATGCGTAAATTGATTATCTTGGGTCTGATGGCCGCTACGGTCATGCCGGGCGCCGCCATGGCCCAGTCCCGCGGCGAAGTGCGCGACAGCGCCCGCGACCTGCGTCAGGAACAGCGAGAGCTGCGCGACGCCCAGCGCTACGGCAGCCGGCACGACGTCCGCGAGGAACGGCGGGACGTGCGCGACGCAAGGCAGGAACTGCGCGAGGATTGGCGCGATTACCGCAGGTCGCACCGCGACGTTTATCGCGGCGGCAACTGGCGGGCGCCCTTCCGTTATAATCGCTGGGAGGCCGGTGCGCGGATCCGGCCGGGCTATTACAACTCGCGCTATTATATCTCCGACCCCTATCGCTATCGCCTGCCCCGTGCCGGCGCGAACCTGCAGTGGGTGAGGCATTATAACGACGTGCTGCTGGTCAACGTGCGGACCGGCCGGGTGATGGAAGTGCATCGCGGCTTCTTCTGGTAAGCCGACCCGCCTTGAATGACGAAACGGCCCCTGGGTTAAGCTTAGGGGCCGTTTCTTTTTGCGCTATGGCGCGTGCGGTCCATTGTGAAGCCCCCTTGGCCGCGCCGCTCGTTTCCGGGCGGGCGCGGCCGATGGCGCGCGCTAGGCGCACCATCAGTCCGAAAGGGGGTGGACCATATGCCGAAACGCCCGAGGCAGCGGAATGTTCCGCCATGTCACCGGCTCAGGCGGCAAGCGCCTGCGCGATCAGGCGGCGGCTGTTGCCGATGCCGTAGAGCGCGATGAAACTGCCCATGCGCGGCCCCTGATCGGCGCCCAGCAATGTCTGGTAGAGCGCCTTGAACCAGTCGCGCAGCTCGGCAAAGCCATAGGCTTCGTCCTTGCCGATGGCATAGACGATATTCTGGATATCCTCCGCCGTGGCATTGCCGGGCAGCGCGGCCAGTTCCTCGTCGAGCTTGCGCAGGGCGGTGGCTTCGCTTTCGGTGGGCGCGCGGCGCTTGAGCGTCGGAGCGACGAAATCGCGGTGATAGGCGAGCGCATGGCCGATCAGCGCGTCCAGTTCCGGATAGGTCTCCGCATTCGCATCCGCGACATAGTTCTGGAGATAGCCCCAGACCTGTTCGCGGCTGGCATCGCCCATCACGCCGACCAGATTGAGCAGTAAGCCGAAAGTGACCGGCAGTTCACCTTCGGGCAGTTCGCCGTCATGAATGTGATGGACGGGGTTGCCGAGCTGCTGCTCGACCGCCTGCTTGGGGTAGTTGCCACGGAACTGCCAATATTCGTCCACCGCGCGGGGGATGACGCCCATGTGGAGTTGCTTGGCCTTTTTCGGCTCGCGATAGGCGTAGAAGGCAAGGCTCTCCTGCGGGCCGTAGGTCAGCCATTGCTCCAGGCTGAGGCCGTTGCCCTTGGACTTGGAGATCTTCTCGCCCTTTTCGTCGAGGAACATCTCGTAATTGAAGCCTTCGGGCGGGCGGGCGCCCAGAGCGCGGCAGATCTTCGACGACTGGGTGACCGAATCGATCAGATCCTTGCCCGCCATCTCATAATCGACACCCAGCGCGACCCAGCGCATCGCCCAGTCGACCTTCCATTGCAGCTTCGCGCCGCCCGAGAGGATCGATTGTTCGATGACCTCGCCCTCATCCTCGAAGCGGATGAGGCCCGTGGCGGCGTCGATCACCTGCACCGGCACCTGAAGCACGATGCCGCTCTTGGGGCTGATCGGCAGGACCGGGGAATAGGTCGCCTGCCGTTCCTTGCGCAGCGTCGGCAGCATGATGTCCATGATGTCCTGATAATGGCGCAGGACGTTCTTGAGCGCCTCATCGAAAGCGCCGGACTTGTAACGCTCTGTGGCCGAAACGAACTCATAGTCGAAGCCGAAGCGGTCGAGAAAATCCCGCAGCATCGCGTTGTTGTGATGCGCGAAGCTCTCGAACTTCTCGAACGGGTCTGGCACCTGCGTCAACGGCTTGCCCAGATGCTGCGTCAGCATCGCCTGATTGGGCACATTGTCGGGCACCTTGCGCAAGCCATCCATATCGTCGCTGAACGCGATCAGGCGGGTCGGGATGTCCGACAGCGCATGATAGGCGTTGCGGACCATGGTGGTGCGCAATACCTCGTTGAACGTGCCGATATGCGGCAAGCCCGAGGGGCCGTAGCCGGTTTCGAACAGGACATAGCCCTTTTCGGGCGCGCCGTTCTGATAGCGTTTCAGGAGCTTGCGGGCTTCCTCATAGGGCCAGGCCTTGGACGCCTGCGCGGCGGTGCGGAGAAGTTCGGACACGGTCATGATGCGCTCCCCTAAGCATTTTCCAGTCAGATGGAAACATCTGCCGATTCGTAAAATGCGAAGGCCAAAGCATCCGCTATGGACGAAAGGGAACGATTTTCAGTGCCAAAGTGGAGACGAATGGCGGGTTTCGGGCGGCCGTCTTTAACTTTGATTAACCCTGATGATGCATATTTATCACGAGCTTAGAGCTGGTCTGACTATGGAGCGGTTGAGGAACGGCGAGGGATTTTGGGTGCTGGACAGGAGTGATTGCCGCCACGATGCGGAGACATCGGGGCAAGATCACGACGCAGCCAGCGCGCAAAAGACCCGCCGGACCGACCCGCTCCATAGTCAGACCAGTTCTTGAGGGGGCTCAGGAGGGACTATGCAGCCGCGCAGCCGTCACAGAATAACCGTCGATATTCCCGTCATCGTGACCACGGTACTCGACAGCCTGGAAGGAACGATCGTCGATTTGAGCGAAGGCGGCGCCCAGATAGCGGGCTGCGGGCTGCCTGTGCGCAGCCAGTGCCAGATCGATTATGACGGCCATGTCGTCTTCGCGACGGTGCAATGGTCGGAAGAAGACCGCATGGGCATCCGCTTCCCCTATGAACTGGCCGACGGGCCGCTGTTCGACCGGCTGGAGATTGCGCGGTCGGCACGGCTTGCGCCGACGGCCTTTCAACCCCGGACCTTGGGCGCGCGCCCTGCGGGTGGATTCGGACGGCGGTTCGGCTGAATCGCCCGTTTTTCAGGTTTCCCTTTTGTTCCCGTTCGCCTAAGCGATATGGGTGATCGATCCCGCCGCCCTGCCCGCCCTTCACGCCAGTCATGGCGGCATCTGGCTCAGGGAAGGCACCGAGACGCAGGCCGTCGCCAAGGGAGCCGCGATCGCGCGAACGGCCGAGACGCCGACGCTGCTGCTGAATGCGCCGCTGACCGGGCAGCGGCTGGGCTATCCCGATCTGAACGGCCTCGATCTGCTGGAACTGTGGGCCTTCATCCATCCGGCGCGCTTTCTGGTGCCAACGCCCAAGGGGCTGGCCGAAGCGCTGAACCTGCCCCGTCCGGCGCGTGAATCGGATATACCCGCATTGTTGCAGGCTGCGACCAGCGCCTTGCTGGCAACGCTGGAATCCCCCTCATGGGCGGAGCGCGAGGGCGGCTGGACGGCGGCGCAATCGCTGCATCGGCTGCGCTGGCCCTGGGCGCCGCTGGTGGCGCCCCGCATCGCTCAGCCGAAGGAGGCGGAGCGCTGGCTCTTTTCCAAGCTTCCGGAATGGGAGGAGGTTCCGCCCCGCCCTGCCCCCCGCTCGGTTTCGCTGCAATCCGACGCAGTGGTGGCGCGGCTGGAGCAGTTGACCGGCGCGGGCGCCGAAGCGCGGCCCGGCCAGCGCGCCTATGCAGCGGCGGCGGCGGACGTCTTCCGGCCCAAGGCGCATCGCGACCAGCCCAATATGCTGCTGGCGGAGGCCGGGACGGGGATCGGCAAGACATTGGGCTATCTCGCCCCCGCCTCGCTCTGGGCCCGGGAAGCGCAGGGGACGGTGTGGATTTCCACCTATACCAAGGCGTTGCAGCGGCAATTGGACCGGGAATCCTTGCGCCTTTTTCCCGATCCCGCCGTGGCGGCGAAGCGGGTGGTGGTGCGCAAGGGGCGGGAAAATTATCTCTGCCTGCTCAATCTTGAGGATGCGCTGCAAGGCGGCTTTTCCGGGCGCGCAGCGATATTGGCGCAACTGGTGGCGCGCTGGGCGGCCTTCACCAAGGATGGCGACATGATCGGCGGCGACCTGCCGGGCTGGCTGCCGACTTTGTTCCGGCGCAACGGTTCCACCGCGCTGACCGATCGGCGCGGCGAGTGCATCTATGCGGGCTGTCCGCATTACCGCAAATGCTTCATCGAGCGATCGGCGCGGGCCTCGGCGGACGCGGATATCGTGATCGCCAATCATGCGCTGGTGATGATCAACGCGGCGCGTGGGCGGGAAACGGGGCAGGCGCCGCAGCGCATCGTGTTCGACGAAGGCCATCATCTGTTCGACGCGGCGGATTCGACCTTTTCCGTTGCCCTGTCGGGGCAGGAGGCGATCGAGCTGCGCCGTTGGGTGATGGGGCCGGAGGGCAATTCGCGCGGACGGCGGCGCGGCCTCGCGGCGCGGCTGTCAGACCTCGCCAGCTATGACGAGCAGGGCGGCGAGGCGATCCGGGCAGCGGCGGAGGCGGCGCGGGCACTCCCCGCCGATGAGTGGCTGAAGCGGATCGTCGCGGGCGAGCCGTTCGGGCCAGTGGAGGAACTGCTCGCGGCGGTGCGCGGCACGGTCTATGCGCGGGCCGCCGATACGGGCGAGGCCGATGCGGGCTATGGGCTGGAAACCGAGCTGGCCGAACCGGATGGCGCGCTGGTCGAGGCGGCGCAGGAGGCGGCTCGGGCGCTGGATGCGCTGCTGCGCCCCCTCACCCATCTGGGCAAGCGGATGGAGGCCGTGATCGAGGATGCGCCCGACTGGCTGGACGGCGCGGCGCGGGCGCGGGTCGAAGGGGCGATCGCCTCGCTGGGCTGGCGGCGCGATCTGGTGACCGCCTGGCTGGCGCTGCTGGCGCGGGCCGGCGGACCGGCGGATGCGGACTTTGTGGACTGGCTGGCAGTCGAGCGGATCGAGGGGCGGGAGTTCGACATCGGCATCCACCGCCACTGGCTGGACCCGACGCGGCCCCTCGCGCAAACGGTGCTGAAACCGGCGCAGGGGGTGCTGATCACCTCCGCCACGCTGAAGGGCGGCGGCGATTGGGACAATGCGATCAGCCGCAGCGGCGCGAACCATTTGCCGCGTGGCGCCGAGCAGTTCGAGGCAAGCAGCCCCTTCGACTATCCGGAACGGTCGGAAGTGCTGATCGTCACCGACATCAAGCGCGGCGACATTGCGGCGCTGTCGGGCGCCTATGCGCGGCTGATCGAGGCGGCGGGCGGCGGAACTTTGGGCCTGTTCACCGCGATCCGGCGGCTGCGCGCCGTCCATGCGCGGATCGCCGACCGGCTGGCGCGGGCGGGACTGCCGCTTTACGCCCAGCATGTCGACCCGATCGATACGGGCACGCTGATCGATATTTTCCGCGACGATCCCCGCGCTTCGCTGCTGGGCACCGATGCGTTGCGCGACGGCGTGGACGTGCCGGGCCATTCGTTGCGGCTGGTGGTGATGGAGGGCGTGCCCTGGTCGAAGCCGACCGTGCTGCATGCCGCACGCAAGCTGGCCGGGGGCGGCAGCGCCTATGACGACCGGCTGATCCGGGCGCGGATGGCGCAGGCCTTCGGGCGATTGATCCGGCGGGCGGAGGACCGGGGAAGCTTCGTCATCCTCTCCGCCGCCATGCCCAGCCGGCTGCTCAGCGCCTTTCCGCCCGGCACGCCGATCCGCCGTATGACGCTGGACGAAGCCATCATATCGGTCAGCGGCCATTCCCGCGCTGGCCTTGGCGGCGATGCAGCGCTAGGGCTTCAGGGACTCGAATCCGGCACCCACGACCTGGAGCAAAAATGAAGCGGTTGATCCTGTTCCGTCACGCCAAGTCCGATTGGGACGATCCGGTTGCGCGGGACTTCGACCGGCCTCTGAACCGTCGTGGCGAGAAGGCCGCGCTGGTGATGGGCGAATTCGCCAAGGCGCGGGGCATCCGGTTCGACATGGTGGTCGCATCCCCTGCGGTGCGGGTGGTGGAAACGCTGAACAGCTTCTTCACCAGCTATGGCGAGGTGGTCGATCCGCATTGGGACCGGCGCATCTATCTGGCCTCCACCCCCACCCTGTTCGAGGTGATCCGCGACCTGCCCGACAGCGCCGACAGCGTGCTGATGTCGGGTCATAATCCGGGGCTGGAGGAATTGATCCTCGATCTCGTCCCCGACGACGGCGCCAGCCCGCTGCGCGAGGATGTGGAGGTGAAATTCCCCACCGCCTCGATCGCGGTCATGGATCTGCCCATCGACCATTGGAGCGAGGCGAAACCCAATATCGCGAGCCTTGCCAGCTTCACCCGTCCACGCGACCTTGATCCGGCTTTGGGGCCGGGATCGCGCTGAGGGGCATGTGACGCCGATCCTCTGGCGACGGGCGGAGGCGCAAGATGCGGCGGCGCTATCGCTACTGGGCGGGGCGACCTTCCTCGCCAGCTTCGCGCATGATCATCCGGGCGACGCGCTGATCGCCCATATCCGCAGCGCGCACGGAGAAGCCTATTATGCGGCGGCGCTGGCCGATCGCGACCAGGTGCTACTGATCGGAGAAACGCCGCTGGGCGCCCCTGTCGGCTATGCCCTGCTGACGCCGCCTGCGCTGCCCATCGAGACGCGGGAGGGCGATCTTGAACTCAAGCGCATCTATCTGCTCTCCGGCTGGCAGGGTGGAGGCAATGGCGCCAGGCTGATGGCGCTGGTGATGGAGGAAGCGCGGTGGCGTGGCGCGAAGCGATTATTGCTGGCGGTCTATGAGCGCAATAAGCAGGCCCAGCGTTTCTATGCGCGGCATGGCTTCACCGAAGTGAGCGAGACGGTCTTCATGGTAGGCGACGTGCCGTTTCGGGATCTGATCTTTGCAGCGCCGCTGGAATGATGACAGTTATTCGCCAATAGCCTTGGCCAATGCCGCCCGAATGGCTTCGAGCCGGGGAAGCAGATCGGCTCCAGGCATCGATTCGCCATTTTTCGCAGGCGCCACCGATGCCGGAAGCGGATCGCCGCTGCCATCGGCCAGCGCCTTTTGCGCGCCGCGCACGGTGAAGCCCTCGACATTCAGCAGATGATTGATCCGCCGCACCAGCGCCACATCGGCGGGCCGGTAATAGCGGCGGTTGCCCGAACGCTGGAGCGGTCGAAGCTGGGTGAAACGCGTTTCCCAATAGCGCAAGATATGCTGCGGGAGATCGAGTTCGCTCGCCAGCTCACTGATCGTCAGAAATGCGCCCTCTGCCTTTTCCATGGTCATGATGTTGCACCCTTAGCGGCGCCAAGGTCAACCTTCGGGAAAATGGCTATTTTGGCGATCGTTCGGAGCGCGCTGCACCAAATCCGCTGCAGCGCCCTCTTGTTTTTGATTTTCGCATCGTTTCAGGCGCGCGATGCCGAGCGCCTCAGACCGAAGCGACCCGATCCCGCATCGTCTGGCTGGCGCGGAAGGTCAGCACCCGGCGCGGTTCGATCGGCACTTCGACGCCCGTCTTGGGGTTGCGGCCCATGCGCTGCGTCTTGTCGCGCAGGACGAAGGTGCCGAAGCTGGAGATCTTCACATTTTCCCCGCGTTCGAGCGCGACGGACATATGCTCCAATATGGATTCGATTAAGGTTGCCGCTTCCGCCCTTGAGAGGCCAATATGACGGTTCACGCTCTCCGCAAGATCCGCGCGCGTTAGAGTCCCTGTACCGCTCATCGCACTTCCCCACCTTGACACCCGTCGAGCCTAAATGCGGGTGATCATTTGACAATGTGCGCGCTTCTGCATGATTCGGCAAGATGATGCACAGCCGAAATCCTTAAAAAACCGTGAAAAATTGGCGATATAGCGGTCCCGGAACGGGACTTGGAGCGTTCCGGGGGAAAGCGTGAGCGATTCTCGGCGGAACCGACCCGTCAAGATATGACGTGGATTGGTTCGGGGATGTGAAAATGGGTGGATGGCGGACTTTCAGTTTCCGTTCGCCCTGAGCTTGTCGAAGGGCCCTGCTGAGCGAAGGCGAAGCATGGGAGCCTCGCGACGCTCGGCTGAGGGCTTCGACTTGCCGAAGGCAAGTTTATCCTGAGCGCCTGCCTTGGCAGGCAGACGAAGGGCTCAGCCCGAACGGATATCACGCGTCAGCAAATGGCCAAATTCGGCCCTACACCCGCAGGACGCAGGCGCCCCAGGTGAAACCGCCGCCCATCGCCTCCAGCACCAGCAGATCGCCGGGCTGGATGCGTCCGTCGCGCATGGCGAGATCGAGCGCGAGGGGCACCGAAGCGGCGGAGGTGTTGGCGTGTTGATCGACCGTCATCACCACCTTCTCCGGCGCCAGTTTCAGCTTGCGCGCCGTCGCGTCGAGAATGCGGGCATTGGCCTGATGCGGGACCAGCCAATCGATCTCGGCCGGGGTCATGCCGGCGACCTCCATCACTTCGGTCAGCACCGAAGCGAGGTTGGTGACGGCATGGCGGAAGACTTCCTGCCCCTTCATGCGCAACTTGCCGACCGTTTGCGTGGTCGAAGGGCCGCCGTCGACATAGAGAAGCTGGTTATGGCGGCCATCGGCATGAAGCTTCGAAGCAAGGATGCCGCGCTTGCCGTCGGCACTTTCCTCCGCGCCCAGCACGACCGCACCCGCGCCGTCACCGAAGAGGACGCAGGTGGTGCGATCTTCCCAATCGAGGATGCGGCTGAAGGTTTCCGAGCCGATCACGATCGCGTTCCGCGCCGCGCCCGAGCAGATCATGCTGTCCGCCACAGTGATGGCGTAGAGGAAGCCCGAACAGACCGCAGCCACGTCGAAAGCGACGCAATCATTGATGCCGAGCGCCGCCTGAACGATCGTGGCGGAGGCAGGAAAGGTCTGGTCGGGCGTTGCCGTGGCGAGGATGATCAGGTCGATATCCTGCGCGCTGAGGCCTGCCGCTTCCAGGGCGGCCTTGGCGGCGTCGGTGGCAAGCGACGCGGTGGTTTCGCCCTCGCCGGCAATATAGCGGTTACGGATGCCGGTGCGCTCGACGATCCATTCGTCGCTCGTGTCCACGGTCTGCGCCAATTCGGCATTGCTGACGGAGCGGACGGGCAGGGCGGAACCCGTGCCCAGGAGAACGGATCGGCGGATCACTTTGCGGGCAGCTCCATCCTGGATGCGGGAGCGGTCAGCCCCTCGATCCCGTGCATGTCGGCGGCGATACGCCGGGTGATGTCTTCCTCCAGCAGCCGCGCGGCGACATGGACGGCGTTGGCGACGCCCTTGTCATTGGCGCTGCCATGGCTCTTCACCACCACGCCATTGAGGCCAAGGAAGACGGCGCCATTATGGTTGTTGGGGTCGAGATGATGCCGCAGCAGATGCATCGCCGGCTTCGAGATCAGGAAACCGAGCTTGGAGCGGATAGAACTGGTGAAGGCGGTGCGCAACAGGTCGGTCACGAAACGGGCCGTGCCCTCCGCCGTCTTCAATGCGACATTGCCGGAAAAGCCGTCCGACACGATCACGTCGACATCGCCCCGGCCGATCTTGTCGCCTTCAGTGAAGCCTTCGAAGGATAGCGGCAGGCTGGTCGCGGCGCGCAGGATCGCGGCGGCGTCGCGGATTTCCTCCGTGCCCTTCATCTCCTCGGTGCCGATATTCATCAGACGCACGCGGGGCCGCTCCAGGTCGAGCGCGATGCGGGCATAGGCCGCGCCCATCACCGCGAACTGGACGAGATTGCGCGCGTCGCATTCGGTGTTGGCACCCAGGTCCAGCATGACCACGTCATTGTCGCCCAGGGTCGGCAGCATGGCGGCGAGCGCGGGGCGGTCAACGCCCTTCATGGTGCGCAGGGCGAGCTTCGCCATCGCCATCAGCGCGCCGGTATTGCCGGCCGAAACGGCCGCGCCGCATGTCCCCGCCTTCACCGCCGCGATGGCCATGCTCATCGAGCTGGTCTTCTTGCGGATGGCGACGCTGGGCTTGTCGCCCGAATCCACGACGTCGGCTGCGTGGACGATTTCCGACGCGGCGCGCAGATTGGGATGATGGTCGAGCGCGGACTTGATCCGCGCTTCGTCTCCGAAAAGGGTGAAGCGCAGCCCTTCGTGACGGTGACGGGCGAGCGCTGCGCCCGCCATCATCACGCGTACGCCTTCATCCCCGCCCATCGCGTCGATTGCGATTCGCGGTTGGCTGGACAAGTTAACGCACCCTTTTCAGGAGAAATTCTTAAGCGTCAGGCCCCGACGGCGAGGACTTCGCGGCCGTTATAGTGGCCGCAGGCGTCGCACAGATTGTGCGGGCGCTTCAGTTCGCCGCAGTTCGAGCATTCCTGGAATGCTTCGACGCGCAGCGAATCGTGGCTGCGGCGCATGCCGCGACGGGAGGGGGACGTTTTCCTCTTGGGGACAGCCATGTCGGCACCTTATTCCGTAATTGATCGTTTAGTGCGACTGGCCAGTTCCGTCTGGATGCGGACGCCAACGGCGCCGCAGACCCATGCGGCCCGGATGATCGCGAAGCCCTGCGCCTATAGCGCTTTTTGGCCCATGCGCAAGTCCTTCTTGCCCCGGCATCCTGTCGCCCTATTCTGGCCGCGTCACGATAATGCGGGGGAAATCCGATGTTGCTGCCGATCACACTGACGCTGGCCGCCGCCTGCGCGCTGCTCAACATGTGGCTGGGGGTTCGCTGCGCGCGAATCCGGATTTCCGGCCAGGTGCTGCATGGCGACGGCGGCAGCGCGCTGTTGGCCAAGCGGATGCGGGCCCATGCCAATTTCATCGAATATGTGCCGGTGACGCTGATTCTCTTCGGACTGGTGGAACTGGCGATCGGGGCGTCGATGTGGCTCTGGGGCGCGGCGCTGGCGCTGGTGTTGGCGCGAATCGCCCATGCCTTTGGGATGGACGCGGAGAAATCGACTGTTTGGCGCGCTGGCGGGGCGCTGCTGACCTGGGTGGTGATGGTCGGGATGGCGGTGGCCGCGCTGTATGTCGCCTATGGAGCGACGCGGGAGGTACCTGCGCCGCCCGCCATGGCCATGATCCGATAGAATCAGGCCAGGACGGAATCCGCGACGAAGGGATTGGTGCGGCGTTCATGGGCGAAGTTGCTCATCGGGCCATGACCGGGAACGAACGCCGTGTCGCCGCCCAAGGGCCAGAGCTTGCCGGTGATCGCGTCGATCAGATCCTGATGGTTGCCCAACGGAAAGTCGGTTCGGCCGATCGACCCCTGAAACAGCACGTCACCGACGATGGCAAGCTTGCTGGGGGCGTGGTGGAAGACGACATGGCCCGGCGTGTGGCCGGGGCAGTGATAGACGTCGAGCGTCAGATTGCCGACCGTCACCTGATCGCCGTCGTGGAGCCAGCGGTCGGGTTCGAAACTCTCGCCATTAATGCCATATTTCTGACCGTCTTCGCCCAGGCGGTCGATCCAGAAACGGTCGGCTTCATGCGGCCCTTCGATCGGCACGCCCAAGTCTCGGGCAAGGATACCCGCCTGGCCGCAATGGTCGATATGGCCATGGGTGACGAGGATCTTCTCAATGGTGACGCCATGCTGCTCCGCCGCCTTTTTCAGCACCGGCAGGTCGCCGCCCGGATCGACGAAGGCACCGCGATTGGTCGCCGTGCACCAGAAAAGCGTGCAATTCTGCTGGAGCGGCGTCACGGGAATCAGGGCGGCTTTCAGGGGCGGAGTCGTCATGCCGCTGATGTGGCGAAGCTGCGCGCCGGGCGCAAGGTTTAGGGCCAATCGACATTCAGATGATGATATGCCGAAAATGGTGGTTTTTCGTGACCCTTGAAGCGAGTCACGTGCCTCGCTTCAACGCAGCGTACTAAAAGTACGTGAGCACCGGAAGCACGGAAAAGCGCCATTTGCAGGCCGTCAGGGCTGAATGTCGATTGGCCCTAGCCCACATTCTCCGTGGCGAACGGTTCCGCCAGGCTGATGCTGTCGAGCACCTTGGCCGTTTCATCGCGCACGCGGAGCATCACCCTATGCAGCCTGCATTCCGATTCGGGCAGGCAATTGGTGCACGTCTCATGCGCGAAACGGCTGGCGCAGGGCGTAAGCGCCAGCGAACCCCGCGTCAGCCGGACGATGTCGCCATAGCTGATGTCGACCGGCGCCAGCGCCAGCCAATAGCCCCCGTCGCGCCCCCGCTGGGTCGCGACCAGCCCTTCCCGCGCCAGTTCCGACAGGATCACCGTCAGGAATTTGGACGGAATATTCTGGCGCGTGGCGATCTCGTTCAGGGGCACCGGGCCTTGCCGGTAGCGGTCTGCGAGATGCTGGAGGGCACGGATGGCGTAACGGGTCTTCTGCGAAAGCATGGGGCTGTTATTCGCTTCCGCCGAAGATTTGACAAGCCATCAGGGCGCGGGATTCAGCGCTTCACGCGCCTGTTTGGGAAAATCGCTGAACATGGCGTCCACGCCCGTGCGGGCAACCGCCTGGACATAGCCTGCAAAGTCCCCCCTGCCCTGCGGATCGTCAGGGCGCTGGAAGGCGGCGGGCAGGAAGCTGTTTTCCATGCGCAGCGTCCAGACATGGACTTGCAGTCCCGCATCATGGGCGCGCCCGACCAGCCCCGTCGGGCCTTCGGGCGCCAACACCATGGCGGTCGCCGGACCGATGCCGTCGGCATAATCCGCGATCTGCTTCAGCCCCTGCGTCGTCATCATGTCGGCATAGGTCGTGCCCGGCGCATCGGCGGGGCCGCCCTCGCCCTCGACAAGCTGAATCAGGCGCAGGCGGGACACGGCGCGCAGAGCCTTCAGATTGCCGACCTCGAAGGATTGGATGAAGACCGGATCAGCCTCCGTCTGATAGCCATATTGGCTGAGCAGCGCGAGCAGCGGCGCCTGATGGGCCAGGCCGATTCCAGCGAAATAGCTGGGATGCTTGGTTTCGGGATAGAGGCCGATGCGGCGGCCGGTTTCCGCTTCCTTGGCGCGGACCAGCTTCAATATCTCCTCGAAGGTCGGGATCGGATAGAGATCGTTGAAGCGGCTGTTGGCGGCACGAAACTGCGGCAACCTCTCGCGAGCGCGTAGCGTGCGCAGTTCCGCGAGGGTGAAATCCTCGGTGAACCAGCCGGTGACGGGCTGACCATCGATCGTCTTGCTGGTCTTGCGAGCGGCGAATTCGGGATGATCCGCGACGTCGGTGGTGCCGCTTATCTCATTTTCATGCCGGGCGACGAGAACGCCGTCGCGGGTCAGCACCAGATCCGGTTCGATATAATCGGCGCCCTGGTCGATTGCGCGTTCATAAGCGGCGAGCGTATGTTCGGGCCGCTCGCCGCTGGCGCCGCGATGGGCGATGATGAAGGGTTCGGCCATCACGGGCGCCGCCGTCAAAAGAGCGAGGAGGAGGATGGCGGCTGTGCGGAGCATCCTCCCGAAAATCATGCCTTCACCCGCTCCAGAGCGTCCTCATAGGTGGTCGCCTTGAAGCCGACGACGGTGCGGTCACCCAGATCCAGGATCGGGCGCTTGATCATCGAGGGGTTGCTCATCATCAGCAGCACCGCCTTGTCCGCGTCGATATGCGCCTTGTCGCCGGCATCCAATGCCTTGAAGGTCGTGCCGGAACGGTTGAGGATGGTTTCCCACCCATGTTCCTCAACCCAGCCGCGCAGCGCCGTCTCGTCGACGCCCGACACCTTGTAATCGTGGAAGCTGTAGGGCTTGCCGCTATTGTCGAGGAAATTGCGCGCCTTCTTGATCGTGTCGCAATTCTTGATGCCGTACATGGTCAGCATGGGACTTATCCTTTGAAGGCGGTGACTTCGATCTCGATCTTCATCTCCGGCTTGATGAGGCCGGTGACGATGCAGCTCGCGGCGGGGCGAATCTCACCGAAAATCGGTGCGGTCGCCTGGCCCAGCTCGTCCCAATAAGCGGGGTCGGTGATATAATAGGTCACGCGCACCACGTCCGCAAAGGAGAAGCCGGCTTCTTCCAGCGCCTTGCCGATGACCTTCAGCGCGTTCCGGCCCTGATCCACAACGGATTCGGGCATGGCCTTGGTTTCGGGATCAGTGCCGGTTGTTCCGGCGACGAAGCACCAGTCGCCCTGGACGACGGCGCGCGAATAGCCGACCTGCGCCTCGAAAGGCGAGCCGGAGGAAATGAGCTGGCGGGGCATGGGGATTCCCTTTGTGCAGACCTGGGAGAAATGGGGCGGAAAGGATCGTGGCGGCTCTTGCCCCGTTCGCAGGATACTGTCCAGCGCCTTTTGCCGGAAGGGAACGGCGCGGACCGCTGGCCGTTGAAGCGGGGAAGGAGACAGGCCATGAACCGACCCGACAACACCCCTTTCCCCGACAGCGGCGAAGAGAATAGCGAGCAAGCCGAAGCGGGTTCGCAGGCCCAGGATGTAGCCGGGGAGGCGCGGACGCGCTCGACCGATCGGGCGGAGGATAGCGAACGCGGCGGGCGGCCCAATCCGGCGCAGATCCTGCCGGACGATACGCCCGATCTGGTCGAGAAGATGGAGGAGATGAACCGGTCGGGCCGGATCGACAATGATGCCTTTGCCGGGGAACCGCAGATGGATGATGAGGAAGACAGCCTCGGTCCGACCGAGGATGAGGATTAGCTGTTTTAGGCCGCGTCCTGGTTCAAGGACAGGTTGATCATGCCCCGCGCCATATGGCTGAGCGCCTCTGCCATGGCCCCGGCGAGGTCCGGATCGAGGCCGGGTTGCGCCTCGATCGCGCGGGTCATGGCGGTGGCCCATTGATCCGCCAGCACCGACGTGATCGGAAAGGCGCGGTGCAGCGACATGATGCATTGGCCGCGCTCGAACCAGTCGCGGGGACCGCCCGCCCAGCCCGCCAGGAACCGGGTGAGGCCGTGGCGCACGGCGTTCAGGTCCGCCGCATGGATGGCGCGCAGGTCGGCATAGGCCGAATCCTGCTCGATCAGGTCGTAGAAGCGGTTGGCGATGGCGGCCACGGCTGGCTCGCCGCCGATGCGGGCATAAGGGGTGGTCATGGAGCCTCCTGCTGGTGGGATCAGCGTGGCGGCTGGGGCCGAGCGGTCATTGATCCTGGTCAAATCGGAAGGTTTTGACGCGAGACGGGCCGAACAAGTTTCGTTATGGCCGCGTCATGAGCCGAAGATCGAGGAAGAGCCGCAGCGATGTGGTGTGGCTGGCGGAGGCGCGCCGGGCGGGCCGAGGGCGGTTGCAAAGCAGGAAAGGGAAGGCGCCGTCGCTGGCGCCGCTCGTCATCGGCGGGGTGCTGATCGGCGCCGGTCTGGGCTGGTTCGGACCCGAGATGATGCAGCGCTTTCAGAACAGCCGGTGGGAGCAGATCGCGTCACCGGCGGCGGACGACAGCCTGTCGGCGCAGTTCGGATTTTGCCACACGGGCGGCGGAACCAATTGCGTCGTCGACGGCGACACCTTCTGGTTCCACGGGGAGAAGGTGCGAGTGATGGATATCGACGCGCCCGAAACCCATGATCCGCGCTGTGCCGGGGAAGCGGCCTTGGGCGCGCGGGCGACGCAGCGGTTGCAGCAATTGATGAATGCCGGCCCCTTCTCGCTGGAGAGCGGGGATCGGGAGACGGATCGCTATGGGCGGTCGTTGCGGGTGGTGACGCGGGGCGGGGAGTCGCTTGGCGAGACGTTGGTGGCCGAAGGACTGGCGCGGGAATGGGATGGCGCGCGGCATCCCTGGTGCTGAAGTCCGGGGGGAGGACAAGCCTCCCCCATCGGATTCTTAGCGGCAGTTCAGGCTGCCCCGGTCGATTTCGCGACCAAGCAGCGCGCCTGCGCCTGCGCCGATGATGACGCCAGCGGTGTTCGAGCGTCCACGGTCGAGCTGGCCGCCGAGCAGGCCACCCAGCGCCGCGCCGACGATCAGGCCGGTGGTGCCGTCCGAGCGGCGGCAATAATAGCGATCGTCATAGCCGCGATAGATGCGGGTGCTGCGGGTCACGCGGATCGGCTCATACCCATCGCGATAATAGCGGTCCGGGCGATAATAGCGGCCATAGCGCGGGTCCGGGCGGTTCCAGTCATAGCTGTAGACGACCCCGCTCGGGCGGCGCCAGCCTTCGTGACGGCCATTGTCATGCCGTCCGCCATGCTTCCAGTCGTCGCGGCCATGGCCCTTGCCATGCCCGGCCCAGGGTGGCGGGTCGGCGGCGGCAGGGGCTGCGCTCAGCGTCACGGCGCCGAGCGACAAGGCGGCAAAAGCGGCTTTCAGGGTGAACTTCATCTCTGGCTCCCTTGGCTGATTAGTCAATGGGAGCACAACATCCGAAAGCGGATAAACGTTGCATGAACGGAACAAAACATTGTGTTCATGTGGCCGTCAGTTTTCGGGCCGGCAATCAGAAAAGGCTGTTGATCGCGCCCTTTTGCTGATCGGTGACGGCGTCGGCGGTCGCGCTGCTATCGTCCTTGTCGGAAGTGCCCACGAACTGGATCGCCGTCAGGATTACAAGCACCGCCCAAAGCACCGCCATCCAGCGGCTGGTGAAGAGGGAGGAGAGACGGACGCCGAACATGAGCGGGAGGTTAGGCAATTGCGAATAATAAAGAGTTACCTGGCTCGATCACATTTGAGCCGAATGCATCCCATCCTCCGGGACGCATCATCGCCTGACAGCGCACCTTTGTTACCGCAATCCGGGTAATCGCAAGCGATGTAACGGTCCCGATCCATTACATCGCTACGATGGCGCTCCTAGAGCAGAATCCGACCCGATTGCATCGGATCGGCTGCTCTAGACCTTTGTTTTGCCGCGTTTTCCGAGTCAGCAGATGATTCTATCTGCTTAGAAAACGCTCTAGCCTTGAATGCCTTACTCCGCCGCGATCCCCGCTGCCTTGAACATATCCGGGTCGCCAGCTTCATCGGCGTTGGCGGCGGTGCCGCTCTTGAGTTTGCTGCGGCGGTCGAACGCATCCCACACATCGTTCCACTGGCCGCGCGTGGCGCCCTTCGAATATTCCGTCGCGCGGGTTTCGAAGAAATTGGCATGCTCGACGCCGTTCAGCAGCGGGGTCAGCCAGGGGAGCGGATGCTCGTCGATCATGTAGATTGGCTTCAGACCCAATTGCCCCAGGCGCCAGTCAGCGATGTAACGGACATATTTCTTGATGTCCTTGGGCGTCATGCCGGGGACCGGGCCCATTTCGAAGACGAGATCGACGAAGGCATCCTCGATCCGCACCGTCTTCTGGCACATATCCATGATGTCGTCCTTGACCGACGCGGTCAGGCAATCGCGTTCCTTCACAAAGGCGTGGAACAGGCGGATGATGCCTTCGCAGTGCAGCGTCTCGTCGCGGACCGACCAGGTGACGATCTGGCCCATGCCCTTCATCTTGTTGAAGCGCGGGAAGTTCATCAGCATCGCGAAGCTGGCGAAGAGCTGCAAGCCCTCCGTAAAGCCGCCGAACATGGCGAGCGTCTTGGCGATGTCCTCGTCCGTGTCGACGCCGAACTGCTGGAGATAGTCGTGTTTGTCCTTCATCTCCTTATACTGCATGAAGGCGCTATATTCGCTCTCGGGCATGCCGATAGTGTCGAGCAGGTGCGAATAGGCGGCGATGTGGACCGTTTCCATGTTGCTAAACGCGGTCAGCATCATCTTGATTTCGGTTGGCTTGAACACGCGGCCATATTTTTCGTGGTAGCAGTCCTGCACTTCCACATCGGCCTGGGTGAAGAAGCGGAAGATCTGGGTGAGCAGGTTGCGCTCATGGTCGCTCAATTTCTGCGCCCAATCGCGGCAATCCTCGCCCAGCGGCACTTCCTCCGGCAGCCAGTGGAGCTGCTGCTGGCGCTTCCAGAACTCATAGGCCCAGGGATATTCGAAGGGCTTGTAGACCTTGCTGGCTTGAAGAAGAGGCATGGGTCGAACTCCTCAGTTCGTAAAATAGGTGAAGGAAGCGGCGACAACCAGTCCGATCACGCCGATCATGATTTCTTTGCGGCCTTTTTTACGGACGGTCGCGCTATCCGAAGGCGGGATAGTGCCATAGGCTTTCCATCCCCGCCGCTGTTCGAAGTAACTTTCCTCACCACTGGCTATGAAGGCCGCATTCCCCTGCGCCACCCGATCAGCCCGCACCACGGCATAGATGCCATAGCCGATCGAACAGAATGACATGGCGACGACAAACCACATGGCTAACGGCCCTGCACAGAAGCGCAGCGGAACTCCTCTCCCACAAGGGGAGAGGAGATTAACTCACTGGCAGGCGAGGCACTCGTCATAGTCGGTGGTCTCGCCAATTTCGAATTTCGGGGCGTCGATGGTGTTGTCCGCTTCGACCCCGCCTGCGAAACCGGCGCGCTGCACCGACTTGGAGCGCAGATAATAGAGCGACTTGATGCCCAGTTCCCACGCCCGGTAGTGGAGCATGAGCAGATCCCATTTCTCCACATCCGCCGGGATGAACAGGTTCAGCGACTGCGCCTGATCGATGAAGGGCGTGCGGTCGGCGGCCAGTTCGAGCAGCCAGCGCTGATCGATCTCGAAACTGGTCTTGAACGTGTCCTTCTCTTCCTGGCTGAGGAAGTCGAGATGCTGGACGCTGCCGCCCTTTTCCAGGATCGAGTTCCAGACGGCCGTGCTGTCCTTCGCCTTTTCGACCAGCAGCTTTTCGAGATAGGGGTTCTTGATCGCGAAGCTGCCCGACAGCGTCTTGTGGGTGTAGATGTTCGCCGGAATCGGCTCGATACAGGCGCTGGTGCCGCCGCAGATGATGGAGATCGACGCGGTGGGCGCGATCGCCATCTTGCAGGAGAAGCGCTCCATCACCCCCATGTCGGCGGCGTCCGGGCACGGGCCGCGCTCGACAGCGAGCTGCATCGAGGCTTCGGCGGCCTTTTCGCTGATATGCTTGAAGATGCGCAAGTTCCACGACTTGGCCATCGCGCCTTCAAACGGAAGTCCCCGGGCCTGGAGGAAGGAGTGGAACCCCATCACCCCCAGGCCCACTGACCGTTCACGGCTCGCACTATATTTCGCCCGCGCCATTTCCGGCGGCGCGCGGTCGACATAGTCCTGCAGCACATTGTCGAGGAAGCGCATGACATCCTCGACAAACTGCTTGTCGTCCTTCCACTCATCCCAGGTTTCGAGATTGAGCGAAGAAAGGCAGCAGACTGCCGTGCGGTCATTGCCGATATGGTCGCGACCCGTCGGCAAAGTGATTTCGGAGCAAAGGTTCGACGTCGACACCTTGAGGCCCAGATCGCGGTGATGCTTGGGCATCATGCGGTTCACGGTGTCGTTGAAGACGATATAGGGCTCGCCGGTGGCGAGGCGGACCTCGACCAGCTTCTGGAACAGGGCGCGGGCGTTGACGCTGCCGCGCACCGACTGGTCCTTGGGACTGCGCAGATTAAATTCGGTGCCGTCGCGGACCGCTTCCATGAACTCGTCGGTCAGCAGCACGCCATGGTGGAGGTTCAACGCCTTGCGGTTGAAGTCACCGGACGTCTTGCGGATTTCGAGGAACTCCTCGATCTCCGGGTGGGAGACGTCGAGATAGCAGGCGGCCGAACCGCGGCGCAGGCTGCCCTGGCTGATCGCGAGGGTGAGGCTGTCCATCACGCGGACGAAGGGGATGATGCCGCTAGTCTTGCCGTTGAGGCCGACCGGCTCCCCGATACCGCGCACATTGCCCCAATAGGTGCCGATGCCGCCGCCGCGCGAGGCGAGCCAGACATTCTCGTTCCAGGTGTTGACGATGCCTTCCAGGCTGTCGTCCACCGAGTTCAGATAGCAACTGATCGGCAGACCCCGACCCGTGCCGCCGTTCGACAGGACGGGCGTGGCGGGCATGAACCAGAGGCGCGAAATATAGTCATAGACGCGCTGGGCATGGTCGGCATCGTCGGCATAAGCGGCGGCGACGCGGGCGAACAGGTCCTGATAGCTTTCGCCGGGCAGCAGATAGCGGTCCTGGAGCGTGTCCTTGCCGAAGTCGGTCAGCAGCGCGTCGCGGCTGGCGTCGGTCGTGACGTGAAAACGGCGCTCCAGCACGCTGGACGAAGACATGGGGGACGAGCTGGAAACGGCGTCGGCCTTGGGGGCTGGCGCTACCTTCTTCTTTTCCGCCACGGTTTCGACCACTTCGTCAATCACGGTTGCCACGTCGCTTGCACTCACCTGTTCGCTGTCTCGAAAATCCATACCAGCCCCCGAATGTTCCTGTTTCGTTCGATTCGGTCAAGCCGCTGCCGGCCGGGCCGAAACAACTTAGCATTTTCGACCCGGTCAGGCACGGAAATGGGGCCAGCAGGCGCAATCGCAAGGGCAAAAATACCCTCCCTCCGGGAACCAGCCCGGTAGGCACGATCACAATCTGTTGGGTAACCCCCGTTAACCTGATACAAGGGATAGTGCCACAGCTTCATTTCCTTTCAAGGGGGTAAATGACAATTCGGGGACTCGGTTCGTCGCCGCCCCGACTCATTTCATCGACGGTTCGGCACGTCGCAACGCAGCGACGCATGGACTTTCCTTGGCTTGCCAAAAGGCAAGAGGGACAATTTCGATTGTAAAATAAATTTGGCTTGCCACGGAAATGCGCGAAAGCGGTGCTACGACCCATGGCGTTTCGTGACCGTGGCATGACAAGATATAGTGTGAAGGCGCTGCGAAAAGCCGATCCAGATCAATGAAGGGGGTGTTTTCCGCCCCAGGAGAGGAGCCGACATGATTCTCTATTACCACCCCCTCTCCTCCTATTGCTGGAAGGTGCTGATCGCCCTTTACGAGAATGGCACGGCGTTCGAACCGCGCATGCTGGAAGACCCGGCTGTCGCGGAAGCCTGGCTGGCGTTATGGCCGCTAGGGAAATTCCCCGTGCTGCGCGATGAGTCGCGGGACCGGACGATCGCGGAGACCAGCATCATCGTCGAATATCTGGGGCAGCATCGTCCGGGGCCGTTCCGCCCGATTCCCGACGATGCCGACGCCGCGCTGGAGGTGCGGCTGATGGACCGGCTGTTCGACAATTATGTGATGGCGCCGGTGCAGGCGATCGTCGGGGACAAGATTCGGCCCGAAGGGGTGGCGCGCGATGGCTATGCCGTGGGAGAGGCGCGGCGGATGCTGGGCAAGGCCTATGCGCTATTGGAAGCGCGGATGGCGGGGCGGCGATGGGCGGCGGGGGACGACTTCACGCTGGCTGATTGCGCGGCGGCGCCAGCGTTGTTCTATGCGGACAAGATCGAGCCGATGCGGGGCGGCTTTCCGGGGCTGGGCGCCTATCTGGAGCGGCTGGAGGCGCGGAAGAGCTTTGCGCGGGTGCTGCGGGAGAAGGAGCCGTGGTGGCATATGTTCCCGTTCGCGGATGAGGGGGCTTAGACCCGCCAGGCGCGCGGGGCATGGCGGGAAACGCCCTCCCCGGCGCTCGGCTTCGTGCCGCCACTGGACTCGCGCGCGATTCCCTACTAGCCGCTGCCCTGCATGGACCCGCCGTGCAGAGGCGGGCCTTAGACTAGGGACCAGGGTAGATGACCGTCATCAAGACCGCCGATCTGATCGAGAGCGTTGCCGATGCGCTCCAGTTCATCAGTTACTATCATCCGATGGATTATATTCGCGCGCTGGGCAAAGCCTATGACGCCGAAGCCAATCCGGCGGCCAAGGACGCCATCGCCCAGATCCTGACCAACAGCCGCATGTGCGCCGAAGGGCACCGCCCGATCTGCCAGGACACCGGCATCGTCAACGTCTTCATCAAATGGGGCATGGACTGCCGCCTGGACGACAACAGCCGCTCGATGCAGGACGTGGTCGATGAAGGCGTGCGCAAGGCCTATCTCAACCCGGAAAACCGCCTGCGCGCCTCGATCCTGAAGGATCCCGCGTTCAGCCGCGTCAATACGAAGGACAACACGCCCTGCGTGCTGAATGTCGAACTGGTGCCGGGCAACAAGGTGATCGTGGACGTCGCGGCCAAGGGCGGCGGCTCCGAGAACAAGACCAAGTTCAAGATGATGAACCCGAGCGACTCCATCGTCGACTGGGTGCTGGAAATGATCCCGCAAATGGGCGCGGGCTGGTGCCCTCCCGGCATGCTGGGCATCGGCATTGGCGGCACCGCGGAAAAGGCCGTGGCGCTGGCCAAGGAATCGCTGATGGAGCCCATCGACATGGGTGAACTGAAAGCACGCGGGCCGCAGAACGAGATTGAGAAGCTGCGGATCGAGATTTTCGACAAGGTCAATGCGCTGGGCATCGGCGCGCAGGGTCTGGGCGGGCTTTCGACCATCCTGGACGTCAAGATCTACGACTATCCCTGCCATGCGGCGGGCAAGCCGGTGGCGATGATCCCCAACTGCGCGGCGACGCGTCACGCGCATTTCACGCTGGACGGTTCGGGTCCAGCCTATCTGGAGGCGCCGAAGATCAGCGAATGGCCGCAGGTCGATTGGAAGCCCAGCAAGGAAGCGATCCGCGTCGATCTCGACACGCTGACGCCCGAAGTGGTGCAGAGCTGGAAACATGGCGACCGACTGTTGCTGAACGGCAAGATGCTGACCGGGCGCGACGCGGCGCACAAGCGTATCCAGGACATGCTGGCCCGCGGCGAGGAGCTTCCGGTCGATTTCAAGGGCCGCGTGATCTACTATGTCGGCCCGGTCGATCCGGTGCGCGACGAAGTGGTCGGTCCGGCCGGTCCGACGACCGCGACCCGAATGGACAAGTTCATGGACATGATGCTGGAACAGGGCTTGGCCGCCTGCGTCGGCAAGGCCGAGCGCGGTCCGGCGGCGACGGATTCGATCGCCAAGCATAAGAGCGCCTACCTCATGGCGGTCGGCGGCGCGGCCTATCTGGTGGCCCGCGCCATCAAGGCGGCCAAGGTGGTCGGCTTCGAGGATCTGGGCATGGAAGCGATCTACGAGTTCGATGTGCAGGACATGCCCGTCACCGTCGCGGTCGATAGCGAAGGCCAGAATGTCCACCGCCTCGCCCCGCTGGTGTGGCAGGAAAAAATCCGGAAGGAACATCTGCTCGAAGGCGCGTAAGCGTCTCTTTCCTTCATTTGGACAAGGACGCGCCGCCCGGTCTTCCAGCGGCGCGTTTTTTTTGCAGCCCATTGAGTATCGATCATGTCCTTTCCGATCTGGTTGCCCGCGACATTGCTGGCAGGCGGAGTGCAGGCCTGGCGGACCGCGGTGCAACGGCGAGTCAGCAAGGAACTGTCCGTCAATGCCGCCGGACTGGTGCGCTATCTCTATGGCCTACCCTTCGCGCTGATGCTGCTGGGCGGATACCGGCTGCTCTTTCCCGGCCCCCTGCCCTCGCCTGATCCGCTGTTCCTGCTGTTCTGCCTGGGTGGCGGGCTGGCGCAGATCATCGCCACCAACCTGCTGATCATGGCCTTTGCCCATCGCAATTTCGTTGTCGGCACCGCCTATTCCAAGACAGAGGCGGTGCAGGGCGCCATCCTCTCCTTCCTGCTGATGGGGGAGCGGCTGCATCCGCTCGCCTGGGCGGGGATCGGCTGCGGGGTGATGGGGGTCATGCTGTTGTCGACCGGCGGCAAGCGGGCAGGCTTCATCCGCGCCCTGGGGCAGCCGGCCGCGCTTTGCGGGATAGCGTCAGGCTTTTTCTTCGCGCTGGCCGCGATCGGCGTGCGGCGGGCGACGCAGCAAGTGGGCAGCAGCGATCCGATCCTCGCCGCCTTGATCGTGCTGGTGGTGACGGTCGTGCTGCAAACGGGGATGCAGGGGGGCTATCTGCTGCTGCGCGAGCCGGAACAGATGCGCAAGGCGCTGCATAGCTGGCGGGTTTCGGGACAGGTCGGGCTGCTGTCCGCGCTCGGTTCGGCCTGCTGGTTCACCGGCTTTGCGACGGCGCCAGTCGCGCTGGTGCGGATCGTGGGACAGGTCGAGGTCGCCTTCACTTTGGGCTTTGGCCATTTCTATCTGGGCGAGCGGATGGCGCGCAGCGAAGTCATGGGGCTGATGCTGGTGGCGGGCGGAGTCGTGCTGGCGCTGATGGGCGCGCTATAGCGGTTCACCGCATCGATAACGCTTCTTTTACTATCGTCCGATAGCTCCCTTTACCGTGAGAAATCAGGCAAGAACCGAGACTGTCGCGCAAGCGGTGATGAAGGTGGCCAAGCTATCGGGCGACCTTGGCATCCGCACGCTCGATTTGCAGGCGGACATCAGTGAGCTGGCGGATCGCGTCACCCATCAGGCCCGCACGATCGAGGCGATCAGCGGCGCGGCGGCACAGCTTTCGGGCGACGGGGAAAGCGTGGCGCTGGCCGGACAGGATGCGCGGGAAAAGGCGGTCGCGGCGCGGAGCATCATCGATGATTCCGGGCGGCAATTGTCCGACGCCAACGGCAATTTCGTCGACCTGATCGAGCGGGTCAGCAGCGTGCATGAGCGGCTGGACGGCTTTCGCGAGGCGCTCAAGACCGTGGCCCATGTCACCAGCGTGATCAGCGGAATCGCCAGCCAGACCAATTTGCTGGCGCTCAACGCCACCATCGAGGCGGCCCGCGCGGGCGACGCCGGGCGCGGCTTTGCCGTGGTCGCCGCCGAGGTCAAGAAGCTGGCGCAGGAAACCGCCGCCGCCACCCAGACCATCGACCAGTCGATCGGCGCGCTGACCGGCGAGGCGGGCAAAATGCTGGAGGGCATCGTCCATGGCGCGGAAACCGCCCGCACCGCGCTCAACGACACCAAGAATATCGAACTGCTGGTCGAACGGCTGAGCGCGTTGATGCAGGATCTGTCCAGCAACAGCGAGACCGTGGCGGAACGCATCGCCTCCATCGTCGGATCGGCGGGCGAGATACGCGGCGGGCTGGCGGCGCTGGCGAGCACCTCCACCGACAATGCGGGGGGCTTGCAAAGGCTGTCGGGCCGCATTTCCACCGCCAGCGACGACACGAACCAACTGCTGCAACTGGTGGCGGAAAGCGGCGTCGAGATACCCGATTCGCCCTATATCGATTTCTGCCTGGACGCCGCGCAAACGGTGAGCGATGCGCTGGAACATGCCATTGTCGAAGGCCGCCTGACGGAACGCGACCTGTTCAGCGAAATCTATACGCCGATCCCCGGCACGCAACCGGCGCAATATAGCCATCCGGTGCAGCCCGTGCTGATTCCCCCGGCGCGGGTGCAGCAGGAACGGGCGCGTGGCTTTCCGGGGCTGTTCGGCATGACCTTCACCGACCGCAACAGCTTCGGCGCGGTCGCCATGCCGGAACGGTCGCATCCGCAGCGGCCGGGCGATGATAATTGGAACTTCGAATATTCGCGCCAGGGGCTGATCTTCGATTATCCCGACACGCGTGAGCAATGCAAGATTACCCAGCCCTTCTGCATCAAGGCCTATCGGCGGCTGAATGCCGCAGGCGAGGTCATCCTGCTAAAGCAGGTGATCGCCTCCATCCACGTGCGCGGACGGCATTGGGGGATTTTACAGATGGCCTATCAGGATCAGGGATAAGCGAGATTGCTGCTTGGCCTGATCGGGCTGGAAGTGGTCAATTGCAGATATTACAGGTTGTCATCCCAGCGAAAGCTGGGACCGCGTGAGGCTAGGCCGTACCCTATCGCCTGAGATCCCAGCTTTCGCTGGGATGACGGAAATGATGTCGGCTTCCCACCCAAATCCGACATCCATCGCATTTACGATAGAGAGCAATCCGCTCTCAACTCTTGCCGACGCTCCGAACCGCGCTATGTCCCTCCCCGTCATCATAGCGGGAGACGGCATGGGCCGCATCGTCGGGAAAATCGTGAAGGGCTTGGGCGCTGCGTTGCTGTTTCTGGCGGTCGCCCTGTGCCTGGCAGTGACCATCGTTCCGCCCTTTCTCGACCGCATCTATTATGAAGGGCCGGTCAGTCGCCATTATGACGGCGCGCATTTCTTCAATCCCGATGGGGAAATCCGGTTTCCCGCGCCGCCGGGCAGCAACCGACAAGGCTTCATCGCACGCTGGCTGATGGGGCGGGACGACCGCCCCTCATGGCCCGACATGGTGGCGGTCAAGCCCTCGCGCCCACCCGCCTTCGCCGCGCCCAAGGGGATGATGGCGACCTGGGTGGGGCATGCCACCGTGCTGGTGCAGGCGGCGGGCCTCAATATCCTGACCGATCCGATCTGGTCGGACCATGCCAGCCCCTTTCCCCCGCTGGGGCCGAAGCGGGTGGCGCGGCCGGGGGTGCGCTTCGACAATCTGCCGAAGATCGACCTCATCCTCATCAGCCACAATCATTATGACCATATGGACATCCCCACGCTGAAAAGACTGTGGGAGCGGGACCGGCCCAAGATCATCACGAGCCTGGGCAACGACGCGATCCTGAAGGCCAACGGCATCCCGTCGATGGCGCTCGACTGGGGGCAGTCGGTGAGCGGCGCGGCGCTGAACGGCCTGGGCAGCGACACGGTGATCCAGTGCGAGAATTACGAGCATTGCCCGGATTATCGCGTCCATGTGCTGCGCAACCATCATTGGAGCAGCCGCTGGAACACGGACCGCAGCCGGGCGCTCTGGTCGAGTTTCTTCATCAGCACGCGGGCGGGGAACATCTTCTTCGCAGGCGACACCGGCGCGGGAGACATGGCCTGGCCGGAAGAAGCGGCGCGGCTGGGGCCGATAAGGCTGGCGATGATCCCGATCGGGGCGTTCCGTTTCTATCCGGGGCAGATGCAGTCGGATTCGCATATCGGACCGGAACAGGCGGTGCGGGTGTTCGAAAAGCTCAAGGCCTCGACCGCGATTCCCATCCATTGGGGGACGTTCCGCCTGTCCTATGAGAAACGGGATACCCCGCCGAAGATGCTGGAACTCTATCTGCGTTGCGCCGGGATCGAACGGAAACGCTTCGCGCCGCTCAGGATCGGACAGTCGATCCTGGTGCCGGGCTATGCGCCGGTGCCGCGTGGGGCGAAAAGCTGTGACCGGCGGGCTATCGCAGCGCTGGAATGATGAAGACGCCGGGCGGTTTCGGCCAATTGCGGACGTTGCGCAGGCCCACTTCCCAATAGCTGTCAGGCTGGCCCCTTGGCCTTCATCATGGCACGGAAATTATCCATCCTCGTCGCGGCAAGATATTCGGCCTGCATCTCCTGCGTCAGCAGTTCGACCATCTGGCGGCCCTCGATCCACAATTCGATGACGCCGAAGCCGCCGCCCCGCTTGCGATATTTGGCGGGCCAGCCTTCGCGGGATGCGATCGCCATCACCTCCGCCTCGCTGAGCGGCGTGGCGATGGCGGCATGGGTGGCGGTGTAGCCGGTCTGCTCCGTCCGCTCGCCAAAGCTGTCGGCATCACCCTCCGCCTCGCGCAGCACCGTGCCCAGCGGATAGATTTCTATCGCCGTGCCGCGATCGTCTCCGGCCACGGCGATCCAGCTTCCCGGTGTGACCGGCGGAAAGGGAAAGGCCTCCCCGCGCCAGAATTCAGCGATGATCTGCGCCACATGGCGCGGGTCATGAGCGGCGATCGACAGATGGAACAGCATGATGCGACTCCTCTCCCCCACAGGATGGATACAGGGACGACCATGGCATAAAGAGGCCGCGCCGGATTGGAGATTTCGGACCGGGCCTGCCGCGAGGGCGGACCCGGCCGGAACCATCAGGCCTTGGTGCATTCCCCGGCGCGCTTGCCGGTGACGTCATGGGTGGTGCGCAGGACGGGGCTCCCGCCCTCCGTCTTGGTCATGGTGCTGCCCAGGGTCAGCGTGTCGGCGGTGAAATTGCCCTCCAGCACGATTTCGGAAGTGCCCTTGCCCGAGGTGCAGGCGAGCGTCGCGATCAACCGGCCCTTGCGGACCAGCTTGTCCTTGTAGGTGCAGTTCTTGCCTTCCGCCCCCGCGAGCGCATTGGCGTCGGGCACGCCCGCCGCATCGACGGCGATGCAGGCCTTGTCCTCGCTGACTTGCTTCAGTGCGGCCTGATATTCGGCCGGGGTGACGGTGGGGGTGTTGTAGCCGGTGGTCTTGCGGGTCAGCGTCCATTCGCCCGCCTTCATGACGATCGGCGCTTCGGCGGCTTCGGGCGCGGGTTCCGGCTTGCTGCCACAAGCGGCCAAGCCAAGAGCGAGCGGCAACGCCGCCAACGCAACTTTCTGCATATCCTCTCCCCTGTTCTCGCTGGTTCACGCATTTTGCGAGCCGTCGGCCATTCCTGCCGACTTCAAAATGCTTTGGCGGAACGGCGTGAGGCTCGCGCCAAGTCGCGCAAAGCGCAAGAGGAATTTGCTGGAGCCTGTTTCCCGCATTTTGCGAGCCGTCGGCCATGCTGGCCGACTTCAAAATGCTCTATCGCTTCTTATAAGTGGGGGCGTGGAAGTCGGGCGGCTTGGTGGCGACCCAGGCAAGAAAGCGGGCCAGTTCGGGATGGGCGCGCAAGGCGGCGGCATCGCCATAGGCGCGCGCGAGCTCCGCATTGCCGAGGTGCGCGTGGATGGCGCGATGGCAGATCGGGTGGACGGGCGCCATGTCCCGCCCGCCTTTGCTTTTGGGCACCGGATGATGCCATTCGACGCGGTGGCCCAGCGCGCGGCCGCAAAGCCAGCAAGCCGGGCTTTCGCTCATTTCGCCGCGCAGGTCGTGCTGATCCACTTGCCGGACGTCTTGGCCTTCATGCTCATGTTCATGCCGTTGGGCGCGCCGGTCATCTTCATGTCCATATGCATTTCATAGCTTTCGGGCGCATAATCGCCGGACATGACGGCGTTCATCGTGCCGCCCTGCGACTTGCAGCTTATCTCACCCTTCACCGATCCGCCGCTGGCGTCGAAGCCCTTATAGGTGCAGTCCTTATTCTCCTGGCCGGAGAACATCTTGCCGCTGGGATTGGCCGCCTCTTCGGGCGAGACGCAATATTTGATCGAGGTGCGGCTCATCATCTTCTTCATCTGCTCTTTCATCTGAGCGCCGCCACCGGGCATGTTCGGCATGTCGATATCTTCCAGCTCATAGGTGCCCTCCCACTGACCAGGCTTGAGCTGGACCTTCTGAACCTCCTGGCGGACCTCTTCCTTGGTCTGCGGCTGGCCGGACGGTTTTTCGCCGCAGCCCGCCAGCAAAGCCGTTGCTCCCATCAGGCCCAGAACCGTTTTGCGCATGGATAATCCTCCCTGTTGCACCCCGCTTGGGGCGGGACCATATCAAGGCGCGATGACAATTCAAATCCGCACCACGCTGGACGAGCCGGAGACCGGCGAAGGCTTCGTCCCCCACCGCCCCGCGCGTCCGGAAAAGAGCGAGGGTGGGCGGCCGTTCAAGCTGGTTTCCGATTATGAACCGTCGGGCGACCAGCCGACCGCCATTGCCGAACTGGTGGAAACCGCGCTGGCGGGCGAGAAGGATCAGGTGCTGCTGGGCGTCACCGGCTCCGGCAAGACCTTCACCATGGCGAAGGTGATCGAGGCGTTGCAGCGGCCCGCTCTGGTGCTGGCGCCGAACAAGATTCTCGCCGCGCAGCTTTATGGGGAGTTCAAAAGTTTCTTCCCCGAAAATGCGGTCGAATATTTCGTCAGCTATTATGATTATTACCAGCCCGAGGCCTATGTGGCGCGGTCGGACACCTATATCGAGAAGGAAAGCTCGGTCAACGAGGCGATCGACCGGATGCGCCATTCGGCCACCCGCGCCCTGATGGAGCGGGACGATGTGCTGATCGTGGCGTCGGTGTCCTGTCTTTACGGCATCGGATCGGTCGAAACCTATTCGGCCATGACCTTCGGACTAAAGAAGGGCGGGATCGAGGACCAGCGCGAGATCATCCGCAAGCTGGTGGCGCTCCAGTACAAGCGCAACGACGCGGCCTTTGCCCGCGGCAATTTCCGGGTGAAGGGGGACAATCTGGAGATTTTCCCCTCGCACTATGAGGATACGGCGTGGCGAGTCAGCTTCTTCGGCAATGAGATTGAGGAGATTGTCGAGTTCGATCCGCTGACGGGCAAGAAGATCGCGTCGCTGGACTATGTGAAGGTCTTTCCCAATTCGCACCACGTCACGCCGGGGCCGACGCTTAAGCAGGCGATGGAGGCGATCCGCTTCGAACTGGCGGAGCGGCTGAAGGAGCTGACCAGCGAGGGCAAGCTGCTGGAGGCGCAGCGGCTGGAGCAGCGGACCAATTTCGATCTGGAGATGATCGCGGCGACCGGCTCCTGCGCGGGGATCGAAAATTATTCGCGCTTCCTCACCGGCCGCCTGCCGGGCGAGCCGCCGCCGACCTTGTTCGAATATCTGCCGGAAAACGCGCTGCTGTTCGTGGATGAGAGCCACCAGACCGTGCCGCAGATCGGCGCGATGGCGCGGGGCGACCATCGGCGCAAGATCACGCTCGCCGAATATGGCTTCCGCCTGCCGAGCTGCATCGACAACCGGCCTTTGCGCTTCAACGAATGGGACGCGATGCGGCCGCAGACGGTCAGCGTGTCCGCGACGCCGGGGCCGTGGGAGATGAACCAGACCGGGGGCACCTTTTCCGAACAAGTCATTCGCCCGACCGGGCTCATCGATCCGCCGGTCGAGATCAAGCCGGTGGAGGATCAGGTGGACGACCTGATCAACGAATGCCGCAAGGTCGCGGCGCAGGGATACCGCACGCTGGTCACGACGCTGACCAAGCGGATGGCGGAGGACCTGACCGAGTTCATGCATGAAGCGGGAATCAAGGTCCGCTACATGCATTCGGATGTCGAGACGCTGGAGCGCATCGAGCTGATCCGGGATTTGCGGCTGGGCGTCTATGACGTGCTGATCGGCATCAACCTGCTGCGCGAGGGGCTGGATATTCCCGAATGCGGGCTGGTGGCGATATTGGACGCGGACAAGGAGGGCTTTTTGCGCTCCGAAACCTCGCTGATCCAGACCATCGGGCGTGCGGCGCGTAACGTCGAGGGACGGGTGATCCTCTATGCCGATCGGATCACCGGCAGCATGGAACGAGCGCTGGGCGAAACCTCGCGGCGGCGCGAGAAGCAGATGGAATATAATGCCGAACATGGCATCACGCCGACCACGATCAAGCGCAATATCAGCGATATCATCGCCCATGTCGCGTCGAAGGATCAGGTCACGGTGGAGACGGGGCTGGACGACCGGCCGCACTTGGTCGGCCACAACCTCCGCGCCTATATCGAGGATCTCGAAAAGAAGATGCGCGCCGCCGCGGCGGATCTGGAATTCGAGGAAGCCGGCCGTATCCGCGACGAAATCCGCAAGCTGGAGGCGGAGGAACTGGGCCTGCCCGCCGAGCAGCAGGTGGCCGCGCCGAGGGGCCGCGCGACCGAAGGAAAACCGGGGACGCGGAAATTACGCTACGGGAAGGTGCAGAAGAAGTTTGGGCGGTAAAGGCCATAGGAGCCCCCGCACGCGAGTAACATGACTGGGATGGGTGGAAGGCGGACTGGCGGCTTACATGCTGGAAAGTAGAGAAAGCTGACGCTAGAATACGGCCATGGATTTCTCCGGCTTCCTGCTGACTCCGCTCGCTGCGGTCGTTACGGCCGTGTGGATTGTTGGCGCAAGCATCCTGTCAAAACCCAGCCCCGGCTTCCGCTCACCGTTTTTGCTCTCCTACGTATTGGGCGTGATCTTCATGCAGCCATGGAGAATGTCGGCGTGGGAGCATCTAGGCATGTTCGCTGTTATGCTTGTCATGCTCGCACTCTGGGTTGCAATAGGCTGTCTTGTCGGCGGATTACCTGCCGTCCTGGCCGTTTTAGTCGCTGAAAAACTCCGGCGTCGATTTACTAGCCGATAGGCCGCTTTCGGGCGGCGCAGCGTAAGAAGCGAATGGCCATGAATGGTCGTTTTCAGACCCTCCTTCCCATCATCCGATCCTGAACGTGGAGAACTGGCTAAGGATCATGCGTTGCCCAATGGCTACAGAACCCTCAAAAAACATCCTATTTCTCCAACGGGGCAGGATTGCACCTGTCCTATTCCGCGCCACCGGGTCTATCCCGCATCCCTCTTTGAAACGTCCGACAAATCGCGTCACCACGCATACGCGCGCGCAGGCACGCGCGCGCGTACACTGTGAACTTCGGCGTGAAATGGTCGCTTGCCGACAGGCCGTTTCCCGCCTCCTTCGAAGCGCCCCCCCCTTCAATGCGTGCGGCTGGTGACGTTCGCGGTGCCGTCGCTCTGAATTTCGATCAGATGGGCGGTGCCGTTATCACACTCCGCTTTCCAGCCCATGACTCCATGCCGCACTTCGGTTCGTTCCGACCGGGCGACTGTCGAGCAAGCCGCGCCGGACGCCCGCACGGCCCTCTCCAGTACGCCATTGCGTTGCGTTTCATCCAGCTTGGCGACCTCAGCCGCTGCGCCGGTTTCGGGGGCTGCGCGCTGGTCGACGGCAGTGATCTGGTCGCCGCTCTCGCCGCAAGCCGTCAGGGCAAATATCCCGGCCAGCACTATCCAATTGCGCATGTTCATCCTTTCGCTGGGGGAGCAAATGCATCCGTCGCCCGGATGAGCGCGTCCAATATGCCGGGTTCGTTGAACGCATGACCCGCGCCTTCGATCATCTCGAATGTCGCCTGCGGCCATGCCCGGTGCAGCGCCCAGGCGGTTTCGGCGGGGCAAGCCATGTCGTAGCGGCCCTGTACGATCACGCCAGGAATGCCCGCCAGTTTCGCCGCGTCGCGAATAAGCTGGCCTTCCTCCAGCCAGCCGCCATGGACGAAATAATGATTTTCGATTCTTGCGAAGGCGAGTGCGAAGTCATCGGCTTCATGGGTGGCGGAGAGCGCGTCATCCGGCAGCAGACGGATGGTTTCGCCTTCCCAGACGCTCCACGCCTTGGCTGCGGCGATCTGCTTGGCGCGGTCGTCGCCGGTCAGGATGCGACGATAGGCATGGAGCAGGTCGCCGCGCTCCGCCGCCGGGATGGGTGCGACGAAGCGTTCCCATTTGTCGGGATAGATGCGGCTGGCGCCCTGCTGATAATACCAGTCGATCTCCTGGCGACGGATGGTGAAGATGCCGCGCAACACCAGTTCGGTCACGCGTTCGGGGTGCGTCTGGGCATAGGCCAGCGCCAGCGTGGAACCCCAGCTTCCGCCGAAGACCAGCCATTGGTCGATGCCCATCATCTCCCGCAGGCGTTCGATGTCCGCGACGAGGTGCCAGCTGGTGTTCGCCTCCAGCGCCGCATGGGGCGTCGAACGACCACAACCGCGCTGGTCGAAGAGGAGGACGTCGTAGCTTCGCGGATCGAACAGGCGGCGATGGTCGGGCGAAATGCCGCCGCCAGGGCCGCCATGCAGGAAGACGGCAGGCTTGGCGCCGGGCGTTCCGGCGCGTTCCCAATAGATGCGATGGCCGTCCCCCACGTCGAGATGGCCGGAGGCGAAGGGTTCGATCGGCGGGTAGAGCGTGCGCATGGGTCAAGGTGTAGAAACTCTGGCGGGCAATGCAATCGACAGACGCGCGGTTCGCTTCGACAAGTGACGCTTGAGCGCGCGCGAACCCAGGTGCATCTTCCGCCACGATCCAGACAGGAGGAATTCCGATGCGTTCCACCCTTGCCCTTTTCTGCGCCAGCCTGGCCCTTGCCACGCCGCTCGCCGCCCCACTTGCCGCCATGGCCAAGGCGCCCGATTATGCCGCAGCGATTGCCGACCCCAAACGTCCGGCGGATGCCAAGGCGCTGGATGAAGGGCGCAAGCCGGCCGAAACGCTCGCCTTTCTGGGACTGAAGCCTGGCATGAAGGCGGCCGATATCGTCACCGGATCTGGCTATTGGGCGGAGATCATGGCCGATGTGGTGGGGCGCAAGGGCAAGGTGACGGGCTTTGAACCCAGCCAGTTCACAACCAAGCCCGAGAGCCAGCAGAAATGGCAGGCCCTGCAGGCGCGACGACCCGAAGTGAAATGGGTCAGCTATCCGTTCGAGGGTTTTGGCGCCCCCGCGAACAGCTTCGACTTCACCATCCTCAACCTCAATTATCACGACCTCTATTGGCAATCGGAGAAGATGGGCATTCCCTTCACCGATCCGGCGGCCTTCGTGAAGGCGCTCTACGCCGCGACAAAGCCGAGCGGGATCGTCGGCGTGATCGACCATGCGGGGCCGGCGGGCGGCACGCGGGCGATCGTCGACAAGCTGCACCGGATTGATCCGGCCGTGGTCAAGGCGGACTTCGCCAAGGCTGGGTTCGTGCTGGAGGCGGAAAGCCCGCTGCTCGCCAATCCGCAGGACGACCATAGCAAAAATGTGTTCGACCCCGCCATTCGCGGCAAGACGGACCGCTTCCTGTTCCGCTTCCGCAAACCGAAATAAGGGCTTTTGACCGCAAGAGGCGGGATGACAGGGCGGTGCGGCGGCGTCAGTCTGGCGGGCATGGACCTGTCCGATCTCGACCGTCACGGCGCCGCGCGCCTGCCCGCCCTGCTCTCCCCCGATCAATGCGCGGAGATGATCGCGCTGTGGGAGCAACCGCACCTCTTCCGCAAGGAAGTGGTGATGGCGCGACATGGCTATGGCAGCGGGCGCTATCGCTATTTCGACTATCCGCTGCCCGCGCCCGTCGCGGCGTTGCGGGACGCGCTCTATCCGGCGCTGGCGGATGTCGCCAATCGCTGGGCGGCGATGCTGGGGAGCGGCGACATCTATCCCACGCGCCATGCCGATTTTCTGAAGGCGGGCGCGCTCACCGGACAGGACAAAGCGACGCCGCTGCTGCTGCGCTATGAGGCGGGGGACTGGAACGCGCTGCATCAGGATGTCTATGGCCCGCATGTCTTTCCGCTGCAGACGGCGATCCTGTTGTCGGAGCCGGAACGCGACTTTACCGGCGGCGCTTTCGTTCTGACCGAGCAGCGACCCCGCATGCAGTCGCGGCCCGAGGTGGTTCCGCTGGCCCAGGGTGACGCGGTGGTCTTCCCGGTTCGGGAGCGGCCGGTGATCGGTGCGAGAGGCGTGCATCGAGTGCAGATGCGCCATGGCGTCAGCCGGTTGCTGTCCGGAGCGCGTTACACATTAGGGATCATTTTTCATGACGCGGCATGATGCCGGATTACATTTTGCGACAAATCTTTATGGGCATTGCCAGAATTTTGCGACAACTCCCCCCTAAAGGGGAGGCTTCAGGATCTTGAATTTCAGGGGTGACAAGTGCGCCGTTCCTTCGCCTATCTTATATTTCCGTTGATGATGAGTGCAGCGCCCGGTGCGCTGATGGCGCAGACTGAGGAGCCCAGAGGGCCAGCCGGGCAGATCGACGAGAGCGAGGAAATCATCGTCACCGGCCAGCCCGAGCGAGGCGCGGTAGTCGGCACCATCAAGCCGGAGCAGCAGCTTTCGCCCGCCGATGTGCGGGCACTGGGCGTCACCTCCATATCCGAGATGATCACCGAACTGGCGCCGCAGACCAATGGCAGCCCGGTGATCCTGCTCAACGGCAAGCGGATTTCGAGCTTCTCGGAGATTCAGGACATCCCCTCCGAAGCGGTGGCGCGGGTCGACATCCTGCCGGAGCAGGTCGCGCTGAACTATGGTTATGCGCCGACGCAGAAGGTCGTGAACATCGTGCTGCGCCAGCGTTTCCGCGCCGAGACGATGGACCTGCGCGCAGGTACGACCACGCAGGGCGGGCGCGACAATGGCTCGGCGGAAGGCGGGCTGCTGCGTATCCGGGGCGACAATCGCTTCACCCTCGACATGCAGTACAAGACCGCCGCATCGCTGCTGGAAAGCGAGCGCGGCGTGGTGCCGACCGTGCAGGGCGAACGGGCCAACCAACAGTCGGGCCTCGACGCCTTCCTGGTGGGGGAAAACGGCATGACCGGCGGCGAGCTGGCGCATCATCGCACGCTCAGCCCGGCGACCGAGAGCTTTGCTACCAATGCCACCCTGGCCCGCGCACTGGGCAAGATATCGATGACGATCAACGGGCGGCTGGAGCTGTCGGACAATGACAGCCTGCAAGGATTCCAGGCGGCGGCGTTCGACCTGCCGGCCGGCAACCCCTTCTCGCCCTTCGCCACGCCGACGAGCTTCTATCGCTATCTGCGTCAGGCGGGCGAGCTGGGGCAACAGATCAAGGGCACGACCGGCCATGTCGGCGTGACGCTGAGCGGGCTGCTGGGCGGGGGCTGGCAATGGTCTTTCACCGGCAATGGCGATTATTCCAACACCCGCACCACGACCGATCGCGGCGTCGATACTGGCGCGATCCAGAGCGCGATCAATGCAGGCGCCGATCCCTTCGGTGGCTTTTCGGCGGATCTTCTCTCGACGCGGGCGATCGACCGGGCGAAAGCTGAGTCCAAAGCGGTGACCGGCGACCTGCTGCTGTCCGGTCCGCTGTTCGACCTGCCCGCCGGGGCGGTCACGACATCGGTGCGCGTGGGTGGATCGGCCAATGGCTTCGATAGCCGGTCGATCCGCTCGGGCGTCGAGCGCAATAGCAGCTACAACCGGGAAATCGGCAGCGGGCAGATCAGCCTGGACCTGCCGATCACCAGCCGGTCGAAGGGCGTGCTGGGCGCAGTGGGCGACATCGGCGTCAATGTGAACGCGGCGGCGCAGCATTATTCCGACTTCGGCACGCTTTCGACCTTGGGTTACGGCATGCGTTGGCGGCCGGTGCCCGCCGTGCAGTTGCTGATGTCCGCCAATCAGGACCGCGCTGCGCCTACGGGCACGCAGATCACCGATCCGGAAATCCGCACGCCCAATGTGTCAGTGTTCGATTATGCAACTGGACAGACGGTATTCATCACGCAGGTCAGCCGCGGTAACCCCAATCTCAAGGAAAGCGTACGCGACCAGTTCCGGCTGAGTGCGAATATCAAACCATTCGAAAAGCCCAATCTGACGCTGACGGCAACCTATACCAACAGCCGGACGACCAATCCGATTTCGGCCTTTCCGACGCCGTCACCAGCAATCGAGGAGGCCTTTCCTGACCAGTTCGTTCGCAACGGCGGTGTGTTGACGGAGATCAGAGCTTTTCCCATCAACTATCTGCGGTCGCAGAGCGAGCAGTTGCGCTGGGGCTTCGACCTCAGCATTCCGCTGAAATCGCACATCCAGAAGGTGATCGAGGCCTGGCGCGCAGCAGGCGCGAAGCCCGAGGAACGGCCCAAGGAATTGCAGGATCTGCGTAGCCTGTTCGGCAATCGCGGCCCCGGTGGTGGTCAAGCTGGTCAGCCGCCGCAGGGGCAGGAAGGCGGCGACCGGCCACGCGGCGAAGGAGATCAGAGCGGCCGCGGTGGCCAAGGGGGTGGCGGCCAGCGCGGTCCGGGCGGTGGCTTCGGTGGGCCGGGCGGCTTCGGCGGCGGCGGGCGCGGCGGCGGCGGCGGTCGGCTGAGCTTCAGCCTCTATCACACCTGGCATTTCACCGAGAGCATCCTGATCGCGCCCGGCGTGCCGGAGCTGGACCTGCTGAACGGCGACGCCACCGGATCGTCGGGCGGGCAGCCGCGGCATGAACTCAATGCGCGGGTCGGCTATACCAATAATGGCCTGGGCGCGCGATTGAGCGTCGATTGGGAAAGCGGCACCCATGTCGACGGCGCCCTGAGCGGAACGACGAGCGGGGCGTCACGGCTGGACTTCGGCAGTCTGGCGACGGTGGATTTGCGGCTGTTCGCCAATCTGGGGCAGATGCCTTCATTGGTGAAGGCGCACCCCTTTCTGCGGGGCGCGCGGGTGTCCATCGGCATCGACAATCTGTTCAACCAGCGGCGCAGCGTGACCGATGCGACCGGGATGACGCCGGTGCGCTATCAGCCCGGCTATCTCGATCCGATCGGGCGAGCAGTGACGATCAGCTTCCGCAAGCTGTTCTTCTGACGGATTTAAGACGCCCATGCCCGGTCCGTTATGATCGTCAGGACAGATCGGGAAGGGTTCGCCGCATGAAGCCGCCCCGTCATCAAGCTGATCAAGGATGTGGCAGGCGGAACGGTGCAAAGGGAACCGGCCGCACCGGCGGCCTGAATCGCGCCGAGGGGTTTGGAGAGGGAAAGGCCGCCTCAGCCCCGCATGACTTCCAAGGCCTGGCCCACAGCCAAAATCCCTTCCGGCGCGGCGGCAAAGCCCATATGCGTGCAATCCACCTCAATCGCCCGGTCGCGCTCCCCGGCGCGCCCTTTGGCGCATTCAGGCAAAATCACGCCATCGCGCTGCGACCACAAAGCCACGGTCGGCACCGGCGGCTTGACCTCGCGATTGCAGGCAAAGGGCGGCTGATCCACCGGAAAGCCTGACACCAACTGATAGAGACGCCAGGCATGATTGGCGCGCGGGTCGCCGGAAAAGGGCGTGCCCATCGTCACCACCCCGCCGACCTTGGCGGTGGCGAATTTCGCATATTCCCGCGCAAACAGCCCGCCCAGGCTCCAGCCCACCAGCGTCACCCGGGCGCCTGTCTTCCGCCTGATGGCGTCCACCCGCCGGTCGATCTGCTCCAGACTGTCAGGTTTCGGTCCGAAATTGCGGCCCATGCCCCAGCCATGCGCCTCATAACCCGCCGCATTCAGCACGGCGCGCAACGGCTCCATCCGCTGTTCGCCCGCCATCAGTCCGGGGATCAGCAGAACCTGCCGCCCGTCGCCGCGGATCGCCCGCGCCAGGCTGGAGGCCTGCGCCCGCGTCCGCGCCAGATCGAGAGGCACTGACGCATTGCCCAACAGATGCTGGAGCGATGGCCGTTCAGCCGCGCGCGGACCGCTAGCCAGGCGGCCTCTCCAGAAGGTGGCAATGACGTCGGCATAAGGCGGCACGAAAATGTCTTTCCTTTTTCCAAAAGGAAAAATGACATTCTCATGACAATAGCTCCCGAGTCCATGGGAATTCATCCACCAGGACAAACGGTCCGTCGTTTGTGACAGCGGCTTTGAGCGGGGTCAGGGCGCCAATGGAGACGTTTGCGCCACAGGCACGCCATCGGCCGCCCGCAACTGGCGCGGCTCCAGGATCGCGGCCGTCTCGATCAGGTCGAGCGCCCGCCGCGCCTCCAGATAGCGGCGCGCAAATTGCATCCAGCGGTCCGCCGCAGCCCGTCCCGGCATTTGTTCCACCTCCGCCAGCGCCGCGCCGACCCGCGACCCGTCCAGATAGCGGATCGCCCGGTCCAGCGCCGCCTGCGGCCGGGGAGAGGGGGTGGACGCCTTGTGAATGGTGATGATCTCGCGAGCCTCATGCTCCAGCGCTTCCCACCAGCTTGCATTGGCGGACGGCACCGTCACCTGATCAGCCACCGCCGTCAGCCCGGCGCGCAGATCGGCCAGGGTCACCGGCTCCCGCGCCGCGTTGATGATGGTCGCGACGGCGCGTGGCTGCGCCTGCCCGAAGCGCAGCCGCAACTGCCCTTCAATATAGCCGAGCGGCGTCCCGCTATCGAGCGCCCGCCGCGCCGCGAAGGCGACCAACAGGCCTTCCGCGCGCGCCGCATTGCCCGAAGCCGCCTGCGCCTCCACGGCGATGCGGTTGAGCCGCTCTTCCAGTTGGACCACCCGCGCATCCAGCATTTGCCCGGCATCGGCGGACAGCGGACGCATCGGCACGCCCGATCCCGCAGCGTTGAGCAGCGGATCGCTCAGCGCCGCCTGCCGCTGCGGCGCGTACCATCGCTGGATTTTCGGCAGGGCCAGAACGGTCAGCACCACCCCGACGGCAAAGGCGAGCAAGACCAGCAGCACCAGCATCCAGAGCCCACGCCGCCGTGCGGGGAGCGGCGTTGCCACGCCGTCCGCCGCGCCGCCCACCGTGCCGCCGCCCACCGTGCCGTCCGTGTCGCTCATCAAGGGTCTGTCTTCCATATGAGGCGAATCATTCGCATAATCGGACGGCAAGGGCCAGCATCCTCTCATCATCGGGCTTATCGGGCGCCTGGGCGCTGGCCCAGCCGTCGCCGCAGGCCGTCAGCGCGGCCGGGCCGATCGCGATCAGGTGCAGGGCGGCGCGCTGCTCCGGATCCACAAGCTGCGCCAGCACTTCCCCGGCGCGTGGCGAATGGACCAACAGGATGCTGTCGGCCTCCAGCCGCTCCGCCAGCCGGTCATCCTCGATCCGCAGCATTTCATAAACCGCGATACGCTCGATCCGTAGCGCCCCTTCATCGATCGGCGCGATCGTCCGCCCGGCCAGATGCAGCACATGGCCATGCCCGTCCGCCGCGATCCGCCGCGCAATGGCGGTGCCATCGCCATCCCCGGCGGCGACCTGCGCAAAGCCCGCTTCCCCCAGCGCCTTCGCCGTCGCTTTTCCCACCGCATAAGCGGGCAGGTTGCGATAATCGGCCAGCCGTTCCCCCGCCAGCCGGGCTGCATTGGCGCTGGTCAACAACAGGGCGTCGAAGCGGCTTGCGGCAGGAGCCTCCCAATCCAGCGCCCGCGGCACGAACAGGGGAACAATCCGTGCCTCCAGCCCCAATTCCGCCGCCCGCTCGGCCGTCTTGCCGGCGCCCGGCTCGGGCCGCAGGATGATGAGCGGCCTCACGGCTCGAACAGCGCGCGCAACGCCGGACTCGCCTGCTCCAGCAAGCGGCACCCCATAGCTTCGGCAGCAGCGGCATCGCGCCGATCAATCCGCAGCGAATCCCCGACTGTTTCCTGCCCATCAGGGCTGATGATCTCGGCGCGCAGGTGAATCCGCCCATCCTCCAGCCGCCCCAGCGCCGCAATCGGGGAATGGCATGTGCCCCCCAAACCGACCAGCACAGCCCGCTCCGCCATCACGCAGTCGAACGTATCCGCATCGCTGATCGTCGCCAGCAATTCCAGCATGGCCGCATTGTCGCTCAACGTCTCGATCCCCACCGCCCCTTGCGACGGCGCAGGCAGCATGACGTCAATCGGGATCGTCACGCCCACATCGCTTTGGCCCAGCCGGTCCAGCCCCGCCGCCGCCAGCAAGGTCGCATGCGCTTCGCCCTTGGCCAGCTTGGCGAGCCGCGTCGCCACATTGCCGCGAAACAGCACGACCTCCGCATCGGGGCGAAGCCGCTTCACCTGTGCCGCCCGGCGCGGCGAACTGGTGCCGACCACCGGCTTTTCGGGAAGCGCCTCGAAACTCTCCGCGCCCACCAGCCGATCCCGTACATCGGCACGCGGCAGCATCGCCGCTATCCGAATCTCGGCCGGTCGCAGCGTCTCGACATCCTTCATCGAGTGCACGGCAAAATCGATCTCGCCCGCGATCAGCGCCCGATCCAGTTCCTTGGTCCACAATGCCTTGCCGCCGATCTCCGCCAAGGCCCGGTCCTGAATACGGTCCCCGCTGGTCTGCACCACGACGATTTCGACCGCACCTTCATCCCAACCGTGGCGTGCGCACAGCGCCGCCCTCGTCATATGCGCCTGCGCGAGCGCAAGCGGGGAACCACGGGTGCCAAGGCGGAGGGGGCGGGAAGGCTTTTGCATGATCCCGCTTGCTCTAATGGCCGCGGACATTAGATGGAAGCGGCAATGACGATCATCCTTGGCCTGGAATCAAGCTGCGACGAAACCGCAGCGGCGCTGGTGACGGCGGAGGGCAGGATTCTCGCCCACCGCCTCGCTACGCAGGAGGAGGCGCATCGCCCCTATGGCGGCGTTGTCCCCGAAATCGCCGCCCGCGCCCATGTCGAGGCGCTCGCGCCCCTGATCGAAGCGGCGCTCAAGGACGCGAACCTCACCCTGAACGATGTCGACGTGATCGCCGCGACAGCCGGTCCCGGCCTGATCGGCGGCGTGATGGTCGGCCTCGTCACCGGCAAGGCGCTCGCCCATGCGGCGAACAAGCCCCTGATCGCGGTCAATCACCTCGAAGGCCACGCCCTTTCGCCGCGCCTCGCGGACCCCAGCCTCCAATTCCCCTATCTGCTGCTGCTGGTGTCCGGCGGCCATTGCCAGCTCCTCCAGGTGCGCGGCCCCGGCGATTATGCTCGCCTCGCCACCACCATCGACGACGCCAGCGGCGAAGCCTTCGACAAGACGGCGAAACTGCTCGGTCTCGGTTATCCCGGCGGCCCGGCGGTCGAAAAGGCCGCTGCGCTGGGCAACCCCAAAGCCGTCCCGCTTCCACGCCCCCTCGTCGGCACGGCGGAACCGCATTTCTCCTTCGCGGGCCTGAAAAGCGCGGTCATGCGCGCCGCCCAATCCGGCCAATATTCGACGGAAGATATCGCCGCGAGCTTCCAGCAGGCGGTGATCGATTGCCTGATCGACCGCACCGAAAAGCAGCTTGCCGAGCGTCAGGGCATCACCGCTCTCGTCGTTGCGGGGGGCGTCGCCGCCAACCAGTCGATCCGCGCCGCTCTCGAAGCGCTCGCCGCCAAATATGACTTGCCGTTCGTCGCCCCGCCGCTCTGGCTCTGCACGGACAATGCCGCGATGATCGCCTGGGCGGGGGCGGAGCGCTATGCGGCAGGCCTGATCGACGATTTGACCGTCCCGGCCCGCCCGCGCTGGCCGCTCGACCCCAGCGCCGAAAAAGCGCGCGGCGCCGGGGTCAAAGCATGAAGGGTGTGAAAGCATGAAGGCCGGTGTTATCGGAGCAGGCGCATGGGGCACCGCGCTCGCCCAAACCCTGGCTACGGATGGCCGGCATGTCCGCCTCTGGGCGCTGGAACCCGAAGTGGTGGAGGCGGTCAACAAGGACCGGCAGAACCCGCTCTATCTGCCCAATATCCCGCTCAGCGCCTCGATCGAAGCCACTGGCGACTTGGGCGCCATGGCCGACCGGGACATGTTGCTGATCGTCAGCCCGGCCCAGCATCTGCGCGCTGTCGTGGCGCAGGCTCCCGCGGGCACCCCGCTCATCCTCTGCTCCAAGGGCATCGAGGCGGGCACCAGTCTGCTCATGTCCGAAGTCGCGCAACAAGCGCAGCCCACGTCCCCCGTCGCCGTCCTGTCCGGCCCGACTTTTGCCCATGAGGTGGCGAAGGGTCTTCCCACCGCGATCACGTTGGCCTGCGCCGACGCCGATCTCGCCGCGAAGATCGCTGCCCGCATCGCCCGCCCGGCCTTTCGCCCCTATCTCTCCGATGATGTGGTCGGCGCGGAGATCGGCGGCGCGGTAAAGAATGTTCTCGCCATCGCCTGCGGCGTCGCGGAGGGTGCAGGTCTGGGCCTCAACGCCCGCGCCTCCCTCATCAGCCGGGGTTTTGCCGAAATGACCCGCTTCGGCCTCGCGAGGGGCGCCCGCGCGGAGACCCTTGCGGGCCTCTCGGGCCTGGGCGATCTCGTCCTCACCTGCTCCTCGACCAACAGCCGCAACTTCTCGCTCGGCAAGGGCTTGGGCGAGGGCCAGTCAGCCAAGGATCTGCTCTCCAACCGCCGGACCGTAGCGGAAGGCGCGTTCACCGCCCCGGTCCTGCGCGAAGCAGCCCGCGCGGCAAAGGTCGAAATGCCGGTGGTCGAAGCCGTCTGCGCCCTGCTCGAAGACGCCGCGCCGCTGGCTCAAGTGATGGACGCGCTGCTCGCCCGTCCGTTGCGCGCCGAATAAAAACTCGCGCTCTTTCCAGATATTGCTACAGTCCGGCTCCACAAAATGACGCCACAGCATTGACGCCACAGGGGGACCATAGTTCGTTGCCGGTTGAAGGGGCCTCTCCCGCGCAGCAGGATGATATTGCCGCGCTCGCCAAGGGCGGACGGACCAATGTGTTCGGTTTCCTGCTCCGCCTCGCCGCGCGCTTGCCCTTCCTGTTCATCGCGGGCCGCTGGTATGGCGCCGATGCGCTGGGCCGCTTCGCCTATGCCGTGCTCGTGGTGGAGTTCGTCGCCCAGCTCGCGACCCTTGGCCTGAAACGCGGCCTGGCGGGAGCGCTGGCGCAAACCGAACGCCCGCACGGCCATGTCGTCACCGACGCGATGCTGGTGACGCTGATCGCGTCCCTTATCGGCAGCGCGCTCCTCGTCGCCTTTCCGCAAGCGATGTTCCCGAACAGCGGCATCAACGGTCTTGATCGCCTGCTCGCCCTGATCGTGATCGCGGTGGCCGGGTCCGACGTGGCGCTTGCCGCCTGCGCCTATCGCTTCGACATCGGCGCCACCGTCCGCGCGCGTTCTATCATCGAGCCCTGGGCGATCAGCATCGGCGCCTTCGCCTTCGCCTTTTATTCGACCCGCGACGGCCTGATCCTGTCCTATGTCGTCTCGATGATCGCCGCGATGGTCGCCTCGATCATTCCGATGACCCGCCATTACGGCATTCCCTATGGGTGGCGCCCGGATTTCGGCCGGCTCTGGCGGTTGGCGCGCCGCAACCTGCCCCTCGCGGCCGCCGACGGCGTCGAATGGGGTTCCCGCCGCCTCGACATGGCGATCCTCGGCCTGTTCGTAAGTCCTGCCGTGGTCGGCATCTATTATGTCGCTCAGCAGGTTGCCTCTCTGCCGCAAAAGCTGAAAACCAGCTTCGACCCGATCCTGGGGCCTGTCATCACCCGCAATCTGGCGGAGGGCAATCTCACCGCCATCGCCAAGCAGGTCAGCCAGGTCGGCTTCTGGATCATCGCCGCGCAGGCGGGCATTGCGCTGGCGCTGGGCATCCCCGGCGAAGCGGTCATGGGCCTTGTCGGCCCCCATTTCGTCGGCGGCACCGGCGCGCTCGCCTTCCTGCTGCTGGCCGAAGTCGTCGCCGCCACCGCCGTCGTCAGCGAATCCGCGTTGGTCTATATCGCCCGCCATCGCAATCTGATGATCTCGCTGCTGATGATCGGTTTGCAGGCTGCGCTCAGCTTCGCGCTGATCTTCCTGGCCCGCCGCCTCGGCTTCCAGGATATGGCCGTCGCCGCCGCGCCCGCCCTTGCGCTCAGCATAGCGCTCGGCGTCAGCGCTCTTGTCAAGGCTTGGCTGCTCTCCCGCTTGCTCGGCGCCAAGATCAATGCCTGGCGCTGGCCGCTGCTCAGCGCTTCCGGCGTCGCCTGCATCGTCGGCGCCGCCTTCGTCGCGCTGCCACCCCAGTTCGAATGGGTGGAACTGGTCTTCGGCGTCTTCACGATCCTTGGGGTGTACGGCTTCGTCATCTGGCGCTGGGGCTTCGGCCCTGACGATCGGGCGCTGTTCAGGAAGCAGAAGGCGGCTGCCTAAGCCCGCCCCGTTAAACTACAACTTAAAAAGGCCGGACTTCCGCCCGGCCCTCCCAACTCACCCCAGCGCCTTCGCCCGGATCGCCTGCAGATCCTCTTCGGGCCGCGCGCCCCAGTGCGAGATCACCTCGGCCGCCGCCGCCGCGCCCAGTTTCAGGCACTTGTCGACCTCCAGCCCCTCCAGATGACCGGCAAGGAAGCCCGCCGCGAACAGATCGCCCGCCCCGGTCGTGTCGATCACCTCGGCCACCGGCGCCGCAAAGGCTTCGTAGCGCATGCCGTCGACCACCGCGATCGCGCCCTTTTCGCTGCGCGTCGACACCAGCACCGGCACCTTGGCCGCGATGGCAGCCACCGCCTTCTCGAAATCGTCGACCTGCGCCAGCGACTGAATTTCCCCCTCATTGGAAAAGAGGATGTCGATCAGCCCCTGGTCGATCAGGTCGAGGAAGTCGGCCCGATGCCGGTCGATCACGAAATTGTCGGACAGGGTGAAGGCGACCTTCCGCCCCGCGCCCCGCGCCGCGTCGATCGCTGCGCGCATCGCCGCCCGCGGCTGCTCCGGATCCCAGAGATAGCCTTCCAGGTAGAGGATCGAAGCCGAACGGATCAGGTCGAGATCCAGCGCCGCCTCAGGCAGAAACTGCGACGCCCCCAAAAAGGTGTTCATCGTCCGCTGCGCGTCCGGCGTCACCAGGATCAGGCAGCGCGCCGTCGGCACATCGCCCTGCATCACCGGCGTGTCGTAGCGGATGCCGAGCGCCCGCACGTCATGCGCGAAGACCGCGCCCAACTGGTCCTCATTGACCTGCCCGATGAAGCCGCATTTCTTGCCCAGCGCCGCCAGCCCCGCCAGCGTGTTCGCCGCCGACCCGCCGCTGATCTCCTTGCCCGCGCCCATATCGGCATAAAGGCTCTCCGCGGTTTCCGCGTCGATAAGCTGCATGCCGCCCTTGGTCAGCGCATGTTCGGCCAGGAAAGCGTCATCGCTCCGGGCGAGCACGTCGACAATGGCGTTGCCGATTGCGACAACATCAAGCGTGGGGGCAGCAGCGGTCACGCAAAATCCTTCGTGAATGAGGGGGGAAAATCCCGCCGTCTCTACCTATCCTTGCGGCCCCGCGCAACGGACTGATTGACGGGCGGCAGAGGGCGCGGAATAGCTGCGTCATGGTCCTCGCCGCCGCCCTTCGCGCCTTCCCTTCGATCTTTCACGGCGCCGCGCTTCGGCTGCTGCTTAAGACGTTGCTGCTGACCCTGCTTGCCTTCGCGATCCTCGCCATCGCGCTGTGGAGCGGCATCCACGCCGCCCGCCTGCATTTCGGCTGGGACGGGGGCATGGGATGGGGCGGGCTGGCCGAAGCGACGGCCACCGCCCTTGCGATGATCGCAGCCGCCTGGCTGTTGTTCCGCGCCACCGCCATGGCGATCATGAACCTCTTTGCCGACGACATCATCGTCGCGGTGGAGCGCGACAGCTACCCGCAAGCCGCCGCCCGCGCCCGCCCGGTCGGCTGGGGGCGCAGCCTCCATTCCGCCCTGCGCTCCCTCCTGCGCACCATTGGCTGGAACCTTCTCGCGCTGCCCGCCTATGCGCTGCTGCTGGTGACGGGCGTCGGCACCATCGGCCTGTTCCTGATCCTCAACGCCACCCTGCTCGGCCGCGACCTGGCCGACATGGTCGAGCCGCGCCACCCCGACCTGCCGCCTATCCCGCGCGGCAGCCGGTGGCTGATGGGCCTCGTCTCGGCGCTTCTGTTCCTTGTGCCGATCCTCAACCTGCTTGCACCGATCTGGAGCGCGGCTATGGCAGTCCACATGCTGCACGGTGCCCGAAGGAAAATGCCATGAAACGCCCCCATCTGGCCCCTCGTTTGACGCTTGTGGCAGCCCTTTCATCGACCCTCACCGCTTGCGGAGGCGTCGTGCCGCCCCCCGCGACCCAGATCGCCCGGCCACCCGCCGGTCCCCCGGCCAGCGCCTTCACCCGCCCCGGCCCGCTGATTGGAACCGACGCCCGGCATCTGATCCAGATGTTTGGCCAGCCCCGGCTCGACATCCGCGAAAGCACCATGCGCAAGCTGCAATTCGCCAATGGCCGCTGCGTGCTCGACGCCTATCTCTACGTCCCGCCGCAGGGGAAGGAACCGCTCGTCACCCATGTCGATGCCCGCACGCCGACGGGCACGGACATCGATCCGGTGAGTTGTTCGGCGGCGCTCCAGGCGAAATAATGAGCGCGGCATGAAGCATGAGGTGTTCCTGCGAAGGCAGGGGCACATTTCCATCTGAACAGGAAGCCCTAGCCCAACCGCTCCAGCGCCCAACGCGCAGCCTCCGCCACCACCGGGTCTTCATCCCCGGTCAGCGGCCGCAACCGCTCAATCAGCCGCTTGTCGCCGCTGTTCCCCGCCGCGATGGCGGCGTTGCGCACCATCCGGTTCCGTCCGATCCGCTTGATTGGTGAACCGGAAAAAATCTCGCGAAAGCCCGCATCGTCCAGCGCCAGCAGATCGCCCAGTTCCGGCGCCGCCAGCTCCGCCCGCCCGATAAAAGCCCGGTTTGCCGCGGCGGCATCCGCGAACTTGTTCCACGGACACACCGCCAGACAATCGTCGCAGCCGTAAATGCGGTTGCCGATCGCCGCCCGGAACTCCTCCGGAATCGGCCCCTTATGCTCGATGGTGAGATAGGAAATGCACCGCCGCGCATCGACCACATAGGGCGCGGGAAAGGCAGCGGTCGGACAGGCGGCCTGACAGGCTGTACAACTGCCGCAATGGTCCGTCTCCGGCGCATCCGGGACCAGCGCAATCTCGCTGTAGATCGCCCCCAGGAACAGCCAACTGCCGTGCGCCTGGCTGACGAGGTTGCTGTGTTTCCCCTGCCAGCCCAGCCCCGCCGCCTGCGCCAGCGGCTTTTCCATCACCGGCGCGGTATCGACAAAGACCTTGAGCGCGCTCGGCTGCTGCTCGACCAGCCAGCGGGCGAGCGCCTTCAGCCCCTTCTTGACCACGTCATGATAGTCGCGCCCCTGCGCATAGACCGAAATCCGTCCCCGGTCCCCGACATCAGCCAGGGCCAGCGGATCGCGTCCCGGCGCATAACTCATCCCCAGCATGATGACGCTGCGCACTTCGGGCCACAGCCCTTGCGGCGATCCGCGCTGCCCCGCGCGCTCCTCCATCCACAGCATCCCGCCATGATGCCCGGCGTCCAGCCATTGGCGCAATCTCTTGGCCGAACGCGGCGCGGCATCGGCGGGCGCGATGGCGCAGGCGGCAAAGCCCAACCGCAACGCTTCGGCCTTAAGCCGTTCTTCCAATGTTTCGTTTTGCGTTGGCATGCGATGCGACTATCAGAGGCCGATGATCGGGGCTCCTCAACCGACCTATGCCGTTGAAGGCCATGGTCTTGTCAAGACATTCGGCAATTTCCGGGCGGTGGACGGCATCGACATCGCGGTGCCCGCCGGTTCGATCTACGGCATTCTTGGCCCCAATGGCGCGGGCAAGACGACGCTGCTCAGAACCCTGCTCGGCATCATCGACCCGGATGAAGGGGTGCGCAGCCTGTTGGGCGATCCCGTTCCGCTGCGTCAGGCCCGCAATGTCGGCTATCTGCCTGAAGAACGCGGCCTTTACCCCTCCATGAAGGCGTTCGAGGCAGTCGCCTTCATGGGTGCTCTGCGCGGCCTGCCGCTCAAGACCGGGCGGGAGCGCGCCCGCGCCATGCTGGCCGATTACGGCATGGGCGCCTCGACCGAAAAGCCGATCCGTCAGTTGTCGAAGGGCATGGCCCAGACCGTCCAACTTTTCGGCACGATCATCCACGAACCGCGCCTTATCGTGCTGGACGAGCCCTTTTCCGGCCTCGACGCCTTCAACCAGGGCAAGTTGGAGGTGCTGATCCGCGATCAGGCCCGGCGCGGCGTGACGGTGCTCTTTTCCACCCATGTCATCGCCCATGCCGAACGGCTGTGCGAGCGTGTCGCCATCGTCGCGGGCGGCCGCGTCCGCTTCGAAGGCACGGTGGACGATGCCCGCAACCGTCTCCGCCCGCAAGTCCGCCTCCGCACCCGCGCCAGCGACGGCGGCTGGCGCCGCGCCTTGCCCGCCGAAACCCTGGCGGAAGACGGGACATGGCATTTCGCCCTGCCGAAGGACGGCATCGAACCATTGCTCCGCGCCCTGCTCGACAGCAATGCCGGGATAGAAAGCCTGTCGATCGAGCGTCCCGGCCTGCACGACGCTTTCGTCGCCATCGCCGGTGAAGCGGCGGCGCGGCAAATGCAGGACGATCAGGCGCGGGAGGAAGCGGCATGACCGAAATGATGCGCGCCGCCTTCGTTATTGCCCGGCGGGATTTCACCGCCGTCGTGCTGTCCCGCACCTTCATCTTCTTCCTGCTCGGCCCGCTTTTCCCGATCGTCATCGGTATGGCGTTCGGCGGCTTGGGCGACCGGATTTCCACCACCGATCTCCGCCCGGTCGTGGGCATCGCCATGTCGCCCGCCGATACGGCGCGGATGCAGCGCGCCCATGCCCGGCTGGCCGAACGCATGGGGCCGCAAGCGCTGCCGGTGCTGCGCCGCGTGCCGCTGACGCCCGTTCCACGCGTTCAACTGGCGAAGGCGAATGCCGATGTCATGGTGATCGTGTCCGGTTCCCCCGCCCAGCCGGTGATGACCGGCCAACCACAGGATATTCAGCGTCTGGAGGGCGATATCAGCCTGCTCGCCAGCGCCGCGCTGGCCGAACAGTCGCTGCATATGGTGCATGTCGAGTCGCGGCAGGTCGCGACCAGCGTCGGCGCGCAGACCCAGGGCAGGTTGGTGATCGGACGGATCGCCCAGATCGTGATCTTCTTCCTGACGATCCTGCTCGCAGGCATGATCCTGTCCAATCTGGTCGAGGAAAAGACGAACAAGATCATCGAGATTCTGGCCGCCGCCGTGCCGGTCGACGCGATCTTCCTGGGCAAGTTGATGGCGATGCTGGCGATGAGCTTCGTCGGTATCCTGTTCTGGGGCGGCACCGCCTTCTGCGTGTTCCTGGCACTAAAGACGCCCGGCGTCAGCCTGCCCGTTCCCGCGATCGGCTGGCCGGTCTTCCTGATGCTCGCCGTCATCTATTTCGCCATGGCCTATACGCTGCTGGGCTCGCTGTTCCTGGGGATCGGCGCGCAGGCGGCTACGGTACGCGAAGTGCAGACGCTCAACATGCCCGTGACCATGGGGCAGATGCTGATCTTCTTCTTCGCCACCTATGCGGTCGACAAGATGGGATCGCCGCCGGAGATCGCCGCCGTGATCCTGCCCTTCTCCTCCCCCTTCGCGATGATCGCGCGGGCGGCGCAGGTGGACGCGATCTGGCCCCATCTGCTCGCCATTGCCTGGCAGATGCTCTGGGTCGGCCTGATCATCCGCATCGGCGTCCTGCTGTTCCGCCGCCATGTGCTGAAATCGGGCGGGGGCTGGTGGAAACAGCTATTCAGAAGCGCGACAGGCTGAACCTGCTAGGCCGTAAACTCATGAATGGCGCGTTCGAGGTTTGAAGCAAAAAGGCCCAGCACAAGGAGAGAGGGCGCAGGAATATGTCGATATTTCAAGCCCTCTCGACGCCGGGATGGGCCTTTTTGGTCAAATCCGCAGGACGCCAAAATGGCTTCCATCTCGAACCGAAATGCGCTTGCAAAGGTGTCCAACCTTCGCCGCGCGCATTTCGGCCCGATATGTTCGCCATTTTGGCGCCTCGAGCGCGACATTCATGAGTTTACGGCCTAAGACACGGTTCATGGATCGGCGGCGATTTCTGGGAATGGGCGGTTGTGCCGCCACGATGCTCGTCCTCTGGCAGACGGGGCTGGGAAGGGCCGACGCCGCCTATCCCTTCGCGCTCAGCGATGCGGAATGGCGCAAACGGCTGAGCCCGCTCGCCTATCAGGTGCTGCGCGAGCGTTCGACCGAATATCCCTTCACCAGCCCGCTCAACAAGGAGCATCGCTCGGGCACCTTCACCTGCGCCGGTTGTGGGCAGCGGCTGTTCAGTTCTAAGACCAAGTTCGATAGCGGCACCGGCTGGCCCAGCTTCTGGGCACCTCTGCCGCGCGCGGTCGGCACGTCACGCGATTTCGAACTTGGTTACCCCCGAACAGAGGTGCATTGCGCCCAATGCGGCGGGCATCTGGGCCATGTCTTCGACGACGGGCCCAAGCCCACCGGCAAGCGTTATTGCATGAACGGCGTCGCGCTGGCCTTCGTGCCGGGCTGAGCGATGACCTTGTAGATGCGGAGCGGCCCCTTGGTGGGGATCGGCCGCAACCAGCGCGGGGGCTTGTTGCGCGCCAAGGCCGCGGCCAGGCTGTGCGGGAAGTCCGCGCGATAATGCTTGATTTCGTTCATCTCGTTGCAGATCAGCAGATAATCGGCGCCCTTTCCGCCGTTCAGGCGCATGATGATCGCCAGAGCCTTTTCGGGCGGAGCGGTGAAACCGTCGATGACCGCGGTGATGCCGGCCGCATTGCGGTGATGGGCCGTGCCGATCACGCTATGCCCGGTCCGCACGAGGATGTCGGGGCCCAGATCGAGCGGTGCGAAGAGGACCGATCGCGGCAAGGCGCGCAGGGGCGCCAACATGGCCGAATTCCGGCAATTGACGGTTTCGGGCTGCTGCTTTGACGCTGCGCCGCTGGCAATCAATATCCAGGCGCCGCACAGGCCCGCCGGGGTGAACAATATGGCGACGCCCGCCGTCACCAATATTCTCGCCACCGCGTTCGTCCAGGTCTGGATATGGCGAAATAGCGCCAGCAGCAGCCAGGCGATGCCGGGCAGCGCCAGGACATGCGCCACCGACATGGCGCGCAGCACGAGGATCGCGACCGCCAATGCCCCGCTGAGCAGCAGCGCGATGACGATCCAGCGTTCCCGCGCCTCCCGCTCCTTGGCGGCCCTGGCTGCGACGATCGTGCTGATGAGGCCCATCACCGCCGGCAGAAGGATGATCCCGGCCATCATTGGGCCTTGCTCCCAGACCGGGCGGCCTTCCTTCACTTGCAGATACCATAAGCGATAGGCGACCGGGCCGAGCGCCTTGAAAGGGTCGCCGGCAATGCATGATCCTCCGCTCAGCAGGAACATGCCAGTCGCGGCGATCCCCCCGGCCCCGGTCGCCATGAAGCGGCGCTGGACCGTATTCGTGCCGAAAAGGCGCAAGGCCAGAGGCGTCGCCAGCGCGAAAGCCAGTAGCGACCAGACATAGGCCGCCGATAGGCTGTCGCATTGCCGGATCAGCGGTGCTTGAGGACCGCGCAGCACCAGCAGCAGGGCCAGCGCGCTGCCGCCCAGCGTGACGGCAAAGGCGGCGATCCGCGCAACCTCCCGCCGGTCGAACCAGCTCCGCAGGGCGAAGATGCCGGCGAACAGCGCGGCATAGGGCAAGGCCTCGCTGGAAATCTGGAGCCAGATCGCCAGCGCCAGTCCCGCCGTGACGCCGCCTCTGAGGCGATGCCTGTCCAGCGTTCCGCACAAGGCGATGGCCGACATCCAGATCTGCCACCCATGATGGTCGATCCGGAACGGGGTGAACTGGACCAATATGGTCGGCGTCGTCAGGAGCAGGGCCACCGCAAGCAAGGCGATGATGCCGCTATCGGTGGCGCGTTTGGCCGCCAGGAACAGCGTGCCCGTCAGACCGCCCAGCAACAGCAAGGGCACCAGCACGCAGGCGGCGATTTCGGCCTGCACGGCGCCCAGCAGCGGGCGCAGCAAAAGGATCAGCGCCGCAATCGGCATGTCGACGATGCGCGACCAATGCATCGGCCCACCCATTGGCGGATTGACGCGGTGCTGACTGACATCCCAGAAACCCTGCCCGTGCAGCCAGTCGCGGACCTGCTGCAACCGCATGGCGTCGTCGGGATCGCGGAATTCAGGCGTGGTCAGGCCGCTGCGAAACAGCCAGAGCATGACGGCACAGCATAGGAGCCATGCCAGCAAAACCCCTGCCCCGATCTGCCAGCGGGCGATCGAGGGTCTTGCAGGAAGGGAGATGGAATCAGGCGCGGGCAAAGATGCCATATTTCCGGATCGCATAGACGGACAGGAAGCTGACCGGAACCGCCATCAGCTTGGCTATCGCGGGGGCGACGCCCAGGCTGCTCAAACCGCCTACCGACGCCATGGTGATCGCCATGCCGATCAGGGCGCTGGCGATGAAGGCGATGCGTTGGGCATGGGTGGCCGGTTGCTGCATTTCGAAGACGAAATGGACGCTGATCAGCCAATGCAGGACCAACCCGCCCGAATAGCCGCCAAGGGCGGCGATGGCGGGCGGCAGGCCCAAATGGTTCAGCATCATGAACAGCGCGAAGTCCCCCGACAGAGCGCAGATGCTGGCCATAAGATAGCGCGTGAAAGTGAAGCGGCCGATGATGGCGTTCAACGGTCCGGCCAGGCTGCGCACCAATTGGGGCATGGGGATCAGGCCGCCTTCAATCGATTGGGCACCAGCCGTTCGCTTGTCAGGGCTGCGCGCTCCCCGGCGGCGTCCTGCCCTTCCTCGCCTGCCTCATGATATTCGGCGTCTTCATTGACTGCCCAGATGTCGTAAAGCTGTTCGCCCGCCTCGATATTGCGGACGGTCAGCATCGCCGTCATCATCGCATGATCCTGGTTGTTGTAGCGATGCATGCCGTTGCGGCCGACCAGATGCAACGTGGGGTAAAGCCGCTGCAATTCGGTCCGCATGGCCAGCACATTGTCGGCATAGCTGTCGTCATAGACCGGATAGGCCTTTTCCTGCCGCACCACCGTGCCGCCGACGACGTCGCCGGGATTACACAGGCCCAGGATCGCCATTTCCCTCTTCGCCAGCTCGATCAGATCGGCGTCGCTCGACGACCAGAGGCCGTCGCCCTCGAAGCAGAAATATTCCAGGCCCACGCAGGCGAGGTCAGGATCGGGCACCATTTCGGGCGACCAGCTCCGGAAATTCTGGATGCGGCCGACCTTGACCTTGCTGTCGTGGATGTAGATCCAGTTGTCGGGGAAGATATCCTCGCCCTTCACCATCAGCGCGACGGTCAGGAAGTCGCGATATTTCAGTTCCATCGCATGGCCCAGCGTGGCGGGCAGCGGATGGATGCGACCGGCCAGCTCGCGCATCGGCGCTGAACTGATGACATGGGCGGCATTGATGACGACTTCGCCATCCGGTCCCTGCGCCACCATGCGCCAGCGGCCGCTGGCCTGATCCTGCGACAATTGGTCCAGGCTATGGGCCATCAGCACCTGATTGCCGCCTGCCACCACGAAGTCGCGCGCCGCTTCCCACATCATGCCGGGGCCAAGGCGCGGATAGCGGAAGCTTTCCAGCAGGGTCTTGGTCGCCATGCCGTCATTGGGCTTCTTGTTGAGGCCAAGCGAACGCTTGAGGCCGTCCACGACCGCACCCCAGAGCGACAGCCCCTTGATGCGCTGCGCCGCCCAGTCCGCCGACATCTCGTCGCAAGGCATGCCCCAGACCTTCTCCGTATAGGTCTTGAAGAAGATCGAGAACAGCTTGTGGCCGAAGGCGTTGACGGTCCAGTCCTGAAAGGAGCGGATATTGCGATTGGGGAACAGCTTCGCCTTGGCGAAGCTCGCCATGCAGAGGGTCGAGCGCCAGATGCCCAGATTGCCGAGCGCTTCGAAGGCGCGCAGCGGGTAGCTGTAGAATTTGCCCTCATAATAGATCCGGCTCATCCGGGGGCGCTGGATAAAATCGTCGGGCAGAATCTCGTTCCAGAGGTCGACGACCTCCTTCGACTTGGAAAAGAAGCGATGGCCGCCAATGTCGAACCGGAAGCCGTTCATTTCGACGGTCCGGCTGATGCCGCCGACATAGATGGGGTCTTTTTCGATGACCCGGACCGAATAGCCCTTTTTGGTTAAGAGATAAGCGGCAGTAAGGCCGGCCGGACCTGCGCCAATAATGGCGACATCCACATTGTGGTCGTTCTGCGGCATCTAAGGCCCCCCGATGAAATCCTTGACCAAATTAGGTGAAGGAAATCTTCTAAGGAGTAGTTAATAGCCGGTAACAATGCAAGATAAGGCAACGCCGACGGATATATGTCCGTCGGCGTCGTCCCTTTTCCTAAAGGCGGATCAGCCCTGACGCTGGGCCTGGATCAACGTGTTGAGGTCCGTGCGGGCGCCGTCCAGGGCTTCACCGAAGCAAGCCCGATAGTCCGGGGTGGCTGGCAGGATCGATCCGTTCATCCAGCCGCACACCTTCTTGGCGGCCTTGGTGATCCGGGAATCGGCCATGCGCGCGCCATGGGTGCTGGCGAGGTTGAGATCGGCCATCGACACGGTGATGCTGCGCGTTTCCATCCCTGTGCGGCCGTCGACCACCACATCCATGTCATTGATGCCAGCGAAGGCGTTTGCAGCGGGCAGGGCAAGGGTTATCGCGGCGGTCAACGCCACCAACGTCTTTCTGGTCATCCTGTATCTCCTGTCGAACTTTTTTATAGAGTTCGCCCTACGCCTGACGTGGGAGAAGGGTCCCGAATCAGATAGGCTTCGTGCAGGCACATGAAAAGGGGCCACTTGGCAAAAAGTGGCTGAAAACCGTTATTTTTGCGGATGCGAAAGGATTAGGCGCCCTTTCGCATCCGCATCATTTCATGATCAATGGCGGAAGTGGCGCATGCCGGTGAAGACCATGGCAAGACCCGCTTCGTCGGCTGCCGCGATCACTTCCTCGTCGCGGATGGACCCGCCCGGCTGGATCACTGCCGTCGCGCCCGCCTCGACCGCCGTCAGCAGGCCGTCGGCAAAGGGGAAGAAAGCATCGGAGGCGACCGCAGAGCCGATGGTGTGGGCTTCGCTCCAGCCTGCCTTTTCGGCGGCGTCCCTGGCCTTCCAGGCGGCGATGCGCGCGGATTCGAGGCGGTTCATCTGACCCGCGCCAATGCCGGCGGTGCTGTTGCCCTTGGCATAGACGATGGCGTTGGACTTCACATGCTTGGCAACGGTCCAGGCGAACAGGCAGTCGGTGAGTTCCTGTTCGGTCGGGGCGCGCCTAGTGACGACTTTCAGCATGTCGCGGGTGATGCGGCCATTGTCGCGGCCCTGCACCAAAAGGCCGCCAGCGATGCTCTTGATCTGAAGGCCAGTACGCGCCGGATCGGGCAGTTCACCGGTCAGCAGCAGGCGGAGATTCTTCTTCTTGGCAAAGATCGCCTTGGCGTCCTCGTCCGCGTCAGGCGCGGCGACGACTTCGGTGAAGATGCCGCTGATCGCCTCGGCGGTCGGGCCGTCGAGCGGGCGGTTGACGGCGATGATGCCGCCAAAGGCAGACACGCTGTCGCAGGCGAGCGCGGCTTCATAGGCTTCGATCAGCGTGTCGCCGGTGGCGACGCCACAGGGATTGGCGTGCTTGACGATGACCACGGTTGGCGGGCCGTCGCGAAATTCGCTCACCAGCTCCAGCGCGGCGTCGGCGTCGTTATAATTATTGTAGCTCAGTTCCTTGCCCTGGATCTGCTTCGCCTGGGCGATGCCGTTCGCGGAAGGACCGACGGGCAGATAAAGCGCGGCCGACTGATGCGGGTTTTCGCCATAGCGCAGGGTCGAGCCGAGCTTGCTCGACATGGAGAGGCTTTCGGGGAACTGCACGCCCTGATCGGCAAAGGCGAACCAGCTCGCGATCATCGAGTCATAGGCGGCGGTGGCGGCATAAGCCTTGGCCGCAAGCATGCGGCGGAAATCATAGCTGGTCGCGCCGCCCTTCTCCTCCATTTCCGCGATCAGGCGGGCATAGTCGGCGGGATCGGTGACGATCGCCACGCTTTCATGATTCTTCGCGGCGGAACGGACCATGGACGGGCCGCCAATGTCGATATTCTCGATGATCTCCTCACGCTCTGCCCCTTTTGCAACGGTGGCGGCGAAAGGATAGAGGTTGACGACGACGAGGTCGATCGCCCCGATTGCATGCTCGTCCATCGAAGCGACATGCTCGGGATTGCCCCGCACGGCGAGCAGGCCGCCATGGACCTTGGGGTGCAGCGTCTTGACGCGGCCGTCCATCATTTCCGGGAAGCCGGTGAGGTCGGAAATATCCTTCACGGCAAGGCCCGCGTCGCGCAGCGCCTTGGCGGTTCCGCCGGTCGACACCAGTTCGACGCCATGCTTGCCCAGCGCCTGCCCCAGTTCGATGAGGCCGGACTTGTCCGACACAGAAAGGAGGGCGCGTTTGATGGTGACGTCTGACATGAAGGTGCTTCCTGCTGTTCGGGTGCCGCTCAGGCTTGCCGCAGCCCTCTAATCCCGCTTGGACCTTGCGGCAAGCTTGTAGGATTTGGGTGAGACAGGCGGCTCGATAGAGCTACGGAAATGGGCCGTTTTTTGTTCGACGGTCGAGGCAATGGCCAGAATTCGTCTCCACTGTAATCCGCCTCCACTGTCCTTAAGACGCCAGCGACCGGGGCGCCGCGCGCAGGCCAGCCAGGTTGATCGACTGGGTGAACTCCACCCCCAGCCGATCCTCCTTCGACCAACGGGCAATGGCGTTGACGGTCTGGTTGTCGCCAAGATCGATCGCGAACAGCGTGCCTTCCGGCACGTCCCACAAACCCTCCAACTGCGCGCCGGTGGAGGAGATGTTGCGGATACGCCCGGTATAGACATGGCCGTCATGATGCACGGCGACCGTGCGCAACATGGTCTTGCGTTCCGGCCGGCTCGATTGGAATCCCTGAAGCATCGCAGCACCGCCATGGCGGTGCTGCTGGACCAGTACATCCGCCGCGGGCACCGGGCGGCCATAGACATAGCCCTGAATATGGCTGCACCCCAGATTGCGGATCAAAGCGAGCTCGTCCTGCGTCTCCGCGCCTTCCGCCGTGGTGTCCATGCCCAGCGCCTCGGCCAGGCTGACGATCGCCTTGATGATCGCGCTGTTGGGGCTGCCCTTGATCGCGGCGCCACGCACGAAACTCTGGTCGATCTTGATCTTGTCGAACGGCGCTTTCTTCAAATAGCCGAGCGAGGAATAGCCGGTGCCGAAATCGTCCAGCGCCAGGCGCACGCCAATGCCCTTCAGCCGCGAAAACATCGAATCCGTGCCGTCATCATCGTTCAGGAACACGCTTTCGGTGATCTCCAGTTCCAGCCGCTGGGGCGCCAGGCCCGAGGCCGCGAGTGCATTCATCACGATCGAAGGCAGGCCCGGATTGGCGAACTGGATCGGGGAGACGTTGACCGCCACCCGCACGCCATCGGTCCATTGCGCCGCATCCCGGCAGGCGGTGCGAAGCACCCATTCACCGATCGGGCCGATCAGGCCGCTTTCCTCCGCGATCGGCACGAACAGGGTGGGCGAAATCGCGCCGCGCACCGGATGCTGCCAGCGCAACAACGCTTCATAGCCGGTGATCTGCTCGGTCCTGGAGCAGACGACAGGCTGGTAGACGAGATGCAGGCTGTTTTCGACCAGCGCCTTGCGCAGATCCTCCTCCAACTGGCGGCGATCCTCCGCATCGGCGTGCATTTCCGGCGAATAGAAGCGGTAAACGCCGCGCCCGTCGCCCTTGGCCGCATAGAGCGCCAGATCGGCGTTGCGGATCAATTCCTCTGCGGTGACGCCGTCCTGCGGGCAGAAGGAAATGCCGATCGACACGCCGATGACGACCGCCGTATTCCCTATCGTATAGGGTTGGGACACGTCGGTGATGATCGCCCGCGCCAGATGATCCAGCGTGATCTTGTCGGGCCGGCTAGGCAGCAGAATCTTGAATTCGTCGCCGCCCTGACGGCCGACCAGCCCCTTGTCCCCGACCACGCGCCGGATGCGCTCGCTCACCTGGCGCAACAGCGCGTCGCCCGCCGGATGACCGAGCGTGTCGTTGACGATCTTGAACCGGTCGAGGTCCAGCATCATCAGCGTGCAGTCCCGGGGTTGCCCCTTCTTGCCCGCGACCGCCTGCTCCAGCGAGCGCATCATCTGCACCCGGTTGGCAAGCCCGGTCAGCGAGTCATATTGGGCGAGCCGCGTCACCTCCGCCTGGCTGCGGCGCATTTCGGTGAGGTCGGTGCCGCTGCCCCGGAAGCCGTGGAACTGGCCGAATTCGTTGAACACCGGCTGGCCGGAGATCGACCACCAGCGTTCATCCTTCGTCATGGCGGCACGGACCGGAATTTCGGCAAAGCCGGTGCGCGCCGACAGATGGAAACCCAATGTGCGCTCGCCATCGCCGTCCTGCCGGTCGCCGGGGCGGATGATCTCCGTGATCGGACGGCCGATCAGCGCCTCATTGCTTAGGTCGAGCGTGCGGACCAGCGTATCGGAAATATAGGCGATGCAGCCATGGCGATCGGTTTCCCAGAACCAGCCGCGGCCCGATTGTTCATATTCGTGCAGCAACCGATCGGATCGCTGGGCGCGCAAGTCGCGCTGATGGAAGGCGATGGCGCGATTCATGTCGGCATTCGCCTGACGCAGCGCGGCGATGAGCATCACCGCGATGCAACTGATCAACAGGCCGATCTGCGCGAAATCCCCCCGATGCAGGACGGAGGCGATCAGCAGGCCGCAAAAATAGCTGACCCCCAGCAAGCGCCGGTCACCGAAGATCGACACCGCCATCAGCGCGACCGCCATTTCCGCCGCCAGGTTGCGGGATAGCGCGCCCACGATCAGCGATGGCCCCAGCATCAGGCTGAAGCTCAGGCCCGAGAGCAGCACCATGGGCAGCATCAGCCATTTCTGGTGATGCGGCCGCAGGCGCTGAAAGCGCGCGCCGCGGGGGGCCACGATCGCGACGCCATCCACCAGCAGCATGGCGGACAGGGCGACGGCATGGCCGATATTGTCCGCTTCGTAAAAGGGGACATGCAGCAGGGCGGTGATGCACAGTTTGCCCAGCAGGACCAGCGGCCAGAGCCGGGCGATATGGACGAAGGTGCCGGAAATCCACGAAGCGTCGACCGACGCCCCGCTCTCGGCCAAGCCGAGGGCCGCGACGAGGTCGGTTCGCCGCGATTGCAGTTCCGCCAGATTCGTCCGCAAGGAAGTCATATTTCCTGCGTAACGGGAAGAGATTGAAAGAAACTTACCCGCTTGGCGGCAGACCGATCCTTCAGAGCAAGGTCAACCGAAGGCGGGTGGGAAGGTGGAGAGGGGCTCTCGCAAATCCGTCATCCCAGCGAACGCTGGGATGACCATGTTATCAATGCCCGATCGCAGCCAAACCCTCAGACGCGCATCGGCATCAGCACGTAAAGCGCCGGGCTGCGGTCGTCCTCGCGGATCAGCGTCGGCGCGGCGGCGTCGGCCAAATGCAGCTCGACCAGATCGCTGTCGATCTGGCCCAATATGTCGAGCAGATAGCGAGCGTTGAAGCCGATGTCGAAACCCTCGCCCTGGAAGGCGCCAGGAACTTCTTCCGCCGCCGTGCCGTTTTCAGGGCTGGTGACGGAGAGCGTGATCTTGTCGCGGTCCAGCGTCATCTTGACCGCACGGGTCTTTTCGGTGGCGATGGTGGCGACGCGGTCCACGCCTTCCTCGAAGCTGCGCGGGTCGATCTTGAGCAGCTTGTCGTTGGCGGTCGGAATGACGCGACTGTAATCGGGGAAGGTGCCGTCGATCAGCTTGCTGGTCAGGATCGCGCTACCAAGGCCAAAGCGGATCTTGCTGGCGGACAGCGAAATCTGGACCGAGCCTTCGACCTCGTCGAGCAGCTTGCGGAGTTCACCGATGCACTTGCGGGGTATGATGATGCCCGGCATGCCGTCGGCGCCATCGGGACGCGGCACGGTGACGCGGGCGAGGCGATGGCCGTCGGTGGCGGCGGCCTTCAGCACCGGCTGGCCGTCATCCGAAACATGGAAATAAATGCCGTTGAGGTAATAGCGCGTCTCTTCGGTCGAGATGGCGAAGCGCGTCTTGTCGATGATCTGCTTCAGCGTCTCGGCCGGCAGTTCGAAGCTGGTCGGCAGGTCGCCTTCCGCGATCACCGGGAAATCGTCGCGCGGCAGGGTCGACAGGTTGAAGCGGGCGCGGCCCGCCTGGATCAGCATCTTGCCCTCGGCCGCCTGGAGCGACACCTGCGACCCTTCGGGCAGCTTGCGGGCGATGTCGAACAAGGTGTGGGCGGAAATGGTGGTCGCGCCAGGCTGTTCCACCTGCGCCGAAACGCTTTCGACGATCTGGAGGTCGAGGTCGGTCGCCATCAGCTTGATCGCGCCATCCGCCGATGCTTCGATCAGCACGTTGGACAGGATCGGAATCGTGTTGCGCCGCTCGACCACCGACTGGACGTGGCTGAGGCTCTTGAGCAGCGTTGCGCGTTCGATGGTGGCCTTCATGTCCCTGTTCTGTCCGTTTCTTTTCTGCGCAAAGCCCGAACTCAGTCGAATCCGGGCGACAATGATGGATGATCCTTCATAGCCGCTGTTGCGGCTTGGGCAAGCGTTCGGTGCGCCTTTCGTTTCGACCGGGGTTGCAAAAGGGAACAGCATAGGCTTTGCGGGGGATGTGAAACGCTTGGCCGCCCTCGCCCTTCCCCTGTTGATGCTTGGCGTGACGGCTGAGGCGCGCGATTCATTGGGCGTTTTCGATGCCTGGGGCGCGTTCCGCGATACGGCCAGCCCGCGCTGCTATGCCATAGCCATGCCGGTGACGGCGAAGTCGGAGGGCTTTGCCGCGGTCGGGAGCTGGCCGCGCCAGCGCGTGCGCGGTCAGGTGCATTTTCGCTTGAGCCGGATGCGGGCAGATGAGGCTGCGGTGATTTTGAATGTAGGCGACCGGCGTTTTACGCTGGTGGCGGGGCAAGTCGACGCCTGGGCGCCCGATGCGCGGGCAGACGCGGCGATCATCGCGGCGATGCGCTCCGCGACGAGCATGAGCGTGCAGACGCGGGATGCGCGTGGGCGGGGTTTTGCCGACACCTATGCGCTGCGCGGGGCGGCTACGGCGATCGATGCGGCAGCGCTGGGGTGCGCGCGGTTGCGCTAGAAACGCGCCGCTTTAAAAATGCGCGAAAATCGGCTATGGGCGCGGCCATGCAGACAGCCGCCAACCCCTTGATGCCGATTCCCGGCCTTATCGATCCTGTGCCCGTACCTCGTGCGGTGACACCTCGCGAGGATGGGCGCGTCGACCTGACGGGGCTGTCGCGCCCCCAGATGAAGGGCGCGCTGGAAGAAGCCGGGCTCGATCAGAAGCAGGCGAAGCTGCGCTCCAAGCAGCTTTTCCACTGGCTCTATCATCGCGGTGAAACGGATTTCGACGCGATGACCGACCTCGCCAAGCCGATGCGCGGCTGGATGGCGGAGCGCTTCGTCGTCGGCCGTCCGCAGGTGGTCGAGGCGCAGGTATCGAGCGACGGCACGCGCAAATGGCTGCTGCGGTCGGACGATGGGCAGGATTATGAGATGGTGTTCATCCCGGACGCGGACCGGGGGACGCTCTGCGTTTCCAGCCAGGTGGGGTGTACGCTCAACTGCCGTTTCTGCCATACCGGCACGATGCGGCTGGTCCGGAACCTGACGCCGGGCGAGATCGTGGGTCAGGTCATGCTGGCCCGCGATGCGCTGGGCGAATGGCCCAAGGGGAGCATGGCCTCGGCCAATGACGATGAGGCGGACGACGCGTCGCAATATTCGCCGGACGGACGGATGCTGACCAACATCGTGATGATGGGCATGGGCGAGCCGCTCTATAATTTCGACCATGTGCGCGACGCGCTGAAGGTCGTGATGGATGGCGATGGGCTAGCGCTTTCGAAGCGGCGGATTACCCTCTCCACCTCCGGCGTGGTGCCGATGATGGCGCGGGCAGGCGAGGAGATCGGCGTGAACCTGGCCGTATCGCTCCATGCCGTGACCAAGGATGTGCGCGACGAGCTGGTGCCGCTCAACAAGAAATATGGCATCGAGCAGTTGTTGCAGGCCTGCGCCGACTATCCGAACGCGAACAATGCGCGGCGCATCACCTTCGAATATGTGATGATCAAGGACAAGAATGACAGCGATGACGATGCGCGTGAGCTGGTCCGGCTGCTCCGCCAGTATAAGCTGCCCGCCAAGGTCAATCTGATCCCGTTCAATCCCTGGCCGGGCACGGACTATGAATGCTCGACGCCCGAGCGGATTCGCGCTTTCAGCAGCATCGTGTTCGAAGGCGGAATCAGCGCGCCGGTGCGCACGCCGCGCGGGCGGGACATCATGGCCGCCTGCGGGCAGCTCAAATCCGCTTCGGAGAAGAAGAGCCGGGCCGAGCTGGATCGGCTCGCCGCGGAGAAGCAAGCCGCGCTCGGATAGAGCGGGGCTGATGATCCGCGCCTCTCATGGCGCGAGACGGAAACCCCGCCCGGAACGGCGGGGTTTTTCTTGTGAGTTTCGTCCGGGCGGCATGAGAAGGATGGAATTATGACGGACGAAGAGATTGAACGGATCGCGACGGGCTTTTGTGCGCGGACGCTGCCCAAGGAGGAGTGGACCCATATGGCCCATTTCTCGACGGCCTTATGGCTGATACTGCGGCGGCCGGATGTCATGCCTGAGCGCGACATGCCGGGGATGATCGCGGCCTATAATGAGAGCGTGGGCGGCGTGAACAACGACATGTCGGGCTATCATGAGACGATCACGCAGGCGTCGCTGAGCGCGGCGCGAGCGATCCTGGCGGGCTTGCTGGAAGGCGTGACGCCGGGCGAGGCCTTTGCGGCGCTGATGAACTCGCCCATGGCCGACAAGGACTGGCTGTTTGCCTATTGGTCGCGCGAGCGGCTGATGTCGGTGGAGGCGCGGCGGACGTGGGTGGAGCCGGACCTCAAGCCCCTGCCCTGGGCATAGAAAAAGGGCGGCCCCGGCTGGGACCGCCCTTCCCCTGTTCTATCCGAGAGGGATTAGAAACGGAAGCCGATGCCGACGACGCCAGCGTCACGGCCGCCGATGCCATCTTCATACTCGCTGCGCTGATATTCAGCCGAGATGTAGGTGTTGCCGGTCACCGCGAATTCCGCGCCGCCACCGTAACGCACGCCTTCGAACGAACCGCCAGCGTTGCTGTTCGATACTTCGATGCGGGTGTTGGCATAGCCGACCTTGCCGAACGCCAGGATGCGCGGGGTCACGACATAGCCGAGACGGACCGAAGCGGCGAGGTCACGGCTGATTTCCGTGCCGCCGGCGCCGACGGTGGTGTCATTGAGCGACACTTCCGGGCCGAAGGTGATGCGCGGAGCGACGGCCAGATCATAGCCGGTCGACACGCCGTAAGCGAAGCCGTCTTCGCCGCCCAGCTTGTCATAGCCCAGCGTCACGCCAGCGCGCGGACCGGTGAAGGGCGCAGCATCCTGAGCGAAAGCGGGAGCAGAAACAGCGGCAGCAGCAAGGGCTGCGAAAATCACAGTCTTCATAAAATCCTCATATTACGAGAAACGCACAGTCCATGAACTGGACAGGCGTTTTGTTCTTTTTACGGGATGGCGTTGCACTTGATTATTTCATCGCCATTTGGAACACCGATTTTTATTCGGCTTATCCTCCCGTCCTGCACGCAGCGATGTGTGTCGCTGACGGCGCGCATATGTAACGTGATCGTCATTGTTGCAAGTTGGATATGAACTTTACAAATGTGTGATGCTTTTTCGCAACAGTCTGACTTTGCATGAAAATAGGGCGGCCCCGACGGAACCGCCCCTTTTCGTCCATAATGGACATTAGGTCAGAAACGGAAACCGACGCCGACCACGCCAGCGTCACGGCCACCGAAATTATCTTCATATTCGGTGCGCTGATATTCAGCCGAAATATAGGTGCGCGGCGTCACCGAATATTCCAGGCCGCCGCCATAGCGCACGCCTTCCAGCGTCTGGTGATCGCCGGGGATTTCGAAGCGGCTGTTGGCATAGCCGACCTTGCCGAACGCCAGCACCTGCGGGGTCACGACATAGCCGAGGCGCACCGAAGCGGCGAGATCGCGGCTGGCATCGACGCCGCCGAACTCAGCGGTGGACTCGCTCAGGGACACTTCCGGACCAAAAGTGATGCGCGGGGTGACGGCCAGGTCATAGCCGGTCGACACGCCATAGCTGAAACCGTCGCTGCCCTGGACCTTGTCATAGCCCAAGGTAATGCCAGCCCGAGGACCAGTAAAAGGTGCAGTATCCTGAGCAAAAGCGGGAACAGAAACAGTGACAGCAGCAATAGCTGCGAGAATCGCAGTCTTCATGATATTCCTCATTGGCTTATCTGATACCCTGAACCGGGCAGGGATTATCTATGGCTTCAATCAGTTTTTAAAAAGGACTGATCTGTAAAATATTTTCGATCTTATCCCTCTTGAAATATGATGGAATCCATCCATGCGAACTTCAAAATCCGGAAGCGTTACTTGGTCCCGGCAGCGGCGCTTATGGACCCGGAATCTGGCTCCCACATGAACGGAATCATGAAAAAGAATTCATGCGCGCAGCATCGCCATCCTTTTTGACGCCGCTGGTGCAAAAGGGTAACAGTCGCCTATGGATAGCGCCTTGTCCGATCCGAAACTGGTGCTGCGCCACAGCTTGCCGACGCGTCTGTGGCATTGGCTGAACGCGGCGCTGCTCTATGTGCTGTTCACCAGCGGGTTGGGCATCTTCAACGCGCATCCCCGGCTCTATTGGGGGCAATATGGCGCGAATTTCGACCACCCCTGGCTGACGCTGGAGCGCTTCGGCGGCTGGATCACCCTGCCCGCTCATTATAATCTGGCGATGTCGCGGCACTGGCACCTGACCGCCGCGCCGATCTTCGCCTTTGCGCTGCTCTTCTACATGCTCTGGAGCCTGTTCGGGCGGCATCTGGCGCGCGACCTCGCCTTCCGGCGCGGGGAACTGGCGCCCCGCCATGTCTGGCAGGACATCAGGGATCATGCCCGGCTGCGCTTTCCTACGGGGGAAGCGGCGCTGCGCTACAATGTGTTGCAGAAGGCAAGCTATATCGGCGTGATCTTCGTCGCGCTGCCGCTCATCATCCTGACGGGGCTCACCATGTCGCCCGGCATGAACGCGGCCTGGCCCTGGCTGGTCGAACTGTTCGGCGGAAGGCAGTCGGCGCGATCGATCCACTTCATCGCCGCCTTCGCCCTGGCGGCCTTCTTCCTGGTGCATATGTTGATGGTGCTGCTGGCGGGGCCGCTAAACGAGATTCGGTCGATGATCAGCGGGCGCTACCGGCTGCCGGAGGCGCGGCGATGAGCCTGATCCTGAGCCGCCGGGCGTTGGTCCTGGGCGCCGCCGCGACGCTGGCGGGCTGCGACCGGCTGGCAAGCAACGAGACGGTACGGGAAGCGTTGTTTTCTGCCGAGAATTTCCATAAATGGGCGCAGCGCAGTCTGATGGCCCGCGACGCGCTGGCCCATGAATTTCGCCCGGACCAGATCTCCCCCTTCTTCCGGCCCAACGGCACCGCCAACCCCAATACGCCCGAATATAGGGCGCTATGGCGCAGCGGCTTTGCCGACTGGCGATTGCGGGTCGGCGGGCTGGTCGCGCGGCCCCTATCCCTGTCGCTAGCTGACCTCCATGCCCTTCCCCATCGCGAGCAGATCACGCGGCATGACTGTGTCGAGGGATGGAGCGCCATCGGCAAATGGCGCGGCGTGCCGTTGAAGCCGATCCTTGAAGCGGCACGACTACGGGAAGGCGCGCGCTACATCGTCTTTCACTGCGCCGACGATATGGGCGGCGGGCGCGGCTATTATGAAAGCATCGATCTGATGGACGCCTTCCACCCGCAGACCATCCTCGCTTTCGCGCTCAACGACCAGCCTTTGCGCGTCGCCAATGGCGCGCCGCTCAGGCTGCGGGTGGAACGGCAATTGGGCTACAAGCAGGCGAAATATTTGATGCAGATTGAGGCGGTTGCGTCGTTGGACGGCATCGGCAGGGGCAAGGGCGGCTTCTGGGAAGACCATGCCGGCTATGATTGGTATGCCGGCATTTGACGCGGGCGGAACGACCTGACAGGGTAGCCCCATGAAATTGTTCGATCGCGTCATCAAGCGGCTGGTCACGCGGGGCCAGCTCAGCATCTACTATCATGACGGCAGAAAGATCACGGTCGGGTCGCCCGAACCGGGCTTTCCGTCGCTGGCGCTGAAATTCCACGATGCGCGGGTGCCCTTCGACATCATCAAGGATCCGCGGCTGGGCATGGCCGAAGCCTTCATCGACGGGCGCGTGTCGATCGAGGGCGGCGGGATCATGGAACTGATCTCGCTCATCCGCATGAACAATGCCTGGGAAACCGGCAAGTCGATCAGCGATCTCGGTTCGGTCAAGCGTGGTTTCAAGACGATCCGGCGCAAGCTGTGGGCCGCCAACCACCGGGCGCGGTCCAAGGCCAATGTCGCCCATCATTATGATCTGTCGGGCGCGCTCTATGCCCTCTTCCTCGACCGCGACCGGCAATATAGCTGCGCCTATTTCCCCGATGCCGGCAATGAGACGGGCATCAGCCTGGAACAGGCGCAGGAGGACAAGAAGGCGCATATCGCCGCCAAGCTGCATTTGAAGCCGGGCATGAAGGTGCTGGATATAGGCTGCGGCTGGGGCGGCATGGCGCTTTATCTGCATCGCACCTGCGGGGTGGACGTGACCGGCATCACCTTGTCGGAAGAGCAGCTCAAGATCGCGCGGCAACGGGCGCAGGATGCGGGCGTGGCCGACCATGTGCGCTTCGAACTGATCGACTATCGCGACATGGATGGGCCGTTCGACCGGATCGTGTCGGTCGGCATGTTCGAACATGTCGGGACCAAGGATTACCGCACTTTCTATAATAAATGCCGCGAACTGCTGACGCCGGACGGGGTGATGCTGATCCACACCATCGGGCGGGTCGACGGGCCGGGCATCACCGACGCCTTCACCCAGAAATATATCTTCCCCGGCGGCTATATCCCCGCCCTGTCGGAGATGATTCAGGGCAGCGAGGGCACGCGGCTGATGGTCACGGATGTGGAGGTGCTGCGCATCCACTACGGCCTTACCATCCGCGAATGGTACAAGCGGACGCTGGCGCACAAGGCGGACATCGTCGCGCTCTATGACGAGCGTTTCTTTCGCCTCTGGACCTTCTATCTGGCAGGCGCGGCCACCGTTTTCGAGCATGGCGGCATGGTGAATTATCAGGTCCAATATGTCCGCGACCGCCGCAGCCTGCCCATTACACGCGATTATATGCTGGAGGCGGAAAGCGCTCTTAGAGGCCGCTGATTGACCATGAATATTGGCTGACGGCGCCGTTCCCGGACGGTTCAGTCAGGCCGGTGCATCTTTCCTTCATGACCCCGGCGACGGGTGTGCATGTTGAGGAGAGACGGACATGAATATCTTGTGGAAGGGCGCGGCGGCCCTGGGCTTGGCGATCACCGCCATGGGTGTGAGCGCAGCCCCTGCACAGGCGCAATATTATGGCGGCTATGATTATGGCTATCGGGACGGTTATCGCGGCGATCGCTATGACGACCGGCGTTGGGATGATCGGCGTTGGGATGACCGGCGCTGGGATGGTCGGCGCGATTGGCGGGATGATGACCGCCGTCATTGGCGGGGCGACCGGCGTTACTGGCGCGGCCATTATCGCCAGCGCTGCTGGACCGAGTGGCGCTATAATCACTATCGCGACCGGCGCGTGAAGGTGCGGGTCTGCAACTGAGATCGATAAAATCCTCCCCGTCTTGCGATGGGGAGGATTTATTGCGTCGGGGAGCGGCTTGCGTCATCTTGACGCCATGACCGATCCGATGCCCGTCATTCAGAGCCTGCTATCGGGCCTGCCCATTTTCCTGCTGCACCTGGCCTCCGCCACGCTGGCCTGGCTGGCGGCGCTGGCGCTCTATATGTGGATCACCCCGCATGACGAATTCGCGCTGATCCGTGCCGGCAATCAGGCGGCGGGGATTTCGCTCGGCGGAGCGGCACTCGGACTCGCCGTGCCGCTGGGCTTCTGCCTCGCCGGATCGGTCAATGTCTGGGATATCATGATCTGGGGCAGCGTGACGCTGATCTTGCAACTCATCGCCTTTCGGGTCGTCGATTTCCTGCTGGGCTCGCTATCGACCCGGATCGAGGCGGACGAGCGATCCGCCGCCATCTTCCTGGCCATGATGAAGGTCGCGATCGCCTGCCTCACCGCCGGCGCGGTCGCGAGCTGAGCCGTGGCAGGGCGGCGCCTAGGCTGTCTGCCCGGCATGCTCGGCATCATCCTCGCGCTGCTGTGGATCAGCGAGGTCACCAAGCCGACGCCTCTCCATGTCGAGGCGTTCGACCCCCGCTCGCCCCGCCGCCCCATGCCGCAGTGGAGCGACGAAAGCTTCGTGATCGAGGAACGGGCCGAAGCGCCCGCCGACAGCATGGGGACGACCTTTGCCGTCGATCGCGGCGGCGCCTGGCTGACGGCCGAGCATGTCACCCATGGCTGCACCCGCGTCGGCATAGAGCAGGGCGGCTTTGCCCGGCCCGTATCGCGGCTGGTCGAAAGCCGGGAAGCGGACGCAGCGCTGGTGCGCGGCGGCGTGGCGAGCGACCATGCCCTGCCGCTGTCGGACCGGATGCCGCCGCCGGGATCGGTCGGCTATCATATGGGCTTTCCGGGCGGACAGCCGACGCTGGTCATATCCGAGCTGATCGGCGCCGCCCGCGCCCGGCGCGGCACCGGGGAGGAGACGCAGCCCGTGCTTGCCTGGGCCGAACATGGACGCATTCCGATGGGCGACGGCACGCTGTCGGGCATCAGCGGCGGGCCGGTCTTTGCCGAGGACGGCCATGTCGTCGGCGTCAACAGCGCCGCCACCGACCGGCGTGGACGCATATTGACCACCGCGCCCGATGCGATGATGCGGCTGGTCGTCGCCAGCCGGGCGGTGGGCGACCGGCCCGTCGCCTATCCCTTTCTGGACCTGGCCGATGCGCAGGCGCGCTTCGAATCCTGGCTGGCGCAGGGGGTGATCCGGCGCATCTTCTGCGATGTCGACGATGGACCGGGACAGTTGACGGCGGGGCGGCCAAAGGGCTAGGTCGCGCGCCAGATTGACAGGATTTGGACCATCATGAGCGATACGCCCCCCGACCGCCTTTCCACCAACCCGAAAAGCCCCTTTTTCGACATCGACGTGCTCCAGCGCGGCATCGGCATCAAGTTCAAGGACCGTGTGCGCAACGATGTCGAGGAATATAGCATTTCCGAAGGCTGGATTCGCGTCGCGGCGGGCAAGACCCGCGACCGTCACGGCCAGCCGCTGACGATCAAACTGTCCGGGCCGGTGGAGGCGTGGTTCGAGAACCCTGCCGAGGGCGCTGAGGAAGCGGCAGACAAGGCGGAATAAGTTTTCGTCTGAGGTGAACAAAGAAGAGCGCTGCCTCCTGGGTGAGGCAGCGCCTTTTTTTTAAGCCGTGTTCCTGCGAAGGCAGGAACCCAGTCCTACCCTTTCCTGGAATCGCAACATTTTGAACTGGATTCCTGCCTTCGCAGGAACAGGTTGATTTCAAGAGATTCGTCACACCTCACCGCAACGCCGCGTCGCGCTTCACGTCCGCGATGATATCGCGCAGCGAACGGGCCGAGGGCGTCGCATCGGCATAGCGGATAGCGTGCAGGTCCAGCGCCAGGCGCGGCTGGCTGGCAAGAGATTTACGCGACGGAGCGGCATCCTGCGCCGGATCGTCCTTGGCGATCGTCATGCTGGCGAAGCGCAGGCTGTCGCCCAGCGCCGGATCAGGCCGGAACTCGCGCAATTGCGGCTTGTCGGGATAGATGAAACCGAAGGTCGGATTGCTGCGCGCACCCATCTGGTTGGTCGGGCTGTGCCAGACGCGCACCTCACTCCAGTCGCCCTCCTCAGACACGTCGATCGCCAGCACATCTTCCTCGATCGCGCCGGGCACGGACCAGTTGGCATGCCGGATCAGCACGCGCCGGTCGTCCAGCACCCTGCTGACCACGGCGACATGGCCCAGCACCATCGGCCCCATGGGACGAAAGGCCAGCACCGCGCCCTTGCGGGGCATATGGCCGCGCCTATAGTGATTTTCCGCCTGATCCCACCAGGTCAACGCGTCGCCATAAATCTGCACGCCGGACACGATGCGCGCATAGGGCACGCATTGCAGCACCGTCGCGCCCAGCACAGGCGTCGTCGTCAGACTGGCCAGCAGCAAGGCCGCCCAGCGCATCATTCCCAATTTCATGCGACCCCAGTCCCAGCATCGCCCCACCGCCGATCAGACTAGGCGACAGCCCTTAGGAACTGGTTAAAATGTCAGAAAGCACCACGGGCAGAGTCGCTGCCGGTAGTTGCGCGATCGGCCATGGCGATCTGCACGGGGACGTCGCTCGCCTTATGCGCGTAGATGAAGCCCTTGGCGGGGTTGGGACGCAGGCCCAGATCGCCGGTCGGGCCGTACCAGACACGCACATCGGTCCAGTCATTATTGGGCGACACGTCGACAGCGCGGACATTGCGCTCGATACCGCCGCGATAGGACCAGTTGGCGTGGGTCAGCAGCACTTCGCGATCGCTGATCACCTTGCTGACCATGGCGACATGGCCGACCGGCATGGAACGGCTGGCGGCGAAGGCGAGGACGGCGCCGACGCGCGGCTCATGGCCACGATCATAGCGGCCCTCGGCCTGGCCCCACCAGGTGTTGGCGTTGCCGTACAGTTCGATACCGGAAACCTGACGGGCGAAAGGCGCGCACTGGAGCGTGCCCGCAGCGGCCGGGGTCGTGATCAGGGCGCAGAGCGCGAGCGTTGCCGCTGCGACAAAAGCGCGAAAACCACCGATCATAGAAATGCGACCCCCGACTTGTTTTTAACGACTTAGCCCCGTGGAGGTTCTTAGGGCAGACGCCGGACGAGTTGAAAAGCAGCCAGCGACGAGTCGTTGTTGCGGTGCGTCAACCTGCGGAACGAAAGACCCGCCCCGCCGTTACGCAAAACCGGCTCGCGACAGGCAAATCGTTGAAAAGACTGTCTTCCGTTCCGGTCATCCAGACCTGACCGCCGGTTTCGCGCAGCCGGTCGAACAGCGCAGCTCGTCGCGACGGGTCGAGATGCGCCGCCACTTCGTCGAGCAGCAGCACCGGCGGCTGGCCGCGATGGGCCGTGACCAGCGCGGCATGGCCGAGCAGGATCGAGAGCAGCAGCGCCTTTTGCTCGCCGGTCGAACAAAGCGCGGCGGCCTGCCCCTTCGCAGCGTGGGTCACGGCCAGATCCTGCCGGTGCGGACCGGACAAGGTGCGCCCGGCGGCGGCATCGCGGCGGCGTTCGCGAGCAAGGCGAATTGCCAAGGGTTCATCGCCATCCTCCTCCCCTTCGATCGCCAGCAGCGGGCGGGCGAAGGGATGGTCGGGCCGATCCTCCAATACCGCGCCGAGGCGCGAAACCAGATCGGCGCGGGCGGCGGCAAGGGCCATGCCATGCTCGTCCATCTGCGCTTCGAGCGCGCTCAACCAGGAAGGGTCGGCAGCGGACAGATCGTTCAGCAGCCGGTTGCGGGCCCGCATCGCCGCTTCATAACGGGCGCTGTGCGCGGCATGGCCGGGATGGAGCGCCAGCGTCAGCCGGTCGAGAAAGCGCCGCCGCCCGCCGGGACTATCCATGAACAGCCGGTCCATGGCGGGCGTGAGCCAGACGATGGAGAGATGATCCGCCAGCGCATTGGCGGAGGAGGAGATGCCGCCGATCCGCACCTGCCGCCGGTCGGGAGCGGAGGCGAGCACGCCGGTTCCCAGCATCACGCCGTCCACTTCCGCCGCTATGCCGAAGCCGCCTCCCCCGTCCTGCCGCACCATGTCGCGCAGGGCCGCGCCGCGCAAACCGCGGCCGGGGGCCAGCATCGACACGGCTTCCAATATATTGGTCTTGCCCGCGCCATTGTCGCCGGTCAGCACGATGAAGCTGTGATCGGGCATGATCAGCGCATCCGCATGGTTGCGGAAATCGCTCAAGGTAAGACGGCCGATCATCGGCTCGCTCTAGCGACACCGGCGGCAATGGGGAAGCGGTTCAGCTACACCGCTTGCGCGTCACCGCCCTGCCGTCATCGATCACCGTCAATTCGCGACCACCCGCCGAAGGACGCAGCTCCAGCTTCCTGTTCCAGCTCTGCCCTTCTCCGGTAAAGGCCGCATCGATGCGGATTCGGCCATCCGGGCCGTGTGACACGCCGGTCGCCTTGCCTTCGCTTTCCAGAAAGACAAGGCTGGTGGGCGTGATCGTCAGTTCCATCTCGGTCGCGCGGTCGGCGCAACTTTCGTCAAGACCGGCCCAGCGCCCCTGAATGCTGGCGGGGATGGTCGCGCCAACCGGCCCCGACGGGGGCGAAATGTCCGGCGCCGGTTCGACGGTCTGGATGCCGTTCTCGCCCTGCGGCACTTCGCGGACGTTGTTCATCGCCTCGTCCACGATGTTGGTGGCGATGCCGGACTGGTCGCTTTGCTTGTCGCCACAGGCCGCAAGGACGATCAACGGCAGGAGAATCATCACGCGCATGGGAGAGAAACCGCCCTTTCGCCAATGGGTTCCGGCCATCGCGCACTCTCGATTCATTCCTGCTATACTCCTGCTCGACAAGGGAGATATGCCATGGCCGTGCTGGGAATGGGTGGATTTTTCTTTCGCGCCCGCGATCCGGAGGCGCTTGCCGGCTGGTATCGCGCGCATCTGGGCGTAGGCGCGGGCTGTTCGGCCGATCCGCAGGTCGCGCCCAACATCCACACGTGGACGGCGCAGGGCGGACCGATGGTCTTCGCCCCCTTCCCCGCCGACAGCGACTATTTCGCCGCCGACAAGGCGTTCATGATCAATTTCCGCGTGTCCGATCTGGACGGGATGCTGGCGGACTTGCGCGCCGCGAACGTTGCAGTCATCACCAGGGCCGAATGGGATCATCCGGAGGTGGGCCGCTTCGCCCGCATCCATGATCCCGAAGGCAATGCCATCGAATTGTGGGAGCCGCCGCTATGAAGAAGAAGCCGATGATGAAAAGCGTGAAGATCGCCCTTGCTCTTGCCGCTGTGGCGGTGGGTGCTCAGGGAGCCGTGGCGGCGCTGGCCGTAGGGGCCAAGGCGCCCGACTTCACCACCCGCGGCGCGCTGGCGGGCAAGACCTTCACCCTGACGCTGTCGCACCAGTTGAAGCGCGGGCCTGTGGTGCTTTATTTCTTCCCCAAGGCGTTCACGCCGGGCTGCTCCGCCGAGGCGCGGGAGTTCGCGGAGCATATCGAGGATTTCAAGAAGGCGGGCGCGACGGTGATCGGCATGTCGGCCGATCCGGTGGACGATCTGGTCGCCTTCTCCACCAAGGAATGCGCGGGCAAGTTCGCGGTGGCGTCGGCCGGGCCGAACATCGTGTCGGGCTATGACGTGGCGTTGAAGATGCGACCGGGCATGACCGACCGCACCTCCTATGTCATCGCGCCCACCGGCCGCATCGCCTTCGTCCATAGCGAGATGAACTATGCCGGCCATGTGAAGAGCACGCTGGCCGCCGTAGAGGCGATGAAGCAGAAATAAGAATCATTCGGCTCAGCCTAAGCCGAATGATTCTTATTTTTTCACATATTTGCCGAACCAGCCAAGCGTCGCCTCCCAGGCGGCCTTGGCGGCGGCTTCATTGTAGCTGGGGCGATAGTCCGCCATGAAGCCATGGTCGGCGCCGGGATAGACGGTGATCGCGTCGGGCGGCGACTTGCCCGCGATTTTCAGCGCGGCCTGCATCTTTTCGACATCCGCGACCGGGATGCCCTTGTCCAACGCGCCATATTGACCAAGTACCGGAGCCTTGAGCGCGCTCACCTGCTCGATGACGTTCAGGGGCTGCAATTCGGTCTTCTCGCTGATCAGGCGGCCATAGAAAGCGACACCTGCATCCAGTTGCGCGCTGTGGGCGGCATAGAGCCACACGACCCGCCCGCCCCAGCAGAAGCCGGTGATGCCGCGCCGCCTGCCGTCGCCGCCATGGCTGCCCGCCCAGCCATAGGTCGCGTCGATATCCTTCAGCACCTGCGCGTCAGACGCCTTGGACACGATGGTGGCGATCAGTTGCTTGAAATCCGCCACCTTGGTCGCATCGCCATGGCGCGCGAACAGGTCGGGCGCGATGGCGTAGTAACCCGCCTTGGCACAGCGGCGGCAGATGTCGCGAATCCATTCATGCACGCCGAAAATCTCATGCACGACGACGATGATCGGCGCGGCCTTGGCGGCGGCAGGACGGGCGACAAAGGCGGGCATGGCGAAACCGTCGCTCGACTTGATCGACACCCGTTCCTCCTTCAGCCCGTCGCCGGGGGTCTGGACGGCGCTGCTCGAAATGGGGCGGCAGGCAGCGGCGAAACCAGCGGCGAACGCCCCGCCCGCCAACAGCTTGCGCCGATCGAACCCCGTCGAGCCGATCCAGTTGCGGTCTTCCGGCAAACGTTCGGGCTGATCCTGCATATCGGTCACGCGCATCTCTCCTCAAGCCATGGCCGGGGAGCCTAATCGCGCCCGCGCCTGGCGCAAGTCCTTCTCAGGCAAGGAAATCGCCGCTCTCGATCCGCTCCAGCGCGCTGACCTCCCAATTGTAGATATAGGTCCAAGCCTCCACCGGGCCATTTTCGCCCCGGACGGTCAGCCGTTCGCGGCGATATTCATGCGGCTCGGGAAAATGACTGGCGCATTCCTCATAGTCGTCGAGGACGGCAAGGCTCGCCGCAGGATCGGCCAGCGCGAACAGGTCGCCTGACACCTCATCCGATCCTCCCGGCACGAAGGCAGGATAGCTGGCCACGCGATAGAGTCTGCCTCGCGCCACAGCCCGGCCAGCATGGCGCGCCACTTTTCCAAGCCATTCCGCCATCGGATCGTCAAAGCCGGGGCGCAGCGTGCCGTAGACGAAGAGCAGCGGCTCGCTCAGAAACATCTCCTGAAAATATTCCCCATTTGCAGGAAATTAGCCCAATTTACAGAAATTTTTTCGCCATGAAATGGCGCAAGGCTCGCAAAAAGCCCCGAAATTGCGGGCTGAATGGAAATTGGCACGGCTCCTGCAATCTTCCCGGCATCATGGCCGGATGGTCCGGCCCGCCTATTTTCAGGGAGTATATCATGTTCGCCAAGCTTCAGAACGCCGCTTTCGCCCTTACCAGCGCGCTGCTGGTCGCCGGACTTTTCATCAGCGCCGCCATCCCGGTCACGCCGATCGCCTGATCCCATAGTATAGATACAAGAAGGCCAGATTCATGAACAACAGCTTCACCCTCGACCGCCGCAACGGAAAGATCATGGGCGTGTGCGCCGGTCTTTCCCACCGCACCGGCCTGGATGTCACACTGATCCGCATTGCGGTTGTGCTGCTGACGCTATGCGCCCTCGGTCCGGTCGGCGTTGTCGCCTATCTGCTGGCAGGCTGGCTGGCGGAGGGCTGACCAGGATCGGCCAGAATAACCATAATGAAAGAGCCGCCCATGGATTTATCCGGGGCGGCTCATTTGATGTCCGTCAATGACGGTATAGATCGGGCCATGTCGCGCTCAGGCAAACAGCACCGAATAGAAGGTCAGCATCTGTGCGCCAACCGCAACCATGAGGGCAACGCCCTGAACCGTATGTCGCATATCGTTCGTCCTGCAAGTTTTTGTTTTATCATTGCCGCTAGGGCAAGCAGGCCTATGCCCCCGGCACGAAATTGTAACAATCGCAAAGGACGATTTCGCAGTTGCAGCAAATGCAACAGTCGCTGTTACTCCAAAGTCACAATCATCGTTTGCGCCGCCGCTGGCGCCCGCACCTTCGCACCGCTGATGAAAAAGGCATAGACGTCGCCCTTCGCGGCCTGCGCCCGCGCCCCATCGGCCCAGCGCTCGATTTCCTCGGGCGAATAGCCGGCCGGCTCTTCCTCCCGCGTGCGCATCAGCCGGGCATAGGAAAAGCCGGCATCCTGGCCGCGCAACGCCGGATATTCCGGATGATCGGCGTAGACGACCGCTGCACCCGCCGCATGCGCCAGATCGAAAAAGGCCGGATCGTCAAAGCTTTCGTGCCGCACCTCCAGCGCATGACGCAGCGGCACGCCATCGACCTTCGCGGGCAACAGCTTGAGGAAAGCGCCGAAATCCTCCGCATCGAATGTCTTGGTCGGCATGAACTGCCACAGGATCGGCCCTAGCCGGTCGCCCAGTTCGACCAGCCCCTGATTGACGAATTTCGCAATGGAATCGCCCGCCTCGGCCAGCACCCGGCGATTGGTGCAGAAGCGCGACGCCTTGACCGCGAACTGGAAACCGTCGGGCACTGCCCTGGCCCAATTGGCGAAGGTCGCGGGCTTTTGCGTGCTGTAATAGGTGGCGTTGATCTCGGTAGCGGTCAGATGCTCGCCCACATAGGCAAGCTCGTCCTTCTGCCGCAGCCCTTCGGGATAGAAGGTGCCACGCCATGGTTCGAAGACCCAACCGCCGATCCCGACCCTGATCTTTCCGCTCATCCTGCGCTCTCCTTTGCCGCGCATCCTGATCGGCAAAGATGATTCATGCCATCGCCTTCTTCTACAAGCAGGCATGTAAGAAGATCACCGCGCGGCGCCGAACGCGATAGAGTGCGCAATCAGCCGCGCTTTGCCTAAGATTTTCGTTTGAGGCCGAGCAGCCACGGCTTCACCCCGCGCGTCGGATGCGCTGTGCCGTCGAGCCGCTTCGCACGGATGATCCTGATCGGCTTGACGATCATCTGCCCACGCATCGGCCCGGATCCGCAACAGGTCGGCACGGCGAGAATCCGCTTCACCACATCCATGCCCGCGACGACATGGCCGAAGGCGGCATAGCCGATATAATCGCCGCGCGCGTCCATATTGGGCGTCGGTCCCACGGTGATGAAGAAATTGCCCATTGCCGAATTGGCGCGGTTGGGCCGCGCCATGGAAAGCGTCGCATCGAGATGCCTGATGCCCGTCCGCGTCGTCGGCTCGTGCCGAATCGGCGGCAGGGACCGGCGCGCATCCGTGTCGATCCCACCCTGGATCAGCCCCAGCCTCGCATCGCTCTTGCGCCGCGCCGCGCGATAGAAGGTGACGCCGTCGAAGCGGCCGTCATCGACATAGGTAAGGAAATTGACGGCGGTGATCGGCGCCCGGCGATCGTCGGTCGCAACCACGATGGTTCCGACCGAAGTTTCGATCGCCACTCGGGTATGACCGGGCGTCGGGCGGTTGGCGGATTGCGCATGGGAAGCGCCAGACAGAAGGGCAAGGAACGGGATCAGGCAACGCGGGACAGCAGAATGCATCGGCAAGAAGGCACGCTCATCAAAGAAGGATATGGCCCAAGGCTAGAGCGCTTGCACGCACGGCGCAACCGGGTGGAAAGCAACTGATTTTCACCGCTTTCCTATGAAGCAAGTGGTGACCCCTACGGGAATCGAACCCGTGTTTCAGCCGTGAAAGGGCCGCGTCCTAGACCGCTAGACGAAGGGGCCACTGCAGTTCCACTTGGGCGTCACTGCGAAGCGAGGCGGGCATTAGGCGGTGGCTTCGGAGCGGTCAACCCCCTTTTCGTCATGTAAATGACGCAGAGCAAAAAATTGCCGATCCGCTCTTCAATCGGCCCAGGCGGCATCCTCCAGATGCAGTTCGGCAGCCGGGCGCGACCCCCAATCGTCGATCTTCGCCCGGCCCGCAATCCACAGCCGCCGGTCGCGGGGCGCGCCCAGAATGGCCTGGCCGAGATCGGATTCGGCCTGGCGGAAAGCGATGGTCTTGATCGAGCGGCCGTCGTCGCCCGCCATGATCGCACGCAAATGACCATTGCCGACGACATCCGCCTTGATGACCCGCATTGGCCCGGAAGCGATCAACGGCGCAGGCCAGCCCGCGCCATAGGGGCCGCCCGCGTCGATGGCGGCGACGAAGTCCGGATTGACCCCCGCAGGCGCCAGGACCGCGTCGATCAGCAGCGCCCGGTCGTCGCGAGCCTTGGCCACTGCGTTGGCAAGCCGCTCATCCAGAAATTCGGCCAGCGCATCGATCCTGTCCGCCGCAACCGTCAGCCCCGCCGCCATGGCATGGCCACCGCCCGCGACCAGCAGGCCGCTGTCTTTCGCTGCCAGCACCGCCGCGCCCAGATCAACGCCGGAGATCGAGCGGCCCGATCCCTTGCCGGTGCCATTCTCATCGATCGCGACGACGATGGCTGGGCGGCCCGCTTTCTCCTTGATGCGCCCGGCGACGATGCCGATCACGCCCGGATGCCAGCCCGCGCCCGATACCAGCGCCACCGCCCGATTGCCTTGCGCGGCGAGCAGTTCCTCCGCCTCAGCCTGAACGGCGGCCTCTATGGCGCGGCGTTCTTCATTGAGCTGGTCGAGTTCGGCGGCGATCTTCGCGGCCTCCGCCGGGTCTTCGGTGGTCAGCAGCCGCACGCCCAGATCCGCCTTGCCCACGCGCCCGCCCGCATTGATGCGCGGGCCGAGTGCAAAGCCCAGATCATGGCAGAGCGGCGCCCGCGTCAGGCGGCTGGCGTCGATCAGCGCGGAGAGGCCGATATTACGCCGCTTCGCCATGATCTTGAGACCCTGCGCGACGAAGGCGCGGTTGAGACCCTTGAGTTGCGCCACATCCGCGACCGTCCCAAGCGCAACGATGTCGAGCAGTTCCATCAGCGGCGGTTCGGATCGCTGGGCGAACCAGCCGCGCCCGCGCAACACCCGGATCAGCGCCGCGCCGAGCAGGAACGCCACGCCCACCGCCGCCAGATGGCCATGAGCGGCGGCTTCTGTCGCTTCGTCAAGACGATTGGGGTTCACCAGCGCCAGCGCTTCGGGCAGCGACGCGCCACATTTATGATGGTCGACCACTACCACATCGACGCCTGCCGCCTTCGCCATGGCAAGCGCCTCGAAAGCCTGCGCGCCGCAATCGACGGTGACGATCAGTGTGGCGCCCTCTCCCGCCAGCCGGACCAGCGCTTCGCCTGATGGGCCATAGCCCTCCATCAGCCGGTCGGGAATATAGGGGCGGGCAGCCAGCCCAAGATCGCGCAGCAAGCGGATCAGCAGCGCGGCGCTGGTCGCGCCGTCCACGTCATAATCACCGAAGATGCGGACATCCTCCCCGCGCACCACCGCGTCGGCCAAGCGTTCGGCGGCGGCGTCCATGTCGCGGAACAGGCTGGGGTCGGGCATGAAATGACGGATGGTGGGATTGCGATGCGCCTCTACCGCGTCGCGCGGACAACCCCGCGCCAACAGCAATTGCGTCACCAGATCGTCGGGCCGATAGCCCGGATCGCGCCCGTCCCCATTGCCTCCACGCCACCGCCAGGGCTGACCGACGATCGAACGGGTGATGTTGAGCGCAATGGTCATGGGTCCGCTCTAGACCGGTTGGGATTCGGAGGGAAGCGGTCGCCCCCATGACGCAAGCGGAACCGAAGCAACTTATTGCGCGTATTGCTATTCCCGCCCGCAACGGGCGCCGGGCAAAAAGGGGCAACGCGGTTTCCATGGGTTCAAGGCAGAAGCGGGTCCGGCGAGCCTTGGGTCTGATGATGATGGCGGCCTCCCCCCTCCCCCTGATGGCCCAAACGCCGCCCCCGCCCCAGCAGGAGGAACCGATCCTGCCCGACAGCGAGTTCGAGGCGCGGCTGCCCAAGACGGGCGAGGCTCCTGCGAACAGCAGCGCGTCCTTGCCGCCGATCGATCAATGGATCGATCAGCAAATGCCGGGGGCGAGCGCGACGCAGGAACTGCCGCCGGCAGTCGAGCCGCAGGAGGAACGCGAACTGGCGCAGCCGCTGCCGCCGCTCGACAGCGTGCAGGCGCCGTTGCAAGTCGCGACCGACGCCAACCCCCATGAAAAGACACTGGCGGTGCGTTATGCGGTGACGGTCGAGGGCTTCGGCAAGACGGGGCTGGAAGACGAGTTCCGCGACTCTTCCGCGCTGATCGACGGCGGCGGCAAGGCCGACACCGCCGCGATGGTCCAGGCCCGCGCCCATGAAGACGAGGCGCTGGCCATCCGGCTGCTCTATTCGGAGGGCTATTATGACGCGACCGCCCTCGCCTCGCTGGATCAGGCGGGCGATGGTGCGCTGAAGGCCATCGTCTCGGTCACGCCGGGCAAGCGCTACAGGATCGGGGACATCGTCATCCATGCCGGGCCGACGGTGCCGCCGGACCTGGTCCGCGACAGCCTGCCGCTCCAGACCGGCGACTTCATCGTCGCGGCGGCGGTCGAGGGCGCGGAGGCCAATGTCGGCGTCAAGCTGCCGGAAAACGGCTATCCCTTCGCCAAGGTCGGGCAGCGCGACATATTGCTCGATCCCGCGACAGCGACAGGCGACTATAAGCTGCCGGTGGAGACGGGGCCGCGCGGATCGTTCCGGAGCATCACCACCGCGGGCGAGAAGCAGGCCTTTGGCGCCGATCATATGAAGGTCATCAGCCGCTTCAAGCCGGGCGAGCTCTATGACAGCCGCAAGGTCGACGATCTGCGCCGGGCGCTTGTGGCCACGGGGCTGTTTTCGAGCATTTCGATCGATCCCGTGCGCACCAACGAGCCGGGTCCGGACGGCACCGAATATGTCGACCTGAGCGTCACGCAGGAGGCAGGCAAGCCCCGCACGCTGGCCGGAGAACTAGGCTATGGCACGGGCCAGGGCTTTCGCGCCGAGGGCACCTGGACCCACCGCAACCTCTTCCCGCCCGAAGGCGCGGTGATCGCCAGCGTCATTGCGGGCACGCAGGAACAAGGCGCATCGGGCACCTTCCGCCGCTCCAATGCGGGCAAGCGCGACAAGAGCTTCCAGACCGGCATCTCGCTCAACCATCAGAATTACGACGCCTATGAAGCCTATACGGCGGGTCTCAATATCGGCTGGTCGCGCCAGTCGACGCCGATCTTCCAGAAGCGCTGGACCTACAGCTATGGCGCGGAAGTGTTGCTGAGCAACGAACAGGTGGTGGTCGACCCGGCGACGGCGGACAAGGCGCGGCGGACCTATTTCATCGGCGGTCTGCCGGTGCAGATCGGCTATGACCGCTCCAACGATCTGCTGAACCCGACCAAGGGCTTCCGCGCCAATTTGCGCGGGGAGCCGGAAGGGTCGCTGCATGGCCGCTTCTCGCCCTATCTGCGCGCGACCTTCGACCTTACCGGCTATTATCCGCTATCCGACAGTCTGGTGATCGCCGGGCGGGCGCGGGTCGGCACGATCAGCGGGGTGAAGCGCGACGATGTGGCGCCCTCCCGGCGCATCTATGCCGGCGGCGGCGGATCGGTGCGCGGCTATGGCTATCAGGAACTGGGGCCGAAGGACGCGAACAACGATCCGATCGGCGGCCGATCCGTCAACGAATTCGCGGTCGAGGGCCGCTACCGCTTCGGGGACTATGGCGTGGTCGCCTTCGTCGATGCGGGTCAGGTCTATGAAAGCTCCATGCCGCAATTTTCCGACGTTCGTTACGGCGTCGGCATCGGCGGGCGCTTCTATACCAATTTCGGCCCCTTCCGCGCGGACATCGCCATGCCGGTCAACCGGCAGCCGGGCGAGTCCAAATTCGCGCTCTATATCGGCATCGGGCAGGCATTTTGATGGTGGATCAGACCCCTCCCACCGAAACGATCATCATTCGCGAGAAGCGGCCGCTCTGGCAGAAGATCGCGCTGGGCGCGGTCGGCCTTGTCATCGCGCTGGTGGTTTTGGCCGCCGGGCTGCTGCTGTTCCTCAACACCCAGCCGGGCAAGACATTCCTGATCCGCCAGATCGCCGCGCTCAAGCTGGAATCGGGCATGGCGATCGAGGTCGGCCGGATCGACGGGTCGATCTATGACGACATGACGATCCGCAATCTGGTGCTGCGCGATCCCAAGGGCATCTTCGCGGTCAGCCCGGAAGTGCATGTGGTGTGGAACCCCTTCCGCTACATCAACAACCATATTTCGGTGCGGCTGCTGGAAAGCCCGATGGTGGTGCTGGCGCGTAGCCCGCAGTTCAACGTCACCAGGACCGATCCCAATGCCCCGATCCTGCCCGACCTCGACATCGACGTCGACCGGCTGAAGATCGCCCGTTTCCTCGTCGCCAAGCCCGTCATCGGCCAGAAGCGCGAGATCGCCATCGACGGCGTCACGCATATCGCGGACGGCCGGGCGATCCTGTCGGCCAATGCGGTGGTGGACAGCGGCGACCGTTTGGCTGCAAGCTTGGACGCCGTGCCCGCACAGAACCGCCTTGCCATGAAGGGTAGGCTGACCGCGCCCAAGGGCGGCGTGATCGCGGCAATGAGCGGCCTGACTGACGGCTTCACCGCGACATTGGACGGCAAGGGGACATGGCAGGCGTGGAACGGACTGCTGGTCGCGACCTCGGGCAAGGGAGAGTTGGCGAAGATCGCGCTCGCGGCCCGGGACGGCAATTTCACAGCAAAGGGACCAGTGCGCCCCGGGCTGGTCTTTGCCGGGACGGTCGACCGGCTGACCACCCCAGCATTGGACGTCGATCTGTTCGCCGGCCTCAACGAGCGGCGGGTGAACCTCAAGGGATCGCTGAAATCTCCCGCTCTTTCCGCCACGGCGCAAGGTCTGGTCGACCTCGGCAAGAGCCGGTTCAGCGCGCTCAAGATCGATGCCGCGCTACTCACCCCCGGCGCGATCATGGAAAAGGTGAAGGGCCGCGACGTGCGCGCCTCCGTGATCCTTGACGGGCCGATGGCGACGCCCTTCATCGACTATGACATCACGGCGAAGCAACTCGCCTTCGACGCCACCGGCATCGAAAATCTGAAAGCCAGCGGGCGCGCGGTGATCGATGCCGACCGCATCCGCATTCCCGTGAGCGCCACCGCCAACCGCGTCACCGGCCTCAATGCGGCGGCGGGCGGCCTGTTGCACGATCTGCGGGTGAAGGGCGATTTCGCTTATGCCGCGGGCAAGCTGATCAGCGACAATCTGAAGATCGACAGCGACCGGGTGGACGCCACCGCCATCGTGCTGGCCGATCTCGACAACGCCATTTATCGCGGCGCGCTCAAGGGCCGGGTGAACGACTACAAGATCGATGGCGTCGGCATCGTCAATCTCAACACCGATGTGCATCTGGTGCCGGGGCCGAGGGGTGGCTTCGGTCTGGATGGCAGGTTCGGCGTCCGCACCGCGCGGTGGGAGAATGCCTCGGTCCGCGATTTCCTGGGCGGCAATGCCGTGATGTCGGGGCGCATCGGCATGACGCCGGAGGGCAAGTTCACGCTCGCCGGGCTGAAAGGCGCGGCACCCAATTTCCAGGTCCATTCCGGGTCCGGCAGCTATGATACGGACGGCGCGATCAGCTTCGACGCCAAGGCTTCGTCCCGCCAATATGGTCCGTTGGCGTTAACCGTGCGCGGCACGATGGAACGACCGCAGGCGGTGCTGCGCGCTGCCCGGCCCAATATCGGCGTGCAGTTGCATGACGTGGTCGCGAAGCTGCATGGAGAGGCGGCAGGCTATCGGCTCGAAACCATCGGCGGGTCGCCCTATGGACCCTTTTTCGCCAATGTACTGATCCGCACCGCGAAAGGCCCGCTGATCGTCGACATCACCAGGGCGCGTTTCGCCGGGGTCGACATGAACGGTCGCGTGCAGCAAAGCCCGGCTGGTTCCTTTACCGGCCAGCTTGCCATGAATGGCTCCGGGATCAGCGGCGCGGTGAAGTTGATGGCAGTGGGTAAGGCGCAGGGCGCGCAGCTCAATGCCATCGCGAGCAATGCGAAGCTGCCGGGCGAAGCCGATGTGGCGATCGGCCGCGCGCTGATCGCGGCGAATATGGTGCTGGCCGACCAGCCTCAGATCACCGCCGACGTACAGATGGCGAACGCCGCCTATGGCGGTTATGTCGTGCGCAAGGCGCGTGGGCGGATCGACTATCGGGGCGGGCGCGGCCGGGCGCAGCTCGTCGCGGATGGATCGACGGGCGCGCCCTTCTCCATTGCGATGAACGCCGCGCTGCGGCCAACCCTCTATGCCATCGCACTGGAGGGCCGGGCGAGCAACATCCCCTTCCGCTTCGCCACGCCCGCCATCATCCGTATCGAACGCGGGGGCTATCGCCTCGAACCCGCGACCTTGGTGCTGCCGCAGGGCCGCGTGGACCTCGCAGGCCGCTTCGGCCAGCAGACGGCAATGCAGGCGCGCTTCAAGGATTTCGACCTGGCCATCGTCAATATGGCGACGCCGGGCCTGGGCGTCAGCGGCAAGGCCACCGGCACGTTGGACTTCGCGCAAAATGGATATGCTTTCCCGACCGCAACCACCCGCCTTGCGATCAGCGATTTCCGCCGCTCCAGCCTGACCGCCGTGTCCGATCCGGTATCAATGGCGATCGAGGGCAAGCTGTCCAGCGCGGGCGGCGACATGCGCGGTCTCATCCGGCGCGGCAATGCGACGCTGGGCCGCTTCGTCGCGACGCTCGCCCCACCGGGACCGGGGGCGAACTGGAGCGAACAACTGCAGTCCGCGCCGCTGGGCGGCGGCATCCGCTATGCCGGACCGGCCGATGTACTTTTTTCCTTCGCCGGGCTGGCGGATCAGCAATTGACGGGGCCGATTGCGGTCGCGGCGGATTTCGGCGGGCGGCTGACCGCGCCGCGCCTCAATGGCCTGGTCCGCGCCAATGCGCTGACTTATGAGAATGAGAGCTTCGGCACCCGGGTCACGCAGCTGCGGCTCGATGGGCGGTTCACCAACGACCGGCTCGACCTGCGCGACTTTTCCGGGCGTGCGGGGGACGGGACCGTACAGGCAAGCGGCACTGTAGGGCTGGCGGCGGAAAGCCGCTATCCGATGGACATAGCGGTGAAGCTGAACCGTGCGCGACTGGCGCGCAGCGAGGCGATCACCAGCGTCGTCAGCGGCACGCTCAACATCAGCAACAGCGCGGCCAATGGCGGCCTGATCAAGGGCGACCTGTCGCTCCCGGAAACTCGCTATCGCGTCGCCAGGCAGGGCGGCACCGATATACGCCAATTGACCGGCGTCCGGCGCAAGGGCGAAGGCTCCGAGCTGCTCGACCAGCGCCTCGCCGCGCGGCAGGCAGCGGCCAAGCCGACGCCATGGAAACTCGATGTCCGCCTGCGCGCCGATAACGAAATCTATGTGACCGGCATGGGACTCGATTCCGAATGGAAGACGGACATGCGCATCACCGGCACCGCCACCGATCCTCGCCTGATCGGAAAGATCGAGGTGATCCGGGGCCGCTACAGCTTCTCCGGCCACCAGTTCGATCTGGAACAGGGCGTCATCAGCTTCAACGGCCCGATGATGAACCCCACGCTGGCGATCCGCGCCGAAACCCGGATCGACGATGTGACGGCGGGGATCGCGGTCGGCGGCACGGCGCAGCGGCCGGACATCGCCTTCGTATCCACCCCGACGCTGCCGCAGGACGAAATATTGGCGCGCATCTTGTTCGGGGACAATGTGGCGAACCTCTCCGCCACGCAGGCGATCCAGTTGGCGGCGGCGCTCAACGGCCTGCGCGGGGGCGGCGGCGGCCTTAATCCGATGGGCAAGCTGCAAAACGCCTCAGGCGTCGACCGCATCGGCATCGTCGGCGGCGACGAAGCGACCGGGCGCGGAACGTCGCTCTCGGTCGGCCAGCATATTTCCAACAATATCTATGTGGAGGTGATCACCGACCCCAAGGGTTTCACCGCCACGCAGCTTGAAATCTCCCTGTCCAAGACGCTCAGCCTGTTGTCGAAGACCGGCACCAATGCAGGGTCGTCGGCCAACCTGCGCTATTCGAAGGATTATTAAGCCCGTTCGGCGGTAGCGGGCGATGGGATCAAAATTGACCGTCGGCCTTAAAAAAATCGAGCAGCTTTGGGTGGAAGGCGGACATTAGCCCCTCCCCTTCAGGGGAGGGGTTGGGGTGGGGGAGTGCCCCATAGGCTGAGTCTGCGCGTGGGGCACGCCCCCACCCCTCGATCTCCTCCCCTGAAGGGGAGGGGAAGACTCCGCGTCCGCAATTGGCCAATCCCAGTCATTATATTCTCTGCCACCGTATCGCCTCGATGCCACCAGCGAATGTCTGGCGCATATATCCCTACGGTAAAAGGCCCGCTGCGCCAGTCGCGCAGCGGGCCTTTTCAGTGCGTGAAGCGACAGGCGGGCAGTATCGCGCCAAGGCTCTCCGGTTGATCTGGCCGGAAAGCCTGTCAGCGCTTATTCGCCATCATCCTCCGCTTCGGGTCCGGCCATCATCCCTTCAGCCACTTCCTCGGTCTTGCCGCGGATCGCCTTTTCAAGGCGTTCCGCCATCTCAGGATGTTCTTTCAGAAAGGTTTTCGCATTCTCGCGACCCTGGCCGATACGAACCGAGTCATAGGAGAACCAGGCGCCCGATTTCTCGACCAGACCCGCTTTCACGCCAATGTCGAGCAGTTCCCCGATCTTGGACACGCCCTCGCCATACATGATGTCGAATTCGACCTGCTTGAACGGCGGGGCCACCTTGTTCTTGACCACCTTCACCCGGGTCGCGTTGCCGACAATGTCTTCGCGGTCCTTGATCTGGCCCGTGCGGCGGATGTCGAGACGCACCGAGGCATAGAATTTGAGCGCATTGCCACCGGTCGTTGTTTCGGGGTTCCCGTACATGACGCCGATCTTCATGCGGACCTGGTTGATGAAGATCACCAAGCAGCGCGAGCGCGAGATGGAGCCGGTCAGCTTGCGCAGCGCCTGGCTCATCAGGCGGGCCTGAAGGCCGACATGGCTGTCGCCCATTTCGCCCTCGATTTCCGCACGCGGCACCAGCGCGGCGACCGAATCGATCACCAGCACGTCGATCGCATTCGATCGCACCAGCGTGTCGACGATCTCCAGCGCCTGTTCGCCGGTGTCGGGCTGCGACACGATCAGTTCGTCGATGTCGACGCCCAGCTTCTTGGCATAGCCGGGGTCGAGCGCATGTTCCGCGTCCACGAAAGCCGCGGTGCCGCCGGCCTTCTGCGCTTCGGCAATGGCATGCAATGCCAGCGTGGTCTTGCCCGAGCTTTCCGGGCCATAGATTTCCACGATGCGCCCGCGCGGCAGGCCGCCAATGCCAAGCGCGATGTCCAGTCCCAACGATCCGGTCGAGATCGCCTCGATCTCGATCTTCTCGCGGCTGCCCAGCTTCATCGCAGAGCCCTTGCCAAAGGCACGGTCGATCTGGGAAAGGGCCGCTTCCAATGCTTTCTGTCTGTCCATTGTCCCTGTCTTCTTGGAATCGATGAGTGAGAGCATTGCTGTCATCGGCCTATCCCCTGTCAAGCGGAACACGCCGATTTAAGTGGCGCGTGGCCACCATGTATCCTGTTTGTTCTTATGGAACAAGAGGGGAACGAAAATTTCCCTTTATATTCCCAGCGCCTTGTTCAGCGCGCGTTCGACCGCGCCGATGGTGAAGGGCTTGGCCAATGTCGGCCGGTCCGCATGGCCGGTCGGCAGATCGTCCGCCATGCCCCCCGTCGCAAAGACGAAGGGTATGCCGCTCTGCGCCAATATGTCCGCCACCGGCCAGCTTTTCTCACCATGCAGGTTGCAGTCGAGCAGCGCCGCGTCGAAGCCGCCCTCACGCGCCTTGACGCAAGCCTCATCGACCGATTCGGCAATGGCATGCAGCCGGTAGCCGAGCGTGTCGAGATAATCCTCCAGCATCATGCCGATCATTGCTTCATCCTCGACGATCAGGATGGTCTTGCCGTCAGACATGCTTGCGGTCCCCAATATTGCCCATCGCTGCCCCAAACGCGATTTCCGACCAGCATAATTCCCCGGCTGCGCAGAAGTTCATTCTCCAAACTCACTCCGGCGCCGGCCGCATCGCCAGTGCATCCCGCGCCGCTTCCGCCAACTGGCTGACGGAAAAGGGTTTTGGCAGGAAGGCCACATTGGCGATATCGATCGATTTACGCAACTGTTCCTCGGCATAGCCGGACATGAACAGCACCGGCAGGTCGGGATGGCTGGCCCTGGCCCGCGCCACCATGGACGGGCCGTCCATATTGGGCATCACCACGTCGGAAATGAGCAGGTCGATCTTTTCATCGCCGCCCAAGACTTCCAGCCCCTGTTCGCCGTCATTGGCGGTCAGCACCTTATAGCCCTGCCGCGTCAGCGCGCGTTCGGCAACGGCGCGCACCATATCCTCGTCCTCCACCAGCAGCACCGTGCCGGTGCCCCAGGTTTCGCTGCGGCGGACCGGCGCCTTGGGCTGGGCGGCCTGATCGGCATCGGCGCCCTGATAGACCGGCAGGTAGATGACGAAGCTCGCCCCGCGCCCCAGCTCGGACTCCGCGAAGATGAACCCGCCCGACTGCTTGACGATGCCGTAGACGGTGGAAAGGCCCAGACCGGTCCCCTTCCCCAATTCCTTGGTGGTGAAGAAGGGCTCGAAAATCTTCGAGAGAATATCGGGCGGAATGCCGAGGCCAGTGTCGGACACCCGCACCGCCGTATAATCGGCAGGCGGCAATATGTCCGATCGCATCTCCCGCACTTTGGCGGCGGGCACGGCATAGGTCTGGATATTGAGCGTGCCGCCTTCCGGCATGGCGTCGCGCGCATTGACCGCCAGGTTGACGATCACCTGCTCCAATTGGCCAGGGTCGGCACGCACCGCGCCCAGATTGCGGCCATGGGTGACTTCCAGCTTCACGCTCTCGCCCAGCAGGCGCTTCAGCAGATTGGAGACGTCCGCGACGATATCGGGCAATTGCAATATCTGCGGCCGCAACGTCTGCTGGCGCGAGAAGGCCAGCAACTGCCGCGTCAGCCCCGCCGCGCGGTTGCTGTTCGACTTGATCTGCTGGATGTCGTCATAGTCGCTGTCGCCCGGCGTATGACGCATCAGCATCAGGTCGCAATGGCCGATGATCGCGGTCAGGATATTGTTGAAGTCATGCGCCACGCCGCCCGCGAGCTGGCCGATCGCCTGCATCTTGGTCGCCTGCGCCACCTGCCGCTTGAGCTTGCTTTCCTCGCTATTGTCCTTGAGGGACAGCAGCACCGCCGCCTCGCCCAAGCCCCGCACACCGGCAAGGCTGAGCGCGATCGGCTCGTCGGGCTGGCTGCGCATGCGCACGGCGACGTCGCCCGACATTTGCGGTCCGACCGCAAAGCGCCGCACCGCATCGGCCACCGCCGCCTGATCCTCCCGCACCACCAGATCGCCAGGATAGCTCGGCTTTTCCTCGACCTTGAGGCCCGCCGCCCGCGAAAAGGCCTTGTTCATGAACAAAACCCGTCCGTCGCGATCCGCCATGGCCAGACCGAAAGGCAGCAAGGACAGCAGGGTTTCGATATAGGAAAGCGCTGATGTCCCACCCGCATTGCCCGCCGGCTCGTCGATCAGCAGCAGCAGCATCGGCCCGTCCTGCGCGCCCGATTGCGCGCCGGCGGGCTGGGTGGCGCGCTTTAGCGGCACCTGCAACAGCCGCAGCGGAATGCCGCCCGATTCCTCCCGCGCCAGGAACAACCGCGCCTTGTCGTCCACCCGCATATGCGCGGCGAAATCGCGGCCGGTGATATTCGCATCGATCCGCCCGGCGGCGCGCAGCAGGAAAGCGCCATTGGCCGCCCGGATGCGCCCTTCGCCGCCGATCATCACCGCCATGATGCCCGCCTCGCCCAATTGCCGCCCGGCTTCCCCGGTCAGCAGGCGATGCACGTCATCCAGCGCGCTCGGCTGGCGCACCGGGGAAAAGCGCCACAGCAGATAATCTTCCGACCGGCCGGTGCGGCCAATGAAGGCGTCCAGACGCAGCGCGCCCTGAACGATCCCCTCGACCCGCGCTTCGCCATCGCGCCAGGCGGCGCGGGCGGCATTGCCCAGATTGTCGGACAGGGCAGCATCGCTGGTGATATGCGGCGGCGCGGGAAATCCGGGGAACCACTCCCCGAACAGATCGCTGGCGCAGACCAGCCGCCCGGCGCGGTCAGTGACGGCGATCGCCATGTTGGACGCATCCGCCGCAGCCCGCGCCACCGTCCAGTCGGGCACGGCCTCGCCCACCGCCACTTCCTGCGGATGGAGCTTGCGATACCAGCTCAGTAGCGCCGCCCCGGCCAGCACCGCCGCGCCGAAACCGGCGCCCAGCGCCCAGTTCCCGGCGGCATAGACGACCAGCCCCGCCGAAATCAGCGCCAGCAGGATCAGCAGAGGCAGGATCAGAGGCGACGGCCGGTCAGCCGCCCAAGCGTCTCCATCCCTGATCACACGCGCGGACACGGCCCGGCTATCCCCCTGCATTCACAATGGACTTGCCGCCCCTGCCCGTCAGGCCGAAGCGACTTCCTCCAATGCGCTGCTTTCGAGTGCCTTGCCAATCCTCAATTTGCGCGCATGCCATTTCCGGCCCATGCGATGGCGCCAGATCCAGTCGGCCAGGAAATAGCCCACCACCGCGAAAGCGAGGGAAATCAGCGCCAGCCCCAGCAACATCGCCGGCGCCGCTTCGGAAAAGAGCCAGGCGCACCAGTCGCGGATCGAGGCGTGCTTGTCGACCAGCGCCATGAAGCCCGATGCGTCGGCGCTGCGTCCCAGCATCCAGTTGCCCATATAGACCGACGCCATCAGGAACAGCGGCGTCGTCGCGGGATTGGAAAGGAAGGTCATCGCCGCCGCCAGCGGAATATTCGCACGGAAGGGCAGCGCCAGCAGCGCCGCGCCCGCAATCTGCACGCCGGGGATCAGCAGGAAGATGCCGACCAGCAGTCCCAAGGCCACGCCACGCGGCACCGACCGCCGGGTAAAGCGCCACAAGGACGGCTCCAGCACCCGATGCGCCACCGGGGCCAGGAAGCGATTATGTTCCAGCGACTCGCGGGTCGGGGCATTGGCGTGCCACCAGCGGCTGAGTCTGTTGTCCATCAGCGATGCGCCTTCATGATGCGCTGCTGATCGCGCTTCCAGTCGCGTTCCTTGATCGTCTCGCGCTTGTCATGGGTCTTCTTGCCCTTGGCCAGCGCCAGCTCGACCTTCGCCTTGCCCCGGCTGTTGAAATAGATGCTCAAGGGCACCAGCGTCATGCCCTTGCGCTCCACCGCGCCGTGCATCCGGGCGATCTCCCGCTCATGCAACAGCAGCTTGCGGGGGCGCTTGGGCTCATGGTTGAAGCGGTTGCCATGGCTGAATTCCGGGATGTTGCTGTTGACCAGCCACACCTGCTCGCCCTTCAGCTCGGCATAGCTTTCCGCGATATTGCCCTCGCCAAAGCGCAGCGATTTGACCTCGGTCCCTTGCAGGGCGATGCCCGCCTCGAACACATCCTCCAGAAAATATTCGAATTTCGCGCGCCGGTTCTCGGCAACGATCTTCTTCTTATCGAAGGCTTCGGGACGGGGTCGGGCCATCAGTCTTTTCTAAACTTCCGTTCGATTATGGCGTTCGTGTCGAACCCAGTCGCATCCTATACGCACTGCGCCCGGTCCTTATTCCGGGCACGCGGCCCGAAAGAAGGGGATATGGGGACGGCGCAGCCTTATACCAGTCCGGCAATCTCCAACGCCCGGTCAACGGCGGCGCGGCTCGATTCCGACGGCCAAGTGATCGGCAAGCGGACATCGCCGGGCATGTCGGGCCGCACGCGCGTAAGGGCGTATTTGACCGGGCCGGGTGAAGAATCGCTGAACAGAGCATCATGCAGCGGGTAGAGACGATCCTGAAGCGCCAAGGCACCATCCCAATCTCCGCACGCAATCGCTTTCTGGAAATCGGCGCACAGGCGCGGTGCGACATTGGCCGTGACCGAGATGCAGCCCTTCCCCCCCATGGCGTTGAATCCCAGCGCGGTTTCGTCATTCCCGGAAAGCTGGCAGAAATCGGGCCGGCAGGCGAGGCGCTGTGCGCTGACCCGCCCCAGATTCCCGGTAGCGTCCTTGATGCCGACGATGGACTGGAATTCTTCGGACAGGCGGTGGATGACGGGGACGCCGATATCGGTGATGGTGCGGCTCGGCACATTATACAGCACGATCGGCAGGTCGCATCGCTCGGCCAGATAGGCGAAATGCTGATAGACGCCGTCCTGATTGGGCTTGTTGTAATAGGGCGCGACCACCAGCGCCGCATCGGCGCCCGCCGCCTGCGCCGCGAACATATGCTCCAGCGCGATTCGCGTGTCGTTGGAGCCGCAGCCCGCGATCACCGGCACCCGGCCCGCCGCCTGGTCGACGCAGATGGCGATGACGCGATTATGCTCCTCGACCGTCATGGTCGCGCTTTCGCCGGTCGTGCCGCAGGGCACCAGAGCGCTGCTGCCCTCGGCAATCTGCCAGTCGACAAAGGCGCGGAAAGCCGCCTCGTCCACGGCGCCATCGCGGAAGGGCGTGATCAGCGCCGGAATCGACCCGGAAAACATCGCAAACAAACTCCTTCAATTCACCGGGATTCCGGGGCATCATAGCGTCAAACACGCGAACGGCGCGCTATAGCGCGTCATTCAGGGCCTGATAAGGATGCAATTGCGATAATGTCCAGTAGGGTGACATCTCGTAATCCTGAATTAACCCCAGAAACCGTCATGGTCCGTATGCCTTTGATTGCTCTTTTGCTTTTTACCGCAGGCGCCAGCGCCCAGACGGAAACGCCCGTGCCAGCACCCGCTGCGGCCTATCCGCCGGGCGCCGTGGTGCAGTCGATTCCCAATTCCCATGAGCCGAGTCCCTGGCAACAGGCGCAGGGCCGAATCGGCATGGCGAGCGATCCCAGCATCTCCGGCACGATCAGCCAGTGGCGCGCGCTCCAGCAAAGCGATGCCCTGGGCTTTTCGACCTATGCCAGCTTCATCATGGCCAATCCCGGCTGGCCGGGCGAGGACCGGATGCGGCGGCTGGCGGAAACCGGCATCAACCCCAACAGCTATGATCCGGGTCAGGTCGTCGCCTTCTTCACCCGCTTCCCTCCGCGCACCGCCACCGGCAATGCGCGCTATGCGCTGGCGCTGATGCAGCAGAATCGCATGGGCGAAGCGCGGGTCGCCGCGCGCAATGCCTGGATCGGCGGCACGCTGTCGCCCGATGACGAAGCGCGGCTGCTCCCGCTCTTCGGTTCAAGCTGGACCTCGGTCGAACATGACCTGCGCGCCGACATGCTGCTGTGGAAGGGCGACATCATGGGCGCACAGCGGATGCTTGGCCTTGTCTCGCCCGCCCGCCGCCCGGTCTATGAGGCGCGCATCGCTTTCCGCCAGAAGGCGCCGGATGCCCCGATGAAAATGCAGTTTGCGGAAAGCATCGGCGCGAGCGACGCGGGTTTCGTCGCGGACAAGGCAAGCTGGCTGCTGGGCACCGGCAACTGGATCGCCAGCCGCCAATATCTCGCCAACCGCCCGGCGCTGACCTTCCGTCCCGGCGACGCGGAAAAATGGTATGAGACGCTGCTCACACAAGCCCGCGCCGCCGCAAATGACAGCCAGTGGAGCTTCGCCTACGGCATCGCCAGCAAGCTGGACGACGCCTATCTGCCCGGCACCGACGTCAACACGCGCCCGATTGGCGAGCGCGACGATTATACCAGCCTCGCCTGGCTGGCGGGGTCGACGGCCTTCTACAATCTGAACCGGCCCGCCGACGCGGTGGAGATGTTCCGCCGCTACGCCACCGCCGCCAAATCGCCGCAGACCCAGTCCAAGGGCTTTTATTGGGCCGGGCGCGCCGCACTCCAGGCGGGCGATGCCGCCAGCGCGAACAGCTATTTCGCCCGCGCCGCCGTCTTCCCGGACCAGTTTTACGGCCAGCTCGCGCTCGAACGGCTGGGCAGCCCGATCCCGGCCCCTGCCGCTGTCGAGCGCCCGGTGGAAATTTCCGCTGCCGAACGCACCGCCTTCGCCAACCGCTCGGTCGTCCGGGCGGTGAAGGCGCTGGGCGAAATGGGCTATTGGGAGGATCAGAGCAAATTCGCCCGCGCCATCGCGAACAATGCCGACAGCGACGCGGACCATTATCTGGCCGTCGAACTGGCGCAGAGCATCGGCCGTCCCGACATGGGCGTGATGGTCGGCCGCCGCGCCGTGTCGAGCGGCCTCACCGGCTATGGGACAAGCGCCTTCCCGCGCGTGCCGGTTCCGACCGAAGCGCAAGTTAACTGGACCATGGTCCACGCCATCGCCCGGCAGGAAAGCCAGTTCGACCGGCAGATCGTCAGCCATGCGGGCGCGCGCGGCCTGATGCAGCTCATGCCCGGCACGGCGCGGGAGCAGGCGGGGAAACTGGGCATGAGTTATGACCCCGGCGCGCTCAACGATCCCAGCTACAACATCATGCTGGGCTCCTCCTATTTCCAGCGGATGCTCGACTATTATGGCGGCAGCTATCCGCTGGCGGTGGCGGCCTATAATGCCGGGCCGGGCAATGTGAACCGCTGGATCAGCGCCAATGGCGACCCGCGCCTGCCCGGCGCTGACATGCTGCGCTGGATCGAGCAGATTCCGCTGTTCGAGACGCGCAACTATGTCCAGCGGGTGCTGGAAAATGCCGTGGTCTACGAAGCGATGAACCCGCAGCGCGCGCGTTTCCGGGGCACCATGACGCCGCTGTCCAAATATCTCGGCAAGCAGACACCGGGCTGAACTTAGTTTATGGGCAGGGGCATGAGCACCGCCTATCCCAATTACATCAGCCCCGAAGGCTTTGCGAAGCTGCGCGCCGATTATGACCAGTTGCTCGGCGTCGAGCGTCCGAAGATCGTGGAAGTGGTGAGCTGGGCCGCGGGCAATGGCGACCGCAGCGAAAATGGCGACTATCTCTACGGCCGCAAGCGGATGCGCGAGATTGACGGCCAGTTGAAGCGCCTGTCGCGCAAAATGAAGGACGCCAAGGTCGTCGATCCGCGCCAGCAGCCCGACAAGAGCAAGGTCTATTTCGGCGCCACCGTCACCATCGCGGACGAGGACGACCAGCATCGCACCGTGACCCTGGTCGGCAATGACGAGACGGACGCCAGCGCGGGCCGCATCGGCTGGGCCACCCCCATCGCCCGCGCCCTGCGCGGCGCGGCGGTGGGCGACCTGCGCCGCGTCATGCTCCCGGCGGGGGAGAAGGAGTATGAGGTGATGGCGATCCGCTATCCGGAGTGATTATTGGTCAATTTCCGCCATTAAGCGCATCCGTGTTCCTGCGAAGGCAGGAACCCAGTCCCGCCGTTTGCGGATCATCGCACCGCAGGAACTGGGCTCCTGCCTTCGCAGGAGCACGATGCGCTTCAAGAAAAACAGCGCGAAGCAGACCGTCCGCCTTCCCCCTCACCCACCAACGCGCCGGCCGCTAATCATGCGGTCGCAACGACACGTTGAGCCGCTCCATCACTTCCCCGATCGGCTCAACCACGGTCACGCTGCGCCCCTCTCCGAAGCGGATGCGGGTGCCGTCGGTGACCGATGAAACGAAGGTGACCTGCGCGGCATTGACGGCGGTTTCGGTCCGGTCGGCGCCCACGAACATGACGAGCATGCATCCTCTCCTTCTTTTTTGGAAGCTGAGCCTAACCCGATTTGCCGCCGACGCCAGCCCGTTTTCTCTTCAGGCCGCCTGAATCGCCCGGATGAAGGCACTGGCGCGATCATCCAGCCGGTGCGCTTCTTCCGACAAGCGGCTCGCCGCGTTGCGCATGGCCTGCGCACCTTCCACCGCCACGCCCGCATTGACGCTGATCTGGCTGGCGCTGGCGCGGATATGTTCGCTGGCCTCGCCCGCCTCCTCCACGCTGCCCGCAATCGCCCGGCTGAAGGCTCCGTGCCGCGCCACCGCCTGGAATACGGAGGCCGACAGCCGGTCCGCCGTCGCGATCGCCGCGTCCATATGCGCATGGCCCTGCGCGACATGGCCGACGGTGACGCGAATATGGTCGATCCGCTGCGCGATCTCCGCCGCCGCCTCCCGCGTCTGCCCGGCAAGCGATTTCACTTCCCGCGCAACCACCGCAAAGCCGCGCCCGGCATCCCCGGCACGCGCCGCCTCGATCCCGGCATTGAGCGCCAAGGTCGTCGTCGCCCGCGCAATCGCGTCGATCAGCGCGGTCACTTCACCGATCCCGTCGGCCTGCACGCTCAGCGTCCGCGTCTGCGCCGCGCCCGATTGCGTCTGGTCGACCGCTGCACGAATGGCGGCGCCCGCCTCCCGCACTTCTTCCTCCATCGACTGGAACAACAGCCCCAATTCCCGCCCCGACGCCGCGATGCCCGACAGATTGTCCGCCGTCTGCGCCGCCGCCACCGCCATCCCCGCCGAAGCATGGCCATTATGCGCCGACCGCTCCGCCGCATCCTCCGCCAGCCGCGAGAGCATGTCCGCCATAGCCACCAGATCCGCGATCAGCGTCTGGATATCGCCCCGGAAGGTCGCGCTTTCACGCGTCACCATCTCCAGCCGCTCGACCCGCGCCAGCGCCACCCGCGCATCCCGCTCCGCCGCCAGCTTGAGCAGGAGCTGCCCTCCGGCGATCCCGGCATAGCGATCGCCATCGACCACGATCAGCCCCTCGCAGCCCTGCCCCTGCGCGGCATAAAGGTCGATCAGCGCTTCGATGCTGGCGCGCCGCTCGACCGTCGCGCAAGTCCGCACATGATCGTCCAGCCGGCCGCCAAAACTGGGATTGCGCAACAGAGCATGGCCGAAGGGATTGAAGAGGATGCGCCGCATGTCGCGCTCGTAGATCGCGCCCACCGGCCGGTCCGCGGCGTCCAGCACCGGCAACAGCCGCAGCGCCGGATCATGCTGAAAATGGTCGACCGCTTCGCTGAGCGGGCGCCCCAGTCGAATCGCCGGACTGGGCGTCACAGGAACCAGGCCTGTCCCCTGGGAAGGGATCGGTTTCGGCGGAGATCGGTCGAGCATCTGGGGCGCGTACATAAGCGCCGATTAGGCCCAAAATGGTAAATGAGCCGTTAGAATTTGATGACAGTTTTGTTACAAGGCACTGATTTCACGATATTTTCTATGGCACCTTATAACCATAGGCCTTGGCCGCCAGCTTCACGACTTCGGGATCGGCCTCCGGAAAGTCCATCGGCACCAGCTTTTCCAGGCGCTTGACCACATAAGCCAGCGCGGCGATCCGCCCGGCCCGGCGATGATTATTGTCGATCGCCTGCCAGGGCGCCGCTTTCATATCGGTCTTGCGGAACATGTCGTGCATGGCGTCCAGATAATCCGCCCGCCGCGCCCGGTTGCGATAATCGTCGGCCCCGGTCTTCCACCGCTTCCACGGCGTGTCCAGCCGCTGGGCGAGTTGCTCGTCCTGCACTTCCTGCGTGATATGGACGAACAGCTTGATGATGTTGGTCCCGGCGTCGACCTGCTGCTTTTCGAAGGCGTTGATCTCGTCATAGGCGCGTTTCCATTCGCCCTTGGAACAGAAACCCTCGACCCGCTCGACCAGCACACGGCCATACCAACTGCGGTCGAAGATGGAGATGTTGCGCCCGGCTGGCAGCCGCGTCCAGAAACGCCAGAGGAAATGATGGTCGCGCTCCGCCTCATTGGGCGCTGAAATGGGATGGACCTGATAATAGCGCGGGTCCCATTCGGCGGTCATGCGCTTGATGATGCCGCCCTTGCCCGCCGCGTCCCAGCCTTCCAGCAGGATGACGCTGCGCCGGTCATGAATGATGTGCGCGACCTGGATTTTCGCGAGCCGCTGCTGGAGCTGCGCCAGCTTCTCCTCATAATCGCCCTTGAGCTTCGCGCCCTTTTCATAATCGGCAAGGTCGATGGTCATGTCTGCACCTTCCACTGGCCACGGCGGCAGAGCACCAGCTTATACCAAAGAATCGAACCCGCAATCTGCGCGGCGGTGGCGATCAGGCCGGGGCGCCCCTCCTCGACATCGAGCCAGCTCGTCCAGACGACATAGGCCAGAGCCAGCAAGGTCACGATCGGCGCAAGCGGATAAAGCGGCATCTTGTAGGGCGCATGGGCGCTCGCTCCGCTGCGACGCCCGGCCAAAGCCGCGAACGCGATGCCGCCATAGATCGCCACCAGCCCGGTGCCGTTCAGCACCAGCAGCAACTGCATCGGCAGGAAGCAGGCGAGCGTCCCCAGCCCGCCGACGATCAGCGTGCCGATCCAGGGCGAATCGAAGCGCGGATGGATCGCCACCAGCCAGTCGTCGATGCGCGGAATCCACGCTCGGTCCCGCCCGGTCGAATAGAAGAAACGTGCGCAGGCCAGCACGCAGGCGATGATCGCGTTGACGATGGCGAGCACGATGCCGACCGACACCAGAGCCGACAGCCCCGCGCTGCCCCTTTGCCGGACCAGCAGGCCGAAGGGGTCATCGACGGTCAGCAGGGTCGCAAGGTCGATCTTCACCAACAAGAGCGCAAGCAGCGGCACCCCTTCGAACAGCAGCGCCAGCCCCAGAGCGGCAAGGATGGTCCTGGCGATCCGCTTGGGCGCCTCATGCATTTCCTCACCGAAATAGACGGCCATGCCATAGCCGTTGAGCGCAAAGATCGCGATGGTCGTGGCGACGCCGATGGAAGCGGCGCTGGCGGGCGCCCAGCCGTCTCCCGCAATCGCGACAGGGTGGGTAAGGAACTCCAGCGCCGGTCGCGCATGATCGGCAAAGCCCAGCACCACCACCACGGCCACCGCCAGCAATTCGACCAGCAGGAACAGCCCGGTGATGACGGCATTCACCCGGATATTGAGGATCGCGACCAGCGTCGACCCGATCATCACCGCGACGGCGACCGGGACGGCGGGCAGCCCCGGCACGACCGTCGCCATGACCGATGCGATGCCGAGCGCCGCGACGGGCGGAAACAGCACATTGTTGAAGACATTGACGCCCAGCATGACAAAGCCCGCCATCGGCCCCAAGGTCTGCGCCACCGCGACATATTCGCCGCCCGCGACCGGCCAGGCGGAGGAGAGTTCGGCATAGATGAAGGCGGTGGTGACGCAGATCAGGCTGGCCAGGATCATCGCCCAGATCGCGCCGGTTCCGGCCTCCTGCAACATGCCGGGGATGATGACGAAGACGGAAGAAGCGGGGGTGGTCGCGGACAGGGTCAGGAACAGCACGCCCGCCACGCCCAGGCTGCGCGCAAGGCCGGTCTGTTTGTCCGGCAACATCTGTTCGTCAAGCATGGCGGTCCCCCTTGCCCTTCCTTACATCGAAAGGGCAGAAAGGAAGCAAGCCCCGCTTGCACCGTGCTCCTGCGAAGGCAGGAGCCCAGTTCAGACGGCGGGACTGGGCTCCTGCCTTCGCAGGAGCACGATACCCTAAAAAGGAAAGGTCAAGCCTTGGCCTGCGGCTCCACCACCCGGACATGCAGTTCCCGCAACTGCTTGAACTCCGCAGCGCTCGGCGCCCCCATGAGCAGGTCCTCCGCCCGCTGGTTCATCGGGAACAGCGTGATCTCGCGCAGATTCTGCGCACCGCAAAGCAGCATCACGATCCGGTCCACGCCAGCGGCCATGCCACCATGCGGCGGCGCGCCATATTGGAACGCGCGATAGAGGCCACCGAAGCGCTCCTCCACATCCTGCTGGCTCAGACCCACCTTCTCGAAGGCCTTCACCATCAGCTCCGGCGACTGGTTGCGGATCGAGCCCGAAGCAATCTCATAGCCGTTGCAGACCATGTCATATTGATAGGCATTGATCGTCAGCGGGTCCTGATGCTCCAGCGCATCCAGCCCACCCTGCGGCATGGAGAAGGGATTGTGCGCAAAGTCGATCGACTTGGTCTCTTCATCATATTCGTAGAAGGGGAAGTCGACGATCCAGCACAGTTCGAAGCGATCCTTGTCGATCAGGTCGAGCTGCTCACCCACGCGGATGCGCGCCAGACCCGCCAGCTTGGCGGCCTGGCTTTCCTTGCCCGCCGCGAAGAACACGCCGTCATTCGGCCCCAGGCCCAGCGCGTCGATCAGCTTGGCCGTCCGCTCCTCGCCATGATTCTTGGCGATGGGGCCGCCCGGCACGCCATCCTTGATGTTGATATAGCCAAGGCCCGAATAGCCCTCGCTGCGCGCCCAGTTGTTCATCTCGTCGAAGAACTTCCGGCTGCCCGCACCGGCACCCGGCGCCGGGATCGCGCGGATCACGCTGCCGCTCTCGACCAGCGAGGCGAAGATGCCGAAGCCCGAACCCACGAAATGCTCGGTCACGTCGGTGATGACGATCGGGTTGCGCAGGTCGGGCTTGTCCGAGCCATATTTCAGCATCGCCTCGGCATGCGGGATGCGCGGAAAGCTGCCTGCGGGCGTCACCGGCTTACCGTCGGCGAACGCCTCGAACACCTGCGCGATCACCGGCTCCATCGTGTTCCAGACGTCTTCCTGCGTGACGAAGCTCATTTCGAGGTCGAGCTGGTAGAATTCGCCCGGCAGGCGATCGGCGCGCGGGTCTTCGTCGCGGAAGCAGGGCGCGATCTGGAAATAACGGTCGAAACCCGCCACCATCAGCAGCTGCTTATATTGCTGCGGCGCCTGCGGCAGCGCGTAGAATTTGCCCGCGTGGATACGGCTCGGCACCAGAAAGTCGCGTGCGCCTTCCGGGCTGCTCGCGGTCAGGATCGGCGTCGAATATTCGGTGAAGCCAATGCCTTCCATGCGGCGGCGCATGTCGGAAATGATCTTCGTGCGCTTGACGATGTTCGCGTGCAGCGTCTCGCGCCGCAAATCGAGGAAGCGGTAACGCAGGCGGATATCCTCGGGATAGTCCTGCTCGCCCGCGACCGGCAGCGGCAGATCGGCGGCGGCGGAGAGCACCACCGCGTCCAGCGCGCGAATCTCGATCTCCCCGGTCGGCAGGTTCGGGTTCACCGCTTCCTTCGCCCGCGCCACGACCTTGCCCGTCACCGTCACGACGCTTTCCGCGCGCAGCGATTCGATCACCTGGAACACCGGCCCGTCGACCTCGGTGACGATCTGCACCATGCCATAATGGTCGCGCAGGTCGATGAAGACCAGGTCGCCATGATCGCGCTTGCGATGCACCCAGCCGGACACGCGCACCTCATTGCCGACTTCGGCAGAGGTCAGGGCGCCGCAGGTATGAGTGCGATAAGCATGCATGGCGATCTATTCTTTCAGCTACGTTTTACGGAAATGACAAATTGTTGCAGCGCCGCTATGGGCAGTCTTGTCAAGCATTGACGAGCCCGTGCGCGACGGGCCAGCCCATAATAAGATCGAAGACCATATGCAAATCCATCCGCTGATTACCGACAGCAAGACTCTCGCCCAATTCTGCGCCCGGATCGCCAAATCGCCCTATATTGCGGTCGATACCGAATTCATGCGCGAAAACAGCTATTGGCCCGATCTCTGCCTGGTGCAGGTCGCGGACGAGAATGAAGCAGCGGCCATCGATCCCAAGGCGCCCGGCATCGACCTTTCCCCCCTGCTCGACCTGATGGTCGACAATGAGGATGTGCTGAAGGTCTTCCACGCCGGCGGCCAGGATCTGGAAATCATCTACAACCTGACCGGCAAGACGCCCCATCCACTGTTCGACACGCAGATCGCGGCGATGGCGCTGGGGCTGGGCGAGCAGATCGGTTACGGCAATCTGGTCGACGCCTGGCTGGGGGTTCAACTCGACAAGGGCGCCCGCTTCACCGACTGGGCACGCCGTCCGCTCGACAAGCGGCAGATCGACTATGCGATCGGGGACGTCACCTACCTCATCCAGATATTCCCCAAGATGCTGGAGGAACTGCGCCGCACCGGCCGGGGCGACTGGCTGGATCAGGAGATGGAGCGGATCAGCGACGCTTCCAATTATGAGAACAAGCCCGAGGAGGCGTGGCAGCGCGTCCGCATCGCCAGCCGCAAGGCCGATGTGCTGGGCCGCCTGAAGGCGCTCGCCGCTTGGCGCGAAATGGAGGCGCAGGACAAGAACCTGCCCCGCGGCCGCATCGTCAAGGACGAGACGCTGGCCGATATCGCCAGCCATCCGCCGCGCATCCAGGAAGATCTTGGCAAGGTACGCGGCCTGTCCGCCACCTGGAAGACCAATGACATCGGCAACCGCCTGATGCTCGCGCTCAACAACCACACGCCGCTCGCCAAGGAAGAAATGCCCGAGCGCGACCCCAAGCGCCCGGGCCTGGGCAAGGACGGCGCGTTGGTGGCGGACCTGCTTAAGCTGCTCCTCAAGATCCGCTCGCGCGACATCAACGTCGCGGCGCGCCTGATCGCCCGCAGCGACGATATCGACGCGCTGGCGGCGGGCGTGCGCGAGGATCTGTCGATCCTCGAAGGCTGGCGCTATGAACAATTCGGCCGCGACGCGGTCGATCTGGTCGAGGGCCGTCTTGCCTTCGCGGTCAGAAACGGCCGCCTCAAGATGACCCGCACGCAATAGGAGCCAAGACGGATGCGGACGGCAGCACTGATCCTTCTTCCCCTGCTGGCCGCCTGTTCCGGCACCCAAGGCCCCGCCACGCCGCCGCCTGCCGCCGAAGGACCGTGCCGCAACGAAGGGCTGGACCGCTTCGTCGGCCAGACCGCCAGTGCCGATCTCGGCGCGCAATTGCTCAAGGCGTCGGGCGCCCGCACCCTGCGCTGGGGCGCGCCCGGCATGGCGATGACCATGGATTTCCGCGCCGACCGGCTGACCGTCAGCTATGACGATAAGATGGCGATCATCTCCGCCCGCTGCGGCTGAATCCCTCCCCTCAGAAAGCGGATGCGGATCGCGATGGAATAAACCGCTCGCGCCGGTCGTATTCCCCCCGGCACCGGTCGCGATCCCCCTGATCATGGCCGGTCGCTCCCATGGGTGGTCCCCTAAGGGCGGCGTAGCGGTGGCGCCAAGAGGCAGGCCCCTCCCGGCACCATCGCTACGCCATTCCGGTTTCGCCGCAATCTGTTAGGGTGCGCCATACAGGAGGCGCCGATGGACAAGGATGCACCCTCCGCGCTGATCGATGCGCGGATCGCGGCACTGGACGATTGGCGCGGAGAGATGCTGGGGCATGTCCGCGCACTGATCAAGGAAGCCGATCCCGAAGTGGTCGAGCAATGGAAATGGCGCGGCGTCCCGGTCTGGTCGCATGACGGCATCCTCTGCACAGGCGAAAGCTACAAGACGGTGGTCAAGCTGACTTTCGCGAAGGGCGCATCACTGGAAGACCCGGCGGGCCTGTTCAACGCCAGCCTGGAAGGCAATGTGCGGCGCGCCATCGACATCGTTGAAGGCGAGAGGATCGACGCGGATGCGTTCAAGGCGCTGATCCGCGCCGCCGTGGCGCTCAATGTGGCCAAGCCGCGGAAGAAGAAGGATTGAGATTGAGAACCAGCGTGCTCCTGCGAAGGCAGGAGCCCAGTTCCAACGTCTGATCTAGACTGTCGCGAGCCGCTCGTCTCGCTCCACTCAGGAACGAGGACATCCGATGGAAGCGCGGCCCACGCCCGATCAACATTCCAGCCCGATCAACGTCCCGCTGCCGATCCGCCCGACATAGCGCTTGCCGTCGATTTCCAACCAGTCCGGCGTCACCTCCAGCCGGCGTCCTCTGATCGTGGTGCGCAGATGCTCCACCGCGATCCGGTTGCGCGCCACGATCCGCAGCACCGCCAGCCCCTCGCCCCGCGCCGCCATCATGGTGTAGCGATCGCCGCGCAGCAGAAAGTGCCAGCTCCCGTCGGTCGGCATCCATTCATTGCCGTTCACGACCTGCACCGGCTCGCCATCGGGACCACCCATGCGCACGCTGATTCGCGTGGCGCCATTGCTCCGGCGCGGCGGGGCGAAGATCAGGATCGGTTCGCCCTCCAGCGTCAGCGGGATCGGCGTATCCCTCAACAACTGGGAGCCGCCCATGATCAGCGTCGGCAGCTCCGGCGAAAAGGGCAGCCGGTCACGCGCAAAATGGCGCTGCCGCACGACCGGATTGGCGTGGAAGCCCTGCACCTGCATCGGCGTCAACCGCCCTTCCTCGACCAGCCCATGGCAGGTCGGGCAGAGCAGCGTCACCCCATGACTCTCGGGCAAACGCAGATAACGGTAAATCGTCACGCCGCAGCGGACACAAGCAAAACCGCAAGTCTGACGGATTTCGTCCTGCTGCTGCGCAGTCAGACCTGGCAGCGACGGCATCACGCGAAAGCCCATGCAGACGACCCCTTGCAATCACCTGCCCGCGCCACTGCGGACCGGCGTTCCTTCGGCGTCCTTCCTGCTGGTCTTGGGGGCGTTTCGAACCGCCCCTCTCGCTATTACACTATCGTTGAAATAAATGCGGACAAGTCAAGAGGCGGTTCGGCATTCTCCTACCGCTGGGGCAGCAGGTCCAGGTTGCGCGATGCGGCAATCGCCCGGATGCGGTCCGGCCGCGGCATGGATTTGATAGCGATTTCCGCCATGTCGCCCGCGCTGAACAATTCCACATTGCCGACGTTGAAAATCCGCTGGCCCAGCGTCTGGGTGATGCGCACGCTGCGGATGCTGGACAGCGCGATCTCCGTCCGCTGCTTGGCGAGCAGGCCGCGTTCGAACAACACTTCGCGGTCGGACAGTGCCAGACGCTCGCCCTTGTTCAGCACCCACCATATGCCGATGGCGACTATGCCGACGACGGAAATCAGCAGCAGGGCGAACAGAAAGGGGTGTGCGCGGAACATCGCGGGATGCTCATCATACAGCCAAGTCTCGCTCATGCCGGTCCCCTGCCGCTAACCGTTTGCATTGACCATGGACGCTCCACCGCCGTCAAGGCCGCCCAAGCATGATACGCTTCGGACTAGCTCTCGTCCCCCATGCGCAGCGCCGCGATGAAGGCCTCCTGCGGGATCTGCACGCTGCCATATTCGCGCATCCGCTTCTTGCCCTCTTTCTGCTTCTCCAGCAGCTTCTTCTTGCGAGTGATATCGCCGCCATAGCATTTGGCGGTCACGTCCTTGCGCATCGCCGCGATAGTTTCGCGGGCGATCACCTTGCCGCCGATCGCCGCCTGAATCGGAATCTTGAACAGATGGCGGGGGATCAGGTCTTTCAGCCGCTCGCACATGCCGCGTCCGCGCGATTCGGCGGTGCCCCGGTGGACGATCATGGAGAGCGCGTCGACCGGCTCGTTATTGACGAGGATGCCCATCTTGACCAGATCGCCCTCTCGCGTGCCGATCTGGTGATAGTCGAAGCTGGCATAGCCACGCGAGATCGACTTCAGCCGGTCGTAAAAGTCGAACACCACCTCGTTGAGCGGCAGTTCATACGTCACCTGCGCCCGCCCGCCGACATAGGTCAGATTCTTCTGAATGCCGCGCCGGTCCTGGCAGAGCTTCAGGATGGAGCCGAGATATTCGTCGGGGCAGTAGATCACCGCCTCGATCCACGGCTCCTCGATAAAATCGATATGGTTGGCGTCGGGCATGTCGGCGGGGTTGTGCAGGTGCCGCGTCGTCCCGTCGTTCATATGAATCTCATAGACCACCGACGGCGCGGTGGTGATGAGGTCGAGATCATATTCGCGCGTCAGCCGCTCCTGGATGATCTCCAGATGCAGCAGGCCCAGAAAACCGCAGCGGAAGCCGAAGCCCAACGCCGCCGACGTCTCCATCTCGAAGGAGAAGCTGGCGTCGTTCAGCCGCAGCTTCGAAATCGAATCGCGCAGCTTCTCGAAATCATTGGCGTCCACCGGAAACAGGCCGCAGAACACCACCGGCTGCACTTCCTTGAAGCCCGGCAGCGGCACCTTCGCCGGATTCTTGACCGTGGTGATGGTGTCGCCCACGCGGGTCTGGCTGATATCCTTGATCTGCGCGGTGATGAAACCGATCTCGCCCGGCCCCAATTCGGCCAGTTGCTCGATCTTCGGCCGGAAACAGCCGACGCGGTCGATCAGATGCTCGGTCCCGCCGATCATGAACTTGATGTTCTGGCCCTTCTTGATGACGCCGTTCATGACGCGCACCAGAATCACGACGCCCAGATAGGGGTCGTACCAGCTATCGACCAGCATCGCCTCCAGCGGCGCCTCGCGGTCGCCCTTGGGCGCGGGAATCTTGGCGACCACCGCTTCCAATATGTCGTCGATGCCGATGCCCGACTTGGCGCTCGCCAACACCGCTTCCGACGCGTCGAGGCCGATCACTTCCTCGATCTCCGCCTTCACCTTTTCCGGTTCGGCGGCGGGCAGGTCGATCTTGTTGATGACGGGCACGATCTCATGGTCATGCTCGATCGACTGATAGACATTGGCCAGCGTCTGCGCTTCCACGCCCTGCGCCGCGTCGACCACCAGCAGCGCGCCCTCGCAGGCGGCCAGCGAGCGGCTCACCTCATAGGCGAAGTCGACATGGCCCGGCGTGTCCATCAGGTTCAGCTCATAGGTCTCGCCATTTTTCGCGACATAGTCGAGACGCACGGTCTGCGCCTTGATGGTGATGCCGCGCTCCTTCTCGATATCCATATTGTCGAGAACCTGGGCGCTCATCTCCCGGTCGGTGAGGCCTCCGGTGCGCTGGATCAGGCGGTCGGCCAGCGTCGACTTGCCATGGTCGATATGGGCGATGATCGAGAAATTACGGATGTGCGAGAGATCGGTCATGGCCCGCGCCGATAGCAGCCATTTGCGGGCGTGTCAGCAGGCACTCGCATCGGTCGCCCTTTGAAGGCGATAGCGGTGATAACCATTCGCATTACTTGCGCGCCCACGCGGTTGTGCTAGAGCTTGGGTCAAATATCGGGGCGCCACAAAAGCAAAACGACTTCAGCAACTTTCAGGGGTGCATGACAATGCGTGTATTCGCGAAATTCGTCGCTGCCGCAGCCGGCCTGGCTGTCGCGGCTTCTCCGGCGATGGCCGCCGACAAGGGCTCGTCCGCCCGGCAGCAGCAGGCCAAGAAAACCGCCGAAATTCCTCATTGCACCCGGCGCCTCGGCACGGTGGCGATCGTCGAGCCGGACAACCAGTGGTGGCGTGAGCTGAACCTGGGCAGCCCGGAGGCGATCCTCAAGGTGTTCATCCAGCAGTCGGGCTGCTTCGGCATCGTCAACCGTGGCCGCGCCATGGCCAGCCGCAACCTGGAGCGCGCCATGGCGGACTCCGGCGAATTGCAGGCGGGATCGAACCTGGGCAAGGGCCAGGTGAAGGCGGCGGATTATTATCTGCAGCCCGACATCGTTTCCTCGAACAAGAATTCGGGCGGCAATGCGCTGGGCGGCATGCTCGGCGGCTTCCTGGGCGGCCGGACCTTCGGCGCGCTCGCCGGCGGCATCTCGGTCAAGAAGAGCGAGGCCAATGTCACGCTCTCGATCGTCAACGCCCGCACGACCGAGGAAGAGGCGCTGACCGAGGGCTATGCCCGCAAATCGGACCTCAGCTTCGGCGGCGGTGGCGGCGCAGGCTGGTGGGGCGGTTTCGCGGCGGCTGGCGGCGGCGGCTATCAGAACACCGAAATCGGCCAGGTGATCGTGCTGGCCTATCTCGACGCCTATACCAAGTTGGTGACGCAACTCGGCGGCCTGCCCACCAACGCGGCAGCGGCGGCGCCCCGCGCGCAGTAACGAGCGGGATTGCACGGAAAGGGCGCTGCCGGAGCTGCCGGCGGCGCTTTTTTTGCGCTCGGCTTTCGCTTACGACTCCACAGCGGGCCCGCGTTGGGCCATTTCCGGACATTTTCGAAGTTCGTCATCCCCGCCTTCGCGGGAATGACGAAACAGGAAGCGTCCCCTATCCACCCAAATTCGGACGAGCCGACGGCTTCAAGCAAAAAGCAGGCGAGTCTCATCCCCCGTCTGCTGCAAAAACCCAACCGGCCCGCCAATCTCCACGCCCGCGGGCAAGCTCTCCACCGTCATCCCGCACAAGGCCAGCCCGCTCTGACAGGCGAGGATGACAACCCCCAAAGCCAAGGCTTCCTCAATCACCATCGCCAGCGAAGGCAGCCCCGCCGCCCGATGCGCCTCATCCTGCGGCGCCCCAATCGGCGTCCGCAGCAATCCCACCGCATCCAGTTGCAGGAAAAGCGCCGCCTTGCCGCCCAACGCAGCCTGCGCCGCCGCCATCACCAGCGACCCGCGCAGCCGCTCCGCATCCGCCGTCGCGACGACGATCCTCAGCTCGCGCATAGTTCCACGGCGCAACCCGGACAGGCCGGATCCTTCGGCACCGCCACAGTTCGAAAGCGCATCGACAGCAGATCGGCCAACAGCAGCCGCCCCGCCATATCCTCGCCAAAGGGCACCAGCGCCCGGATCACTTCCAGCGCCGCCAGGCTGCCCATTACGCCGGTCAGCGCCCCGATCACGCCCGTCTCCGAGCAGTTCCGCTCCGGCGCATCCTCCGGGGATCCGACCAGGCAGCGATAGCAAGGCTTGCCCGCTTCCCACCCGCGATAGGTGGCGAGCTGCCCCTCGAACGGCCCGACCGCCGCCGACACCAGCGGAACCCTCAACCTCTGCGTGCAATCCGCCACCGCCAGCCGCGTCGCGAAACTGTCGCAGCCGTCCAGCACCACATCCGCCTCGCGCAGCATCAGCGCGGCATTGTCCGCATCGATCCGCGCATTGATGGGGATCAGCTTCACATCGGGATTGAGCCGCGCCACCGCCGCCATCGCGCCCTCGGCCTTGGGCGCGCCGATATCCTCGGTCCCGAACAGCACCTGCCGCTGCAAATTGGAGAGGGCGACCGCATCGTCATCGATCACCCGGATCGTGCCGACACCCGCCGCCGCAAGATAGAGGATCGCCGGACTGCCTATGCCCCCGGCCCCGATCACCGCCACATCCGCCGACAGCAACCGAGCCTGTCCCGCCCCGCCGATCTCCTTCAGCACGATATGGCGGGCATAGCGTTCAAGCTGCTCGTCGGTGAGCGGGGATGGGGTCATGATTATTTCACTCCCGTCGACCCGAAACCACCGGAACCCCTGACGGTCTCGTCCAGTTCCTCGACTTCGGCAAAGGTGGCGATCTGCACCGGCGCCGCCACCAGTTGCGCGATCCGGTCGCCCCGCGAGATCACAAAGGGTTCGCCGCCCAGGTTGATCAATATGACCTTCAATTCGCCGCGATAATCGGCGTCGATCGTACCCGGCGTATTGGGCAGGCTGATCCCATGCTTGAGCGCCAGGCCCGAGCGAGGCCGCACCTGCACTTCATAGCCTTCCGGAATCGCCATAGCGAAACCCGTCGCCACCGCATGACGCCCGCCGGGCACCAGGATGACGTCCTCCGCCGCCACCACATCCATCCCCGCCGCATGCGCCGTCGCATAGGCAGGCGCAGGCAGCCCCTCGCCATGGGGCAGGCGCTTCAGACGGATTTCAATCGGAGCGAGAGGAGAGGGCATCAGCGACCTTTTCTATCAAACGAGTGGCAACAGCGTCCTTGGGCAGATTTTCCCAACTTTCGACGCCGTCCTTGGAAATAATATGCACGCTGTTGGAATCGCCGCCCATCACGTCACCAGACACATCATTGGCAACGATCCAGTCAGCCCCCTTACGCGCCAGCTTGGCCTGCGCATGCTCAGCAACCTTCTGCGTCTCGGCGGCAAAGCCCACCAGCAAGGCCGGGCGCTTGGCATGCTTTCCCAGCGTGGCGAGAATGTCCGGATTCTCGACCAGGGAAAGCGGAGCAGGCTTGCCCGAGCCATCCTTTTTGAGCTTCTGATCCGCCGCATCCGCCGTGCGCCAGTCCGCCACCGCCGCCACCATGATCGCCGCATCGACGGGCAGGGCGGCTTCCACCGCCGCCAGCATCTCCCGCGCCGTCTCGACATCGACGCGATCCACGCCGGAGGGTGTGGGCAAATGCACCGGCCCCGCGACCAACGTCACCCGCGCCCCGGCCCGCGCCGCCGCCGCCGCAATGGCAAAGCCCTGCTTGCCCGAGGACCGATTGGCGATATAGCGCACCGGATCGATCGGCTCATGCGTCGGCCCGGCCGTCACCAGCACATGCCGCCCGGTCAGCGGCGCATCCGCCGTTTCAAAATCCGGTTGGCCCGCCAGAGGATCCGCGGCCAGCGGCAAGGCCAGCAACCGCGCCACCTCCGCCGCGATCGCCTCCGGCTCGGGGAGGCGCCCCTTGCCGAACTCGCCGCATGCCATTTCGCCGCTGTCCGGTTCCATGATGTGCACGCCATCGGTCTTGAGCTGAGCAACGTTCCGCCGGGTGGCTGCATGATGCCACATCCGCACATTCATCGCGGGCACGGCCAGCACCGGCTTGTCGGTCGCGAGCAGCAACGTCGTCGCCAGATTATCGGCAATACCTGCCGCCATCTTGGCAAGGATATTCGCCGTCGCGGGGGCCACCACCACCAGATCGGCCTGGCGGCTGAGCTGGATATGCCCGATCTCGCGCTCTTCCTTGAGGTCGAACATGTCGCCATAGACATGATCCTCGGTCAGCACGCCCAGCGAGAGCGGCGTCACGAACTGGGCCGCGCTCTCGGTCAGCACCGCGCGCACGGCCAAGCCCCGCTTGCGCAGCAGTCGCACCAGCTCCAGCGACTTGTAAGCCGCGATGCCGCCGGAAATGATAAGAAGGATGCGCTTGGTCATGACAGGCCCATCATTTGGGCAAGCGGGACGCCCTTGTCCAGCCCGCACCTTGAGCTTGCCTGGTCATTCCCGCGAAAGCGAGAGTCCATCTCCGGACGTTTCCACATATTTCAACCTTCAGGAGGTCGATTTCCCAATGGGGAGGACGATAAAGGGTGGAAGACGCAACCAGCTACCCGCTAGAGTATCCGTGATGGTCAAGCGAGTGATTTGCGCCAGATGCGATCTGCCTTGAGCAGGGCATTTGCGGTGACGATGAGCTTTCTCATGACGGCAGTGATGGCGAGTTTTGGTGGTTTTCCGCCG